>NZ_OY776217.1:970000-1345000 GCF_963675455.1 Emcibacter sp. | reverse complement strand
GCGTTATTCTTCTGGGGCCGGAGAAAACGGTGCTGGCGGTCAATGACTGGTTTCATGACTATTACAGTTTTCCCTGCCCGCCGCTGGCGGGATCGACCATCAACGACCTGTTCCCGGGCCAGGAAAAAACCCAGCTCGGCCGCTCCATCCACGCGGCCCTGCAATATGGAATCCGTTCCATTCTGTCCCCGGACATGAACCTCACCCCCCTGCCGCTGGTGCAGAAAGAAACCACCGGCAAAAAACAAGAGGGTACCCCCCTGCCCCATTCCATCACCATCAAACCCGTAAAAGGGCATGACGGCCGCAACAACTGTATCATCCAGGTCACCAGGATTGCGCCGACGACCCTCAGGGAAGCCCTGCTTTACGAGCAGACCAGGCAGATGAGTGAATTGACTGAAAACCTGCGCCTTGCCAAGGAAATAGCCGAACAGGCCAACCATGCCAAGTCGGAATTCCTCGCCCTGATGTCCCATGAGTTGCGCACGCCGCTCAACGCCATTATCGGTTTTTCCGACATATTGTGCGACGAACTGCTCGGCCCCCATGACATCCCCCAGTATAAGGACTATTCAACGGATATCAGAGATGCGGGACAGCATCTGCTCAATGTGATCAATGATATTCTGGACCTGTCCAAGATCGAGGCGAAGAAATTCGAGCTCTGCGACGATATTGTCGATGCCGTGGAAGTCATCATGACTGTGGAAAATATGGTCAGGAATTCACTGGCCAAGAGCGATCTCACCCTGACCTGCAGCTATCCTGACACCCTGCCCGACCTGATGGCCGACCGGCGTTCCCTCAAGCAAATGCTGCTCAACCTGGTATCCAACGCCATCAAATTCACCCCGCCCGGCGGCGAGATTGATGTCAGGGCGGACCTGACCCCGCAGGGTGATGTTGAAATCATGGTCAGGGACAATGGCGTCGGCATCCCCGAAGAAGACCAGGAAAATATTCTCGAACCCTTCACCCAGTCCAGCCCTCACCTGACCCGCACCATCGAAGGCACCGGCCTCGGCCTTGCCCTGGTCAAGAAAATGATCGAGATGCACGGCGGTCGGATCGACCTGGACAGCCGCCTCAACCGCGGCACCACCATCGTGCTGACCTTTCCGCAGGACCGGATCGTCAGCCGCTGATCCGGGAAAAATACTTTTCCCCTGTTATCCGGCCTTGTTTTTGCCCGGAAAAAATCAGATAAGATTCCCATGTCATCACCCGCAACATTCATATTCGACAGCTTTACCTATGATCCGCAGGCGCGGCTGTTGAAACTTGCCTACGGCTTTGACGACGGCAGCAGCTTTGTCGAGAAAATCACCTTCGAAGGCGCAAAAGCCGACCTGACAGCAGAGGAAACGAATGTGCTGGAGGCTCTGTTCCGCCAGCTGCACCTGGCCGCCGGCATCAGCTATTACAAGGCCTGGTGCCCGGCAACCATGCAGGTGAATACCGACCCGCTGTCCCAAGAAGAAGCGGACTTCTTTACAAAATTCTACCTGATGGGACTTGGTGAGTTTGCCGTAGAAAATGATATTGACCTGCGCGAGCGAATTAATTTCCCGGTCACAACCGATAAAACTCCCACGGCCTCCCATCTGAAACTTCCCGAAATGAATGCGGTGCCGGTGGGCGGCGGCAAGGACAGCATCGTCAGCATCGAGGCCCTGAGATACGGTAATCGCCCGCAGCGGCTGCTGGCGGTCAATCCGGGCCGGCCGATCCTCGAAGTGATGGAACGGTCCGGCATCGACAACCCGATTCTCATGCGGCGCAAGCTTGATGCCCGGCTGTTCGCGCTCAACGACAAGGGCGCCATGAACGGCCATGTGCCGATCACCGGCATTCTGTCTTTTATTATGGCGGCGGGCGCGGTGCTGTACGGTTACGACCATATTGTCATGTCCAACGAACAGTCGGCCAATGAAGGCAATATGACCTGGAACGGGCTGGAAATTAATCACCAATATTCAAAGTCGCTGGAGTTCGAGCGGGATTTCACCGGCTACCTGCAGGCCCATGTGATTGAGGGCCTGACCTATTTCTCCCTTCTGCGTCCCTTAAGCGAAACCGGTATCGCCTGCCTCTTTGCCCGCTCGACCCAATATTTCGATGTGTTCAAAAGCTGCAACCGCAATTTTCATATTGATGAGGGCGTGCGCAAATACGGCTGGTGCTGCGACTGCCCTAAATGCCGGTTCGTGTACCTCGCCCTTGCCCCCTTCGTCGGCAGGGAAAAGCTTGTCGATATTTTCGGTCGCGACATGCTGGATGACGAAGCCCAGGAAGCGGGCTTCCGCGAGCTCTGCGGGCTTGAGGGCCACAAACCGTTTGAATGTGTGGGCGAGATCGCCGAATGCCGCCTGATCATGAAATGCCTCAGCCTGCAACCGGACTGGAACGAAAGCTGCCTCGTGCCGAAGCTCGCGGCCGAGATCAGTGAGCCGGGCCTTGCTCCGGAGGCGCTTGAGAAAGAGGCGCTGAAAATGAGCCCGCATCATCAGCTCCCCCCTGACTATAAGGATCTTCTGGATGACTTTGCAGGAGCTTGAGCGCGCCCGGATCGCCGTCTGGGGACTGGGCAAGGAAGGCCATTCGGTGCTGGAATATCTGCGCGAGCATTTCCCGGATAAACCGCTGACGGTGATTGCCGACCGCCTGGGCGAACATCTGCCGGAGGGGGCCGCCTTCCTGCCGGAGGCGGAACTGCTCGACCATACGGAAGACTTCGATGTCATTGTCAAGTCGCCAGGCATCAGCTTGTACAGGCCGGAAGTGGAAACGCTCAAAAAAGCAGGTGTGAACATCACCTCGGCCACCAACATCTGGTTCGCCAATCATAAGTCCGGGCACAAATCAGGAAAAACCATCGCCATCACCGGCACCAACGGCAAAAGCACCACCAGCGCCCTGATGCACCATATATTAAAGTCACTGGGCAAAAAGGCGTTGCTCGGCGGCAATATCGGCGTGCCATTGCTGGACCTCGAAGACGATGCCGATTTTTATGTGATCGAGCTCTCGAGCTACCAGACCGCGGACCTCGGCCACGCGCCGGACATCGCCGTGCTGATCAACCTGTTCCCGGAACATATCCAGTGGCACAGGGAACATGACAGCTATTACCGGGATAAAAAACGGCTGGTGGAGTTTGCCGACTCACAGGTGGTGCTCAACCATGCCGACCCGCTGACCAAAAAGCTGGTGCATCGCTACAACAACGTGCACTGGTTCAACGACCCGAACGGGCTCCACCTGCAGGGGCCCCATCTGGTTAACGGTCATAAAGTGATCGGCCTGCTGGAGGAATTCCCCCTGCCGGGACGGCACAACCGGGAGAACCTGTGCACGGCGCTCGCCATCTGCGAGGTGCTGGGGCTCGACCTGAAGAAATGTTTCGAGGCGGCGAAAAGCTTCACCGGTCTTAGGCACCGGCTGCAGAAACTGCCCAAAACAGGGTCGCATCTTTATATCAATGACAGCATTTCCACCACGCCGGAGGCCAGCATGGCGGCGCTGGAGGCGCTGGCCGGGCATAAAGTGACGCTGATTGCCGGCGGCCAGGACCGAAAACAGGATTTCACCGAACTGGCCAAAGTGATCGAACGCCTCGGCCTTCATGCCCTGATCACGGCCTATGAGACCGGCGACCGGCTGGCGGATACTATTGAAGCTGCCGGGGCGGACTGTCCGGTCCACCGGGTGGAAAATCTGGAGGCGGCGGTCAGCCTCGCCCGCAAGATCACGCCCGACGGCGGCGTCATCCTGCTCAGCCCCGCCGCGCCGAGCTATGACGGCTTTAAAAACTTCGAAGAACGGGGCGAAAGGTTTATGGAGCTCGCTTCAACCGGATAAGGTGGGCAGGGAAATCACGATGCGGGTACCCTTGCCGGTCTCGCTGTGAATATCCATTGTGCCGTCATGCAGTTTGACCAGGGCATCCACGATTGCAAGCCCGAGGCCAATACCTTCCTGGGCAATCTGGGGATCGGCATGGCCCCGCTCAAACCGTTTGATGACCTCGCCGATTTTATCCTTCGCGATCCCCCTGCCGCTGTCGGTGACCGAGAAGATGGTCATGGCGTCGCCTTGTTCAATTTTCAGCAAAACCCCTGAGCCGGGATCGCTGAATTTTACCGCATTGGACAGGAGATTAACAATAATCTGGATAATGGCCCTCTTGTCGCACCAGAGTGTCGGGGGCGCCTTTCCGGTCTCCGTCTCGATGGATATATTCTTCTGTTCGGCCAGAATAGTCATCACCGACAGGACTTCCGAGACGATCCAGCCTGTCGCCACATTCTCTTTTTCCAGCTTTCTTTCATCGGCATCGATGGCGGACAAATCCAGAATGTCGCTGATCAGGTCAAGCAGAAAGGCGCCCGAGGAATGAATATTCTCGGCATATTTCATATATTGCGGCGAAATATCCTGCTTCAGGACATTCTGTCTCGTCGCATCCGAAAATCCCAGGATGGCATTGAGCGGCGTTCTCAGTTCATGGCTCATATTGGCCAGAAACCGGGACTTGGCCCGGTTCGCGGCCCGGGCTTCCTCCAGGGCTGCGGCAATGGCGCGCTGGTTCTTCTTGGCTTCGGATATATCCCGGCAAACCGAGTACAGGCCGATTTTTCCCAGAAAAGGGACGCTCGACAGAGTGACCTCGACGGGAAAGCATTCACCGGTTTTTTTCTGATGCATCCATTCAAAGCGATGATACCCCTTTTGAAGGGCAATCTGAATCATCTGCTCCGCTTTCGTGGTGGATAGTGTCCCGCAGGGCTGAGTTTCCGGCGATACCTCGTAAGGCTGAAGCATCTGCATCTCTTCCGGTGAATCATACTGGAATACCGCCGCTGCGGCCTCATTGCACAGGACAAAACCCTCCTCGGTCAGCAACATCATCGGGTCTTCCGACATCTGAAACAGGGAACGGTATGTTTGTTCATTTTCCGCCAGGGCCCGCTGGCTTTCTCTAAGGGCTTCCAGCGCTTCCCACTGGGACAGGCGGGACGCCAGAATCGAGGCAATGGTCTCGAGAAAATCAAGATGTTCCTGACTGAAAAAAGCCTTTTGGCTGCTTTCGCAATCGATCACGCCGAACAGCCGGTTTTCGTCAATGATCGGGACGGTTATTTCCGACTGCATATGGCGCAGATCGGCAATATAGCGCTCATCTTTGGTCGTATCAGCGACGATTTCGCTCTTGCGGGTTTTGGCGACATGGCCGGTAATCCCCTGGCCGATGGGTATGATGATGGGGTTGATAATGGTACGGTCCGGCGCCTTTTTGTCGCCGTGGGCGGCGACCTGGACCAGCAGGTCCCTTGCCGGATCATATTCGTATATGACACAGTCCTCGAAACCGAGCTGGCTCACCACTTCCTCGGCCACATACCAGATCAGTTCGCTTTTGGTGGGAAGCCGGATCAGCTCCTTGGCGAAAGACCGAAAAATCTTGAAATTGGACTGTGTAACCACCGGATAACATCCACTTTGGTACGGCGCACACACCTGCCGCGCCTGAACTCATCAACACTACTTCATGATCTAATATACAATATATGGGTTAATATACAAATAAATGCCTTTGCCCGGTTCGACCGGGGAAGCCGCTTGACCCTTTGGCAAACGATCCCCATCTGTATCACATGAGCCGCTTTACCTATTTCGCCTATGGATCGAACCTGCTGCCGCACAGGCTTCAGGCCCGCTGTGCGAGCGCCCGCTTTCTCGAGGTGGCGACGGCCGGGGGTTTCGGCCTTGATTTTTCCAAGATCGGCCAGGACCGGTCGGGCAAGGCGACCATTTTCGAGGCGGAACGATCCAAAGTCATCGGCGCCCTGTTCGAGCTGCATCTCGACGACCAGCCCATGCTCGACCATTTCGAGGGCAAGGGTTACGGCTATGACCGCCATGACGACTTTGAGGTGAGGACGGTGGGCGGTCAGGAAAGCATTACCTGCCGCACCTATATTGCCCCCGACGAGCATCGGGAAGAAGATCTCCTGCCCTGGGACTGGTACCTGCATCTGGTGCTGGCGGGCGCGTTGCATCATAACATGCCCGAAGACTATGTGGCCGGTTTTCGCGCCCAGGCCCATACGCCCCACCATGACGAAAGCCACCCGGCCCGCACCGAGGCCCACCGGGTCCTGAGGGAAGCCGGCTATCATGGGGAGATGTTGGGGAAGAAGTAATTCTTATTCTTTGGTCGGAATATCTTCGGGCCTCAGGCCCGCAACAACAGTGTGCTTTTCTGGTCATGGTTCATTCTCTTCCCGGAATTCCGATTTTGTACATATTAGAACAGCGAGCCTGATTTAAAAGCAGAGTAGATATCAAATTTTAGCCGCACTTTTTGTTTACAGGCTAATCTTGATATGTTTCTATTTCAAAGTTTTGAAAATCAAATTTGGGGGAAAAATGAGATCTTCAACTTTATTCCATTCAATCGCCGTTCTTTCCATGATGTGCTTCCAGTTTTCGGGGGCTTCGGCGCAAAGCACATCTGTGACTGCCTGGCCCAAGGCGCCGTTCATGCCCCATCTGATCCATGTGGCTCCCGGAAGCGAGCAGTTGTGCGCCCGGTATGAATTTGAAGCCAGATCCAGCTATTTTGACGGCTACTATACCGCTGACACTGTTCCCGCGGGCACGGAAAAAATGCCGGAAATCAAATCTCAGCCCCTCAATACTGTGCCGGGCTTTGAAGAGGCCGACGAATTTGCCGTCGCTTATACCGGTGATTTCGACGGGGATGGTGATACAGAAAATATATACGCACTTCGTTCCGGCGGAAACAACTCCGTCAACTATCGCTACTATTTCCGCTTATTTAAGCTCACCAGTGAACGACGCACCCAGTATCAAAATCTGCAGCTTTCCCCCGAAGAATTGAAACACCCCAATCCAGAATGGGTCCGCCGCAATAACTATGACAGAATACTAAACTCAGAACCGAAATCGGTTCCACACAATCATCCATCGGAAGGCCGGGCCGCAACAGCAGCAACAGAAGCATACAGGCTGTTGGACACCATGAAGGTTCGTGAACATGAGGGAAGACTCTATGTTGACGTCCTGGTAACAGATTTTGGTGAATCAGACAGAATACTTCTGGCATATGATTCTGATATGCGCCCCAGGGCCACATGTATCATCGCCGTAAAGGGAGATGCTAAAGAACTGGCCGGGAATCCTTACAATCTTAGTGCAATGAATTTCCTACAGCAAGCGACCCGCCATATTACCGGAATTCGCGACGCATGTGGAGGAGGATCATCAAAACCCTTTTATTATTTGAAATGGAGAAAGCGGCAAGCCTTCCATGACAGCTTTTTTAAACCTTGGGAAATCATAAATAATCCTTTAGGAATAGTCGGTTGGAACACAGAAAACTTTTCCAAGGAAGTACGGGCAGGGACAGGACACTGGAATTTTGAGCCCTTCCAGTTTCTCTGGTCCATGGAAGATTCTTTTAATCGACGCGCTTACAGAATGCTGGGGAAACATTCATTAAAGGCCATAGACGAACTCGCGCTCTACTACCTCAAAAACTACAACGTTAATGAACAGGTCGCACACAAATGGGCAGGCTATCATGTTTTTCGTTTACGTTCGATCAGCGCCCCCCAAGGGTCCTTTTTATACACCTACAGGGATTATCTTGAGAGCATAGACAGAATGAACGAACGGACAGCCAATGCCGATGACTTCATTCAGCTTGCTCATAAAATACATCTCAACTATTGGATGTTTTACCATGAAAAAGAGGAAATCTCGCAGTTCAGCTATGACAAAGCCCTAAACATGGCCGTTGGTGCGAGTGCTCCAAATGAAATCCTGACGGAGATTATTACCAGAGGCGCCGATGTCAACAGTCCGTGGGAAGCTCCGTTGCTCAACGTTGTTGATCATCCTGAAATCTTGAACTTCATGATTGATTCAGGAGCCAACCCGGACCAACGGAACGGCTTTGGAAAAACAGCCCTCATGACCGCGGCTCACATGAACCAACGTAAAGCTGTAAAGATTCTACTGATTGCGGGCGCTGACCCCAATGCAAAAACCTGGCTGGAGATTCCTGAAAGAGAGGACAATCCCTTCGCTGAACCACGCAGGAATGTGGCCGATTGCCGTTACGAGACAGTCAAATATCGGGAAAGAACCGCCCTGATGTATGCGGCGGAAAATGCCTCGCTGGAATTGTTTAAAATCCTGATCGAAGCCGGAGCAGATAATATCGCCAAAGACAGCCGGGGACGCAGTATCGGCGATTATCTTAAAATGAATGAAGTCATGTCGACGGAAGAAAAGGAAGAAGCGCTACATTTGCTCCGGTCCCAACAGAAAAACAATCCAGAATAACTGTTAAAGTCTGCAGGACTGGATTCCCGCCTCCGCGGGAATGACGATGAGGAGAGCGGCGACGACAGAAGAAGTAACGGGAATGATATCCCTCCTGCACTCCATGAACTTTCCATGACACAACCCTTTCCCTCTTGCCATATTTCTATATTTCTGGAAATATAAAATTATGAAAGAATCAACTGTCGTAAATATGCTGTCTGCGCTGGCGCAGGAAACACGTCTCAGCCTGTTCCGCCTTCTGGTCAAGGCGGGGCGTGTGGGGATGAATGCCGGGACTTTGGCGGACAAGCTCAGGACCCCCAATTCGACCCTGTCCTATCACCTGTCGGCGCTGGAGCAGGCCGGGCTGATTTCGTCGGAGCGCCAGCAGCGGCAGATCATCTATACCGCCAACTATGAGAAGCTTGAAAAATTCCTCGGCTTCCTGGTCGAGGACTGCTGCCAGGGCTCGGGCGAGATTTGCCTCAGCATTGAAAAAGACCTCAAAAAGGTAAAGGGAAAGAAATAATGACCCGCATCGCCCTCAATGGATTTGGCCGCATGGGCCGGCTTTTGCTGCGTGTATTGCTCGACCGTCCGGAACTGAACCGCGACCTCGACTTCTGCCTGATCAATGAGAAGGACGGCACGGCCGAGACCGCCGCCCACCTGCTGGAATATGACAGCGTGCACGGCCGCTGGGACCAGGATGTGCGTTTCGAGGACAAGACCCTGATGGCCGCGGGCCGGGTCATTCCCATGAGCTTCCATGACGATATCGACAGCCTGGACCTCACCGGCATCGACATCATGCTGGAATGCACCGGCGCCTTTCGCAAACCGGAACAGCTACAGAAATATCTCGACAAGGGTGTGAAAAAAGTCATTGTCGCCGCCCCGGTGAAGGGCGTGCGGGACGATGCCCTCAATATCGTCATGGGCGTCAATGAGGATCAATACGAGCCCGCCCGGCACCATATCGTCACCGCCGCCAGCTGCACGACAAATTGCCTGGCCCCGGTGGTCAAGGTGATCCAGGAGCAGTTGGGAATCAAACACGGCGTCATCACCACAATTCATGATGTAACCAACACGCAGGTGATGGTCGACGCGCCGCACAAGGATCTGCGCCGGGCCCGTTCCGGCCTGATGTCGCTGATCCCCACAAGTACCGGCTCCGCCACCGCCATCACCACCATCTATCCGGAACTTAAAGGCAAGCTCAACGGCCTCGCCGTGCGGGTGCCGCTGCTCAATGGATCGCTCACCGACTGTGTATTCGAGGTGGCGCGGGAGACCACGGCGGAAGAGGTCAACCGGCTGTTGAAGGAAGCGTCGGAAACCAACCTCAAAAACATCCTCGGCTATGAGGAAAAACCGCTGGTGTCCATCGATTATGTCAATGATCCCCGCTCCTCCATCATCGACGCGCTCTCGACCATGGTCGTCGACGGCACCCAGGTGAAAATCTACGCCTGGTATGACAATGAATGGGGTTATGTCAATCGCATGGGCGAGCTTGCCCGGCTCGTCGCCGACACTCTTTAAAGGGCGAAAATGTCCTCCATCCGCAACTATGCCGTTGTTACCGCCGCCTATTGGGGCTTTACCCTGACCGACGGCGCGCTCAGGATGCTGGTGCTTTTGCATTTCCATGCCCTCGGCTACAGCCCGCTGGAGCTCGCCACCCTGTTCCTGCTGTATGAAGTCTGCGGCATCGTCACCAACCTGACCGGCGGCTGGGTCGGCCAGAGGCTGGGGCTCAATTTCACTCTCTATCTGGGACTGGCGCTGCAGGTTACGGCGCTGATGCTGCTGTCGCTTCTGGATCCCCTGTGGGCCCGGGACTTTTCCGTGCTTTATGTGCTTTTGGTCCAGGGCCTCGCCGGGGTGGCCAAGGATTTCACCAAGATGAGCGCCAAGAGCGCGCTTAAAGTGATCGTACCGGAAGAAAAAGAGGGCACCCTGTTCAGATGGGTGGCGCTGCTCACCGGCTCCAAAAACACCCTCAAGGGCATCGGTTTTTTCCTCGGCGGTTTCCTGCTGAGCCTGCTGGGTTATGCCATGTCCCTTTATCTGATGGCGGCGGTGCTGGCCGTGATCCTGCTCCTCTGCCCCTTTGTGCTGCCGGCCGGATTCGGGCGATCGGAGGCCAAAGTCAAATTCACGGCGATCCTGTCAAAAAGCCGCGACATCAACATATTATCCGCCGCCCGGCTGTTCCTGTTCGGGGCCCGGGACGTGTGGTTTGTCGTCGGCCTGCCGCTGTTCCTCTATGATGTGGCCGGGTTCAGCTTCACCAGCGTCGGTTCCCTGATGGCCGCCTGGGTCATCGGCTACGGTTTCGTCCAGGCAGGCGCCCCGGGCATATTGCGATACAGTAACGACCCGCGCGGCCTGTTCTGGATCGTCCTGCTGGCGCTGATCCCCTTCCTCATGGTGGCCTTAAGCCAGACCGGCCTTGACCTCACCATCCTGGCGCTGGCGGGCCTGGCCCTGTTCGGCATTGTCTTTGCCGTCAACAGCGCCCTGCACAGCTACCTGATTCTGAATTATTCCCACCGCGACCATGTGGCCCTCAATGTGGGGTTTTATTATATGGCCAATGCCACCGGCCGCCTTGTCGGCACCCTTCTTTCGGGCCTTGCTTATGGCTGGGGCGGGCTCACGGCCTGCCTGCTCACCTCCGGCGCCATGCTGCTGATCGCCGCCCTTTTCACCCTGTTCCTGCCCCGATCAAATAAAACCCCGGCGGAAAAAAGCCTGTCATCAGAATGACATAAAAGCTTAGGCAGAGAGTCATATTCGCCTGATATAGAGTGCCTGTATGAAGCAAAAGGGTATTGTTCATTGCTGAAAGAAAACAGACGGAAGTACAGGTCGCTTTTCCTCTCTGATATTCACCTGGGCACCAAGGGGTGCAAGGCGGAACTCCTCCTCGAATTCCTCAAATATCATGACGCGGACACCATCTATCTGGTCGGCGATATCGTCGACGGCTGGCGGTTGCAGAAGGGCTGGTACTGGCCCCAGGCTCATAATGACGTGGTCCAGAAGATGCTGCGCAAGGTGCGTAAAGGCACCACCATGTATTATGTCACCGGCAACCATGATGAATTCCTCCGGGATTATCTGGGCGATCATTTCGGCGGCATCGAAGTGGTCAACGAAGTGATCCATGAGGACGCCACAGGCAAGAAATATCTGGTGGTGCACGGCGATGCCTATGACGGCGTGCTTCTGAATGCCCGCTGGCTGGCCAAGCTCGGCGACTGGGCTTACGAGACCGCGCTGAAACTGAACAATCTTTATAATTTCTGCCGCCGCAAGCTGGGCTTTGGCTACTGGTCGCTCAGCGCCTATCTCAAGCTCAAGGTCAAGAATGCAGTCAAGTTCATGACCGACTTTGAAGACATCCTCGCCCAGGAAGCCCGCAAGCGGGACCTGGACGGCGTCATCTGCGGACACATACACCATGCCCAGATCAAGATGATCGACGAGATCGTCTATATGAACGACGGCGACTGGGTCGAAAGCTGCACCGCGCTGGTGGAAAATACGGACGGCAGTTTCGAGATCATCAACTGGGCCGAAGAACGCAAAAGCATGCTGAACCTGCGCAAGGACAGCAAAAAGTCGAAAGACAAAGATATGGAAACCATGGTGGCCTGATGAAGATCCTGATTGTAACCGACGCCGCGCCGCCACAGGTCAACGGGGTCGTCCGGACCCTGACCCAGTTGCAGACAGAATGTCACGCCCTCGGCCACAAGGTCGACTTCATCACCCCGGCCGATTGCTTTACCCTGCCCAACCCGCTCTATCCCGAAGTGCGCCTGAGCCTGTTTGCCGCCCGGAAAATCCGCGCCTATCTGGAAACGGAAAAACCGGACGCCATCCATATTGCCACCGAAGGGCCGCTGGGCTGCGCCGCCCGCCGGGTCTGCATCAGGGGAAATCTGGCCTTCACCACCAGCTACCACACCAATTTCCCGACCTATTTTTACCAGAAAATGCGCGTTCCCCGCAGCGTCAGCTACACAGTCATCCGCTGGTTTCATAATGCCTCCGCCGGCGTCATGGTCGCCACCGAGGCGGTCAAACAGGAACTCCGGGATTTCCGCATCACCAACCTGATGAACTGGACCCGCGGGGTCGATACCGATTTGTTCCGGCCGCTAAATGAAAGGGTCATGGACCTGAAAGGCCCGGTCTATATCCATGTGGGCCGGGTGTCGCTGGAAAAAAATATCAATGAATTCCTCGATCTGGAGCTGGACGGCACCAAGGTGGTGATCGGCGGCGGACCGGATCTGGAAAGCCTTAAGAAAAAATATCCCGACGCCATCTTTACCGGCCCCAAGTTCGGTGAGAAACTGGTTCAATATTATAACCTGGGCGATGTCTTTGTGTTCCCGAGCCGGTTCGACACTTTCGGGCTGGTCTTGCTGGAAGCGCTCGCCTGCGGTGTGCCGGTTGCCGCCTATCCAGTCAACGGCCCCATTGACGTCATCGGCGACAGTGGCGCCGGTGTTTTGGACCACGACCTGAAGAAGGCCGTCGAGGGTGCCCTGAAAATCTCCCCGCAATATTGCCGCGACTATGCCATGAGCTTTTCCTGGCAGAACAGCGCCCTGCAGTTCCTGGATAATCTTGTTCTGATTGGCGACACCCGCAAAGCCGCTTGATCCCGCCTGCTCCTGTCCCGTACTATGATAAAAGTAAAGGAAAGCACCAAAGCTTGACCTAGGACAATGAAATAACCACATCAGAGTCGGAAAGTGGTAAAAACACAAAGGAGCAGAACCATGGAACAGCCCATTCAGATCGTGTTCGACAGCCTTGACGCCAGCCCGGCAATGGAACAGCAGATCAGGGAAAAAAGTAAAAAGCTGGAACGCTTTTTTCAGCATATGACCGATGCCACAGTAATTGTCTCCAAGAACCACAAACACCACGTCAAGGGCAATGAATTTCATGTCACCATCGAGGTTAATGTTCCGGGCAAGAAACTGGTGGTCAGCAAGGATCCCGGCACACACCAGCGCCATGAAGAACTGCTGCCGACCCTCAATGACGCCTTCAATGCCATGGCCCGGCAGCTGGAAGAATATGCCCGCAAGCTTCGGGGGGAAATCAAGCATCACGACATGCCTCCCCAGGGCCGTGTCAGCCGGATTCTGCCCGAGGAAGGCTATGGTTTTATCTCGCTGACAGACGGACGGGAAATCTATTTCCATCGCAACAGCGTCATCGGAGAGGGGTTTAATGCCCTGACGGAAGGCTGTGCGGTGAGAGTCGTTGTGGACAGCGAGGAAAGCGATCAGGGACCCCAGGCCAGCACGGTCGAGGCGACGGGAGAGCTTAAATTCGTCGACGATCCAAACCGGCTGGGCAGCGGACGCTGAAGCCGGCCCGATCGGGTTTCGACGGAAACCTGATCAAACTTTATTCCACAAAAGGGAAAGGTCTGGACAATATGTCTACCTTTCCCTAAATAACTTACCATACACTTTGGAATTATTTTAACAGGGAGTTCCCAGATGTCAGAAGCACGGCATTCACGTCTTATTATTCTAGGTTCCGGACCGGCCGGATATACCGCCGCCATTTATGCCGCGCGCGCCATGCTTGAACCCCTTCTGATTCAGGGCATGCAGCCCGGCGGCCAGCTGACCACCACCACCGACGTGGAAAACTATCCCGGTTTTGCCGATGTGATCCAGGGCCCGTGGCTGATGGAACAGATGCAGAAACAGGCCGAACATGTGGGTACGGAAATGGTCGCCGACTATATCATCGACGTCGATTTCTCGAAAAAACCCTACACCCTGAAAGGCGACAGCGGCCAGACCTATACCTGTGACTCGCTGATCATCTGCACCGGCGCCCAGGCCCGCTGGCTTGGCGACCCGAGCGAGGAAAAATTCAAGGGCTTCGGCGTGTCCGCCTGCGCCACCTGTGACGGTTTCTTTTATCGCAACAAGGAAGTGGCCGTGATCGGCGGCGGCAACACCGCCGTTGAGGAAGCCCTGTTCCTGACCAACTTCGCCAGCAAGGTGACCCTGATCCACCGCCGGGACAGCTTGCGCGCCGAGAAGATCCTGCAGGACCGCCTGCTGAACCATGAAAAAATCGAGGTGATCTGGGATCACGCCCTGGACGAGGTTCTTGGCGACGAAAATCCGCTTGGTGTCACCGGCCTGCGCATCAAAAGCACCAAAACCGGCGAAACCCGGGAAATTCCGGTCCACGGCCTGTTTGTCGCTATCGGCCATGCCCCGGCGACCGAGCTGTTCAAAGGCAAGCTGGACATGAAAGACAACGGCTATCTAATCACCGCACCGGACAGCACCAGGACCAGTACCGAGGGAGTTTATGCCGCCGGTGATGTGACCGACGATATCTTCCGCCAGGCAGTGACTTCCGCCGGCATGGGCTGCATGGCCGCCCTGGAAGCGGAGAAATATCTCGCGCACTAACCGAGTACCTTCTGCTATTCCCAAGGAGGCCCCCACCGGCCTCCTTTTTTATTGTCCTCCCTTGTGTAGAGATTGACCACTATCCCCGGGCCCGGTAAAGTTCATAATATAAACAACTCATAAAAGAGGGATATGTCATGACGTCCACCCGGCTCAAAAGCCTGGCCCTGCTGCCGTTAATGCTGGGCCTTGTTTCCTGTAATTCAAATGAAACATCCATGAACAAAGACACTGAACAGACCATTGAGGCGGCCGCTGCCGCAGAGAACCCGCTGCTGGCTGAATGGGCCGGCCCATACGGCGGTGTTCCCGCCTTCGATAAAATGGCCGAGATGCTGCCCCACCTGAAAGACGACCTGCGCAAAGGCATGGCCGACACACTGGCGGAAATTGACGCCATTACGGCAAATCCGGAACCGGCCACTTTTGATAATACCATCGTTGCCCTGGAACGTAGCGGCAAGCCGCTGGACCGGATGTTCTCCTACTGGGGCATCTGGGGCAACAATATGTCGGGCCCGGAATTCCGGGAAATTGAAAAAGAGCTGGTGCCGGAACTGTCCGACTTCCAGTCAAAAATCAATCAGAATGAAAAGCTCTTTGCCCGGGTCCGCGCCGTTTATGAAGGCGAGGAAATGCAAAACCTGCGCCCGGACCAGCAGCGGGTTGTTCTCCTGACCTATGAAGGGTTTGCCCGGAACGGCGCCACCCTCGAAGGGGCGGCCAAGGAACGTTATGCCGCCATCAACAAGGAACTGGCCGAACTTTACACCGATTTCTCCAACAATCTTCTGGCCGATGAGGAAAATTACGTCCATTTCCTGACAGCCGATCAGCTGTCCGGCCTGCCGGACTCTGTGGTCAATGCAGCCAAAGCAGCCGCCACGTCCGCCGGCCAGGACGGAAAATATGCGATCACCAACACCCGCTCGTCCATGGATCCTTTCCTGACCTTCTCGGACGAGCGGGGTTTGCGGGAAAAGGTCTGGCGCACCTATTACAACCGCGGCGACAATGGCGACGAACATGACACCAATGCCATCATTTCCGAAATCCTGAAACTACGGGATGAGCGGGTCGCGCTGCTGGGGTATGACAACTATGCCCAGTGGCGGCTGGAAAACCGCATGGCAAAAACGCCGGAGCGGGCTATCGACCTGATGGAGGCCGTCTGGCCCGCCGCCATCGCCCGGGTACGGGAAGAAGTGGCCGACATGCAGGCCATTGCAGATCAGGAAGGGGCCGATATTACCATCGAGCCCTGGGATTATCGATATTATGCGGAAAAGGTCCGCAAGGACAGATATGACCTGGACTCCAACGAGGTGAAACAATATCTGCAACTGGACAAGCTGCGCGACGCCATGTTCCATGTGGCCGGCCGCCTGTTCAAGTTCAAATTCACCCCGGTGCCGGATGGCTCGGTGCCGGTTTATCATCCTGATATGAAAGTCTGGGAAGTCACCAATATCGACACCGGCGAGCATATCGGCCTGTGGTATCTTGATCCCTTCGCCCGCAAGGGCAAGCGTTCCGGCGCCTGGGCCAACAGCTACCGCAGCCACACCACCTTTGACGGCAAGGAAACGGTGCTGTCTTCCAACAACAGCAACTTCACCAAGGGTGCGCCCGGTGAGCCGGTACTGATTTCCTGGGATGATGCGGAAACCTATTTCCATGAGTTCGGCCATGCCCTGCATGCCCTGTCCTCCAGTGTCGCCTATCCGACGCTGAACAGCGGGGTCAGGGACTATACGGAATTCCAGTCCCAGCTTCTGGAAAACTGGCTGACCACGGACGAGGTCATCAATAACTATCTGGTCCATTACGAAAGTGGCGAGCCGATCCCGGCCGAACTTGTGGCCAAAATCAAAAAAGCGGCCACCTTCAATGAAGGTTTCAAGACCACCGAATATCTGGCCTCGGCCATCATTGACATGAAGCTTCACACCATGGACCCGGCCGGTATCGACCCTGATAAATTCGAGCGGGAAACGCTGGCCGCACTCAACATGCCGAAAGAGCTGGTCATGCGCCACCGCACGCCCCAGTTCGGCCATGTCTTCTCCGGCGAAGGCTATGCGGCAGGTTATTACGGCTATATGTGGGCCGAGGTGCTGACCGCCGATGCGGCCGAAGCCTTTGCCAATGCCCCGGGCGGCTTCTATGATGAAGAGCTGGCCGCCAAACTGGTCAAACATCTGTTCGCGGTCAGGAACTCCGTCGACCCGGCCGATGCCTACCGGGCCTTCCGCGGCCGCGATGCCGAGGTCGCCCCGCTGATGCGGTCCCGCGGCTTTCCAGTACCTGAGTAAAAAACCACCCTCCCCCTGATTTTTCAGGGGGAGCCATTTTTGAAAGGAGACGACCATGAAACTGAAACCCCCACAGGATGTCTATGATCTTTATGACGGATATTGCCACGGAGACATGGACCGGCGAAGTTTCATGAACCGGCTCGGCACCTATGCGGTTGGCGGGGTGACCATGGCGGCGCTGCTGGATAGCGTCATGCCCGATTACGCCAGCGCCCAGGAAGTGCCGGATAGTGATCCCCGGATTGTCGCCGAACGGATTACCTATTCCTCCCCCATGGGGGCCGGCACCATGGGCGGCCTTTATGTGCGACCCGCTGATGCAAAAGGCAAGCTGTCCGGCATTGTCGTGATCCATGAAAACCGGGGCCTTAATCCGTATGTAGAGGATGTGGCCCGCCGGGCGGCGCTCGGCGGCTATCAGGTGCTGGCGCCGGATGCTCTTTACCCCCTCGGCGGTTATCCCGGAAATGACGACGACGGCCGGACCATGCAGGGCAAACGGGACCCCGAGAAGATGTTCGAGGATTTTGTCGCCGCCGTGAAATATCTGCAGGGCCGGAAGGACTGCACCGGCAAGGTCGGCTGCGTCGGCTTCTGTTACGGCGGCGGGGTGTCAAACCTGCTGGCCGCCCGGGTGCCGGACCTTGCCGCGGCTGTGCCTTTTTACGGTCGGGCGGCCCCGCTTGACGAGGTCGCCAACATCAAGGCCCCGCTGATGATCCATCTGGCAAGTCTCGACAAACGCATCAATGAAGGCTGGCCGGCCTATGAAGCGGCGCTGAAACAACATGGCAAACAATATGAAATGTTCATGTACGAAGGCGCCAACCACGGCTTCCATAATTATTCCACCAGCCGTTATGATGCAAAGGATGCCAAACTGGCGTGGGAAAGAACCATGGAGTTTTTCAGGAAACATCTGGGCTGAGAAACCGCTTTAGAAAGAAGCGAAAAACCTGCCACTTAAAGAGTATTTTTCTGCCTGAATGTAAGGCCCGTCAGCAGGTCTTCATATCCCATTCAGTATAGTTGTAGTTCCCCCTTATTGTGTTACAATGCGCAACCAATAATAAATAAGGGGAGTTATCATGTCTGCATTATATTTTCTGTTTGCCTTGTTGGGATTGATGAGCGTTTTCGGCTCATTGATCTATGGATTTCATTATGACGCCGCGGCGCCGGTGGAGAATTATATTTACAATGTGGCGCTTTACGGGATCTGGGTGTTCGTCCACATCCTGATGGTTCTGCCATTCTTCAAAAGGATGGTCTATGGTTCGCCAAAAAGCTCCGGCATTGAACGGCGGGTTTTCATCACCGTGTCAACGCTGACCTGGTGGGCGGTCTATTATCTACATCAACCAGTCCCCGGCCCGGCGCTCGAGCTTGGTTATTGGGCTGGATTTGCCGGCGTATGTTTGTCGTTACTGGGCTTTTTCGCATTTCTCGAAGGCTTCACCTTCGGCGCCCTTCGCGCTTTTGTCGGCGTCGATGCAGAAGCCCTGTCCCATTCGGCAGATGATGTGGCGCCGCTCAATATGGCAGGCAGTTACGCCCGTGTGCGCCACCCCATGTACCAGGGGGCAATGATAGCAGGCGTCGGCGGGTTGCTGATCCACCCCCATATGGGCCAATTGATGTGGACGGCCATGATCGGCCTGACCTTCCTGCTGTTTATTCCCTATGAGGAAAGCCAGCTTCTGAAACGCCGGGGCGAAGAATACCGCGTCTATATGAAAAATGTGAAATACCGGGTATTTCCCTACATCTGGTAAAAATGTTCACCCCATACCAACCCGGCGCATACTGGGGCGCGTCGGGGAGGATATGTTACGCTCTCCGACTGACCGGGATATGACCTGCCAAAGAATTCCCGGCCAACAGGCCCTCCTCCAACTCCTCAATGGGCTGGGGGCGACCCAGATGATAGCCCTGCGCCTTGTGTATGCCCATCTCCCGGCAGAAGGAAAGATGGTATTCGGTCTCAATCCCCTCCGCCACAATAGCCAGCCCAAGAGAATGAGCCATGGCCGACAGGCCCCTCAGAAGAGACCGCGACCGGCATTCCTCCGAAATCCCCGGCATCAGTGAACGGTCGATCTTGACCGTCGAGATTGGAAAGTTCTGAAGATGCGAAACCGAGGAGAAACCAGTCCCGAAATCATCGAGGGCAATGCGACATCCAAGCCCGTGGAGCTCTTCGATCACATCCCGCTTGCCCTGTGTATTATCGAGAAGCGCCGTTTCCGTCAGTTCCAGTTCAAGAAGCTCCGGCGGGATACCATTTTTTTCAAGCTGCTTCCGTATAAAGTCCGGCAAATGCTGGTCGGTGAGTTGCACAGGTGAAATATTCACCGACAGGGTCAGGGGAATATGCGTCTTCTGGTTCCAGCGCGACAATTGCTCAAGGGCTTCCCTGATCACCCAACGTCCTATCGGCAGGATAAGGCGAGATTCTTCCGCAATCGGGATAAAGACATCGGGGCTCCTCATCGTATCATCAAAGGTGCAACGCACCAAGGCCTCGAAGCCGCAGACATGATCATCCGAAAGGTTTACGATCGGTTGGTAATGGAGAACAAACATGTCCTTTTCGATGGCCGTGTGAAGCTTGTGCTCGATGTCGTAGCGGACGGAAAACTGTTCCTGCATTTCCTGTTCGAAAAAGCAGATCTGATTCTTGCCAAGTTTCTTGGCCCGGTACATGGCAATATCCGCAAATTTGAATACTTCTTCCGAGCTGGCACCATCATCCGGATGAATGGCTATACCGATGCTGGGGGCCGTTTTCACCTGCGCGGGGCCAATCTCAAAAGGTGCGCCCATGGCTGACAGGATCCGCTGGGCAACCTTGCTGGCATGCTGGGTGTCCCTGAGATTGCCAAGAATGATGGCAAACTCATCACCGCCCAGGCGGGCAAACAGCTCCTCTCCCCTCAGGTTTTTCTGAATCCGGTCGACGACTTTTTTAAGCAACTCGTCCCCCACGTCATGTCCGTGGGTGTCATTTACATATTTGAAATTATCCAGGTCAATCAACAGAAGGGCAACTTTATGTTCCTTCCGGTTGTTATTGGCCAGCGCCAGTTTCAAGGTTTCGTCGAACATGTAACGATTGGCAAGGCCGGTCAGGCTGTCCTGTTCAGCCAGTTCCTTGACCTTGCTGTAGCTGTCGTAAAGCTTCCGCTCCAGATCGAACCGCGTCTGAGCGTTGAGAATGGCCCGCCGGAGCCGGGTTGCGTTGATTTCGCCCTTGACCAGAAAATCCTGGGCGCCGGCCTTGAGACATTCCTGCGCGATTTCCTCGTCCTCGGAATTACTCATCATGACAATCGCCGTGGAAACCTCTTTTGGAACCGTTCGCAGCTCCAGAAGCATTTCTATACCATCCCGCTGGGGCATTTTATAATCAAGAAGAACAACATCAAAATGTTGCTTATGGAAAAGCTTAAGGCCGTCTTCCACAGTAGTTGCTTCAGCAACCTCGCATTGAGCGTCCGTTCGCTTCAAAGTACGCTTGACATGTTCGCGGTCCACGATATCGTCATCTACTAATAAAATATTCATCGTTATTATGGCACCCTGATTTTAAAAACTGGTCTCAATTTTCGGGAAGATGCACGATCTTCCAGTAGCCCTGCAGCACATCGATAACTTTCATGAAACTTTCATGGGTTTCGTCCTTTACGAAATACCCGGCAATATGCTTGCTATAGCTGGCATTGATGTCTTCCTCGGCCCGCGAAGTGGTAAGTACAAAAACCACACTTTCGTGCAACTCGGGATCGTCGCGGATATAATCCAGGAACTCCAACCCGTTCATGCGCGGCATCTGTAGATCAAGAAGGATGATATAGGGTGGAATGACCGTATTATTCTTCAGAAGATGCAGGCCCTCGACACCGTCATGAGCCCGTACAATCGGGTTCGCGATGCGTTTTTTCCGAAACCCGCGCTCGATATTCATGGCGTCCACATCGTCATCTTCCACCAACAGCAAGGTAACTTCCTTGGTTGAAGCGTCCATTTTCCTTCTCCAGGCTAAAATTAGATTCGGCCGCTCTGGGCCAATGCACCTCTATCGCGGTCCCGCTCTGACCATCAGATTTGATGGCCAGAAATCCACCGTAATGTTCGGCAATTTTCTTCACGATTGCCAGCCCCATGCCGCTGCCCTCAACCTGGTCCCTCGGCTTCAGGGTCTGGAACATTTCCACCGCCTTATGCTGCAGATCAGGCGGGATGCCAGGCCCGTCATCCTGAACGGAAATCAAATGACTTTGGGGCAGACTTTCGTAGTGAACGAAAATTTCACCGTTGTCGCGGTCATGATGTTTGATGGCGTTGGAAATCAGATTTCTCAACACAATTTCCAGCGGCGCTTTCGGAATCTCGATTCCAACCTCCGGCGCGGTGCAGATGAAGCCCTCCGGATGGTCCAGCATGCCAAAGATATCGGCAACCATCTGGTCCAGACAAACCGGCTCGCTTTCATACTCATACCGGTTGATTCTGGAATAACTCAGCAGGTCACTCAGCAGCTTCGCCATCCTGACTGTCCGGCTTTTCAGAAGTTCCAGATGTTCCTTCGAGCTTTCCGGCAGAACATCCTCGCAGTCTTCCTCCAGCCAGCCAACTATTTTCATAATGGCATTAAGCGGAGATTTCAGATCATGGGAGGCAATATAGGCAAACTGATCAAGGTCGCTGTTGGATTTTTCCAGTTTCTTAATAAGTGTTTCCCGCTCGGTCACATCCCGGGAAACCCCCAGAATGAAGGATTTCCCACTGGCATTTTCAAACCTGATTTTGGTGGTAAACAAGGTCCGTTGTTCACCATTAGGGAAACTTATGGTTTCCATGATTTCAGACCTGCCTTCCTCGAAAGCCTTTCTATCCTGCTCAAGAAACAGGTCGACTTCTTTCGGGACAAATTCTTCCAAAGTCGTATAGCCAACCACCTTGTCCCGTGTCTCTTCCGGGTAAAGGGACAGAAAGGCAGGATTGGCGTAAACAATACGGAATTTTTCGTCTTTGACAAAAACCGGATCCGGATTGTTTTCCGTGATCAGGGCCTGGAACGACTGCAACTCCTCCAGCCTCATAGACAGTCTTTTCTGTTGCTGGATATCAATGATATGCGCAACAACAAAGTTGACTTCGCCTTCTAAATTCTTGACCGCTGTCGCAGAAAACATGCCCCACACCTTTGCACCACCTCGTTTAAGAAATTCCTCTTCCGCATGAATGGAGGTCGCCTCACCCGTGAAGACTTTCTCCGCATCCTCATCTGCGGATTTCATCTCACCCGCTGGCAGGAGTTTTTCCAGCGACATTCCAAGGAGTTCTTCCCGCCTATACCCCAGCCAGCGACACAGCGCGTCATTGACCTCGACAATCTGCTTATCTTTATCAAAAACGGTAAATCCGCTGGAAGATATTTTCATGGAGGCGTTAAGCAGAGCGTCGGTCCGCTCCAGCTTTTCCTCGGTTGCCTTTATTTCACTCAGATCCTGCACTACCCCGGTATAAAACCTTCCCTCTGCTGAATTTCCTTCCGTAACCTGAAGGCCGATTGGGAAAATTTCACCGTTCTTGCGTTGTGCGGTAAAGGTGTTTCGCTTGCCGATCACGGTCGGTTTATGGGTGGTATGATAATCCTGGATATATTTATCATGTGCCGAATGATAAGGTTCGGGCATCAACTGATTGAGATTCTTTCCAATCAGTTCTTCCCGTGCATAACCGAACATTTTAACGGCCGCGTTATTAACTTCCTGGATGAGTCCCTGATCCGATATAACAATAAGCCCGTCAACCATGGTATCCAGAGCATCCGACTGGCGCTGATACAAGGTGTTATAGAGTTCTTCCTGATTTCGACCCCGAAAATATTGCCAGGAAAGCCATGCCAGAGTCAGCAACAGGACCGAGATCAGACCAATCACCATGGCCCGCATCGGAGATCCGTGCTGTCGGTAGAATTCGGGCGTGGTACGCAAACCTATCGTCCAGTTCATCTCTGCGAGGCTTATGGACGTGCTGAGTTCCGCCGCCTCTATGGCATCATCATTCGCTGCCATACTGAACAGAATAGTTCCGTCCCGTCCCGTGAGATTAAGCTCATATCCCTGACGACGCGCCAGGTCACCATATGCGGAGAACAGTTTTTCAACACCGACGATGGCCAGCACCCATCCCTCGAATCGGTCTTTCACGAAAACAGGATGGCTGGCCAGAACGGCTTTCCCGCCCTGAACCAGATCGACCGTCGGGGAAAACTCACTTGTCCTGTTCAATCTGGACTGAGTCAGCATGTGCAGCCGATTTGGCTCAAACCCTATACTCAAACCAACCACACTTTCATTACCCTTGAGCGGTTCGAGCCAGCGAATAATCATTTCCGGATCAATCCACTCGATCGCGACAAGCCCCGGGAAATCTTTGTAATAGTTGGCGGCATCATGGTACCATAACTCTCTGGACATGCCACCCATGACGTCCCAGCGTGCCGACATACGCCTCAAGAGGGTTGCCACGCGCTGCATATCCTCCCCGATCAGAGCCGACATCCGTTCTGCATCACTCTTCAGAATGTCTTCGTAAGTTCTGGCCTGTATCTGCAAAAAGGACATTTCGAGGAAGATCAGGAGGCCAACCACGAAAGGCATCCCCCAGGAGGCAAACCAGTATGTTTGCGGCTGACGGGAAGCTGACAAAAAGAAAAACCGCCTTCCCAACAACAGCAGGGCAGTTCCCAGAATGATAAAACCAACCGAGGTATGTATCGCCATCTGCGACAGACCAAACCAGCCATAGGCCACCTCCAGTCCAGTCAGATAACCCAGAACGGAAAAAAAACCCATCGACAGGACAAATCCTCCAAGAACCGTCGATACGATATAAGTTTTGAGATATTTCTTGCCCGTTAAAGACAGAAGAATCAGACCCGTAGAAGACATGATATAGCAGAGTGTTGTATTCAGCGACATACGCCCCGGATGGGGAGACGCAACGGTGATATAGTGATCCATGAACAACTGATCCAGCCGCAGATCCACACCCGATATATATTCAGCCAAAGTACCGGCCGCCAAGACCAGGGCAAGTGACGCCGCAGGAAGGGCATAACGCGGTTGGCGGAAATTCAGGAAAAGGGCTGCGCCACCACAAAGGATAAAATTCAGCGCTGTGTTATATTGCATCGGAACGAAGCTGCTATGGACCTGAACAAGGGCGGGCAGGTGCATATACCATCCGAAAATAACAATCGTGCCCAGAAGGACCGGCAACAGTGCGCATATCATCCCCGGTGTTATGATGGCAGATACAGCCCCCCAATTCTTGATATATTCAGCTTTCATTCAGATCCTCAAACCCCGTACCACGACTGACAGAATTACATTTTCTGTGCCTGTATTAATTGAATGAGAAATACCTTATATACAATAAGTTTAGGTATTCTTAATATCTGAATAACTTTATATTCTTATGAGTTTGGTGACTTAAACCATTCGACCTTAAACAGGTCGCCAGGCATTTTTATCCAGAGAACACCAGATTATTTTCCCGTTTGAAGTGAAGGCTGATATCGACGGGATTATCCAGCTGTCGCGCATACTGATGGCCGGAGTAGACCGCCTGGGCGATGGTGCCCGGCGCAAAACAATCTCCGATTGCCACAACCTCTTTAATACCGGTCGCCCTGTATACCTGCGGTTGACTCAGATAATCCTGATAGAGAGCATCCTGCGGTGCCCGGGACGTGACCGGTATAAAACAGTCCGCCTGCAGTTCTGACGGCCGGTCAGTATAGGTACAGCTTAGATGAAATTTACCCTGCCGGATTTCCACAATATTGCGGCTGCAGATAATTTCGACACCCAGGTTCAGTAACCTCGCCTGAATACGCCTTTGTTCCAGGGTTTGTTCGGTCCACCCGGCCACACGATCCTCTGTCGTCACATAGATAACCCTGCATCCCTGATCATGCAGTTTCTCGGCGATACAGTTTGCCATGAAATAATGGTCGTCATCATACACGACAACAGTCCGCCCTGCGTCCGGCACCCGACCTTTGAGGATGTCATCAACAGACAGCACCTGGCACGACCCGTCAACCGGAATTGGCATATAATGACTGCGTCCCAGACCATCAGTGCGCCAGCGGGCGCCTGTGGAAATCACTACCCTTTCGAAACCAAAAGCGAGTATATCTTCAGACGTCAGCGGACTGTCGCGGTAAATATTCACCCGGGGATGGCGGGAAAGCAGCAGGCTGCGGTAGTCAACCACCCTGATCCATTCCTGCAGCCCCGGCAGGCCGGTGGCGACATGATGCAGGTGACCGCCGAGGATCTTGCTTTTCTCAGCCAGCACCACCTCATATCCACGGTTCGCGAGCGCAAGGGCGCATTCAAGTCCGGCCGGTCCGGCACCAACCACCAGGACTTTATCTTCCGAGCGGGCGGGGTCTATTTTTTCCGGATGCCAGCCTTTTCTGAATTCCTCGCCCATGGTGGGATTCTGGGTGCACCGGATGGGCACTCCCTTGAAGTCGCCGACCGTACACATATTGCATCCGATACATTCCCGAATTTCATCGGTTCGGCCCTGTTTGATCTTCTGCGGCAGAAACGGATCGGCAATCGACGGCCTGGCCGCGCCAATGAGGTCGATCACGCCCCGTCTGATCATTGAAACCATTGTATCCGGGGATGTAAACCGGCCCACGCCAACCACGGGTTTACTAGTGGTTTGCTTGACGAACCGGACGAAATCTTCCTGATAACCTTCCTTTGCCCAGCGTGACCCCTGGGTATCATTTTCCCATCCGGACAAATTCACGTCCCACAGGTCGGGAATATCGGCCAGCAGGGAAACAATCTCGCGTCCCTCCTCCTCGCAGCGCAATCCCTCGGATCCCATCAACTCATCCACGGCAAGCCGCAGCGCGACAGCACATTTGTCTCCGACGGCGTCCCTGGTATCCATCAGAACCTCCTTCAGCAGGCGCACGCGGTTTTCCAGACATCCGCCATATTCGTCACTGCGCTGATTATAGCGGGCAGACAGGAACTTCATCAGCAGGGTATAGTTGTGACCGGCATAGGTATAGATGATGTCATATCCCGCCTGCCTGGCGCGCAGGGCGGCATCCCGATGCCATTGGCGGAAAGATTTGATGTCAGCCTTGCTCATCTCCCTCGCCTGATACGGGTCATTGTCACAGGGAATATGGGTCGGTGCGACAGGCACTATGCGGGAGAAATCATTACTCGCATGGGATCCGTTGTGCACAAGTTCGATTCCGGCCAGTGACCCGTGTACATGCACCTTGTCCACCATGTTGATATGTGTCGGCAGGTCGCTGTCATCCCACAGACGCATCAGGGCGCCGGGCGACAAATCACTGCCGGGATGTATTTCACATTCTTCGGTGCAGACCGTGCCCCAGCCGCCTTCTGCTTTCATTTCACGCATGGCCGCCATGGATTCCGGATATCTGTGCCCCATGCCGTTGCACTGCGGCACCTGGTAGAACCGGTTCGGCGCCGTCACCGGCCCAATGGCAACGGGCTCGAATAAAATGGCGTGATGTTTGGCGACTGACATTCGCACTCTCTCCCCTGACCTGTAAAACTGTTTTTACCTTTGAAGTTGATAGGGACCATTAAACCAGCTTTGCACGGATTTATTCAACAGGAAACATACCGATCGGAAAATTTTCATCTGCCCGGAAAAAATAAACCGGGATAATTACCGGCGGGTAAAGTGCAGACCGGGGGGAGTGCGCAAGATCTAGGGGAAACTCAGGGGCCGGCAATATGACGCCTTCAGCGACTACCGGAAACTTTTGAAAGAAATGGTGCCGCTGGAGAGAATTGAACTCTCGGCCTCGTCATTACCAATGACGCGCTCTACCACTGAGCTACAGCGGCCCGAAAGACGGGCGGGCAGGTGTCCGCATAAGACTCCTGCCGGAATGGCGCGGAACATGCCATAGCTTTTTGCCCTGTGCAAGACCTAATAATGGAAATAATTGCGAAAAGCCGGACAAGTGCGTAAAAAGGGAAAACAACGCTGCCGCCGCTGCCGGGGAAGCCATATTCCGCCCCCCTTTTGCGGCCATAACCCAAAGACAGACGATAGATGACAGACAAAAACAAAGACCCCAGACAGGAACAGCAGGAACGGCTGGCCGAGGCGCTGCGGGAAAATCTGAAACGACGCAAAATCCAGAGCCGGAAACCGGCCCCGGCTCCAAGGTCTCCCGGCAAAGGCCCCTCCGAAGACTCCTGACTTGTCAGCCCAATTTATCTGGGCTAAGACAGAAAACGGAAATATTATTTAAAAGGATTACACCAGATGGCCATTATGTCCGATAAATGGATCAGGGAAAAAGCCCAAAACGAAGGCATGATTGAACCCTTTGTCGACCGGCAGAACCGGGAAGGCGTGATTTCCTATGGCCTGTCCTCTTACGGTTATGACGCCCGGGTGTCCGAGGAATTCAAGATCTTCACCAATGTGGACAGCGCCGTCGTCGATCCCAAGGATTTTTCCCAGAAAAGCTTTGTCGACCGGCCGAACGACGTCTGTATCATTCCGCCGAACAGTTTCGCCCTCGCCCGGACCGTGGAATATTTCCGCATCCCCGAGGATGTGCTGGTGATCTGCCTCGGCAAATCCACCTATGCCCGCTGCGGCATCATCGTCAATGTGACCCCGCTGGAGCCCGGCTGGGAAGGCCATGTGACGCTGGAATTTTCCAACACCACGCCACTGCCGGCTAAAATCTATGCCAACGAGGGCGCCTGCCAGTTCCTGTTCCTGCAGGGCAATGAACCCTGCGAGGTCTCCTATAAAATGCGCTCCGGCAAATATATGGGCCAGACCGGCGTTACTCTTCCCAAATTGTAAGGACTAATATGGACCGACTGGTCATTACCGGCGGTGAACGCCTTGAAGGACAGCTGCCCATCAGCGGGGCCAAGAATGCGGCCCTGCCGCTCATGTGTGCCGGACTTCTGACAAAAGATAACCTTGTTCTTTCCAACCTGCCGCAACTGGCCGATATCCGAACCCTGTCCGATCTGCTGAAGGGGCACGGCGCCAGCCTGACGGTTGAGCATGACGGCGGCCCCCTGGGCGGCGGCCAGAGCCTGTCCCTTTCCACCCCGGACATCACCAGCACCGTCGCGCCCTATGACATTGTGCGCAAGATGCGGGCCAGCATCCTGGTGCTCGGGCCCCTGCTGGCGCGTGAAGGCGAGGCCACCGTGTCGCTGCCCGGCGGCTGCGCCATCGGCAACCGGCCCATCGACCTGCACCTCAAGGGATTTCAGGAAATGGGCGCGGAGATCGAGCTTAAGGAAGGGTACGTGCGGGCCCATGCGCCCGGCGGCCGGCTAAAGGGCGGCACCGTTCATTTCCCCCTGGTGTCGGTCGGCGCCACCGAAAATATCCTGATGGCCGCGACCCTGGCTGAAGGCACAACCGTGATTGAGAATGCGGCCCGGGAACCGGAAATTTCCGACCTCGCTCATTGCCTGAACGGCATGGGTGCCAGGATCACCGGCATCGGCACGGAGACCCTGACCGTTGAAGGAGTATCCAGCCTGCACGGCGCGGAACACAGCGTCATGCCGGACCGGATCGAAGCCGGAAGCTATGCCGTCGCCGCCGCCATCACCAATGGCCGTATTGAACTGCTCGGGGAAAAACTCAAACCGGTTCTGACCGGCAGCTATGATGTGCTGAAGGATGCCGGCCTCGGCTTTGAAGAAACCGACAGAGGCCTGATGTGCTGGCTGAAAAGCGACCGCATTCGCGGCATCAATGTGGTGACCCAGCCCTATCCCGGCTTCCCCACCGACATGCAGGCCCAGGTCATGGCCCTGATGACCCTGTGCGACGGGGCCTCGGTTATTACCGAAACCATCTTTGAAAACCGTTTCATGCATGTGCCGGAACTTGCCCGCATGGGCGCCGACATTACCGTACACGGCAATACCGCCACGGTGCGCGGGGTCAGGAAGCTGCTGGGCGCACCGGTCATGGCCACCGACCTTCGCGCCTCCATGTCGCTGGTGCTGGCCGGACTGGCCGCCGAGGGCGATACCTTTGTCAATCGTATCTACCACCTGGACCGCGGTTATGAAGGACTTGTCGAGAAACTGACCGGGTGCGGTGCAAAAATTATCCGGGAAAAGGCTGACGCCGTCTGATTCTGACGCTATAGTATGGTGAAACGGTTGGGGAAGGAGCCTATGTTTAATCCATTGAGACTCAAGGCGGAAGACGAGGAAGATCTGCTTGTTATGGCGGCCTATCTGCAGGACGCGGTAACCGTCATGGAGGATATCACCTATCTTCCCGCCGAGCGCCGCTTTGTGCTGATGCTCAATCGCTATACCTGGGAACAGACCTGCAGCGAGACCGGCAAACCGCTGGACGTGGAAAGCAACGCCTGCTGTCGGATACGGACCGGACTGCATTTCAACGACGTGCTCAAAGTCAGCCGCCAGAATTTCCCCGTTACCCTGAAATCCCACGTGCTTGAGCTTCTCACCGTTGAAGCCAGACAGGCAGAGAACGGCAACTGGCTCATCGACCTGATTTTCGCCGGTGATGAAGTCGTTCGGCTGGAGACGGAAATCATTAATGCCCAGATGCAGGACATCGGCCACCCCTGGCCGGCAAAATGCCATCCGAAACACAAGATTCTGGAATCTCTCCGGGACTGAACCGGATTTTTACCCCTTTTTCACCGCAACCAGCATCTTTTCTTCCCAAAAGCATGGATTCAATGCTGGCTTCTTGGGACGCAATTGCGTAAAAGTGGGCGACTTTTGAAATTTAAAAGTGAGTGCCAGGAGAAAAATGTTGTCAAAGCCAGACAATACACCGGAACAGATGATTATGGCCCTGCCAAAAGGCCGTATCCTCGAAGAAGTCATGCCCATCATCCGTGGTGCCGGCATTATCCCCGAAGCGGATTTCGACAACCCGAAGTCCCGCAAGCTGGCGTTCGAGACCAATCATCCCCATCTCAAAATCATTCGGGTCAGAAGCTTTGATGTGGCCACCTTCGTTGCCTTCGGCGCCGCCCAGATGGGTGTTGCCGGCAATGACGTACTGATGGAATTCGACTACCCGGAGATTTACGCACCGCTGGACCTGAATATCGGCCATTGCCGCCTGTCGGTCGCAGAGCTTGCCGATCTCAGCAAGCATGACGATCCCAGCCGCTGGAGCCATATCCGGGTAGCGACAAAATACCCCAACCTGACCCGCAAGCATTTTGCCGGACGCGGGGTACAGGCGGAATGTATCAAGCTGAACGGCGCCATGGAACTGGCCCCGAGCCTCGGCCTGTGCCGCCGGATCGTGGATCTGGTCAGCACCGGTTCGACACTCAAGGCCAATGGCCTGGTGGAAATCGAGAAGATTGTCGACATCACCAGCCGCTTCATCGTCAATCGCACGGCGTTCAAGACCCGGAACGAGGAAATCAGCGAGATCCTGACCAGTATAGGCGAGGCCCTCAATGGTAAGTAAGCTGGACAATCGCAAACCGGGCTTTGAGGAGGACTTCATTGCCCTGCTCAACAGCAAAAGAGAATCCGATCAGGATGTCTCTGACGCGGTAAAAGCGATCCTTGACGATGTGCGCAAACGCGGCGATGCCGCCGTCATCGATTATACGTCCCGGTTTGACCGGCTCGAGCTTACCCCCGAAACCATGCGGGTCAGCGCCGAAGAAATCGCGGCGGCCCGGGCACAGGTCAGCGATGACGTCATGACCGCCCTGCAGGAAGCCGCAGCACGGATCGAGGTCTTTCACAAACGGCACCTGCCCGAGGATGACAGTTTTACCGACGAGGCGGGGGTCACTGTCGGCGCCCGCTGGAGTGCGGTCGATGCCGCCGGTATTTATGTCCCCGGCGGCAAGGCGGTTTATCCGTCCTCCGTGCTGATGAACGCCATTCCGGCCAAGGCCGCGGGCGTGGACCGCATCGTCATGGTGGTCCCGGCCCCGGACGGCTTCCTTAATCCACTTGTGCTGGTGGCGGCAGAGCTTGCCGGTGTCACCGAGATCTACAGGATCGGCGGCGCCCAGGCCGTCGGCGCCCTCGCGTATGGCACCGAAACAATATCACCGGTGGATGTTATTACCGGCCCAGGCAACGCCTATGTGGCGGCGGCCAAACGGGAAGTCTTCGGCACTGTCGGCATCGACATGATTGCCGGACCGTCCGAAATCCTGGTGGTAGCCGACGGTAAAAACGATCCCCGCTGGATCGCCATGGATCTGCTCAGCCAGGCGGAACATGACGAGGTGGCGCAGAGCATCCTGATCACCGATGACGAGGTTTTCGCAAAGATGGTCGCTGATGCGGTCGAGGATCACCTTGCCACCCTGCCCCGGGCCACCATCGCCCGCACCAGCTGGGATGATCACGGCGCCATCATCGTGGTCGGCGATCTTTCCGAGGCCGCCCCGCTGGTCAACCGGCTGGCCCCTGAGCACCTGGAGCTTGCCGTGGACAATGCGCGGGAACTTGCCCGGGACATGAAACATGCCGGATCAATCTTCCTCGGTCGTTATACGCCGGAAGCCATAGGCGACTATGTGGCCGGACCGAACCATGTTTTGCCGACCGCCCGCAACGCCCGCTTCACCTCGGGCCTGAGCGCCCTTAACTTCATGAAAAGAAATACTCTGATAGAATGCAGTCAGGAAAGTCTGGCCCGGATCGGTCCTGCCGCTGTGATCCTCGCCAATGAAGAGGGTTTGCAGGCGCATGGACAATCCATTTCAATCCGGCTGGACAAAAGCGATTGACATCTAGGGGACAATGATGACCGCCGAGACATCAAAACAGCGCATTTGCCATATTGAGCTGGATGAATCGAGCATTATCCGCCGTAACGCCGATATCGAGCATGAGCGGCGGGTCGCCATCTTTGACCTTCTGGAAGATAATCTGTTCTTTCCCCTGGCCGAACTGGAAAACGGTTACGAGGGTCCGTTCCGGCTTCTCCTGCGCATGGAAGACAATCGTCTGGTTTTCGATATCAGCACGGAAAACAGGGATCCCCTGACCAATATCGTTCTGCCGCTGACCCCCTTCCGGCGTATCATCAAGGAATATTTCCTGATCTGCGACAGCTATTACACGGCCATCAAAAGTGCCAGTCCCCGGCAAATCGAGGCCATCGACATGGGCCGGCGCGGATTGCATAACCAGGGGTCCGAACTTCTGATGGAACGGCTTGCGGAAAAGGTGGAACTGGACATGGATACAGCCCGCCGCCTGTTTACGCTGATCTGCGTCCTGCAGATAAGGTAACCCGGATGACGGAATTTAAACGTCCCCCTCTTCCGGACAAGCCGGTACACCTGCCTGCCGACGAGATTCAAAGTGTCCTGTTCATGTGCAACTTCAATGCTGTACGCTCCCCGATGGCAGAGGTTCTGACCCGCCATTACTGCGGCCACCGGATGTTTGTGGACAGTGTCGGCATTCGCCCTGACTCCGATACGGTCAATCCCTTTGCCGCCAGTGTGATGGAGGAAATCGGACTTGATATTTCGGATCATGTGCCCAAGGGGCTGGACCAGCTTGAGGACTCATCCTTCGACCTGATCATCAGCCTCAGTCCCGAGGCCCACCACAAGGCGCTGGACTGGACCCGAACCATGGCCTGTGACGTGGAATACTGGCCGACCCTTGACCCGACTCTGGCCGGCGGCAGCCGCGACCTGATTCTTGAGGGATACCGCAAAGTTCGGGAAATGCTCAAGGAGCGGATACTTGAGCGTTTTGACGTCATGCAATCCCCCGGACTTTAGGCACTGCCCTTGTATTTGGCGAAAGAAACGCCATTTTTAGCCCGAATCCCATAATAATGGTTGCATTTTTCGGCATGTGGCATATTTTCTGCCATGGAAAATGCCGTTTACATATTGAATGGAAACATAGTTTTAGAATTTAGGAGCCCAGATGGCTAAAGAAGACCTTCTTGAGATGAACGGAACCGTGGTGGAACTTCTGCCCAATGCCATGTTCCGTGTCAAACTGGAGAATGACCACGAAATCCTCGCTCATACGGCAGGTAAAATGCGCAAAAACCGCATCCGCGTTCTGGCCGGTGACCAGGTCACCGTGGAAATGACTCCCTATGATCTGAGCAAAGGCCGGATCACCTATCGCTTTAAATAAGGCGGTCGGTGAAACACGGACTGCGCCCCCTTCCCAGAAGTCCCCGGCTTCGGCTATTCTGATATCATGACCGAATCCGCTTCCCGACATATCCCCCTGATTCTGGCGTCCGCCTCGCCGCGGCGGCTCGAGCTTCTGGCCCAGATCGGCATTGTGCCCGACCAGGTCTGCCCGGCCGAAATCGATGAAACGCCGCAGAAGGATGAACTGCCGCGCCCCATGGCGGAACGACTCGCCATTGAAAAGGCGCAGGCTGTCGCCGCCCTGCCCGAAAACAAGACTTCCTATATCCTCGCTTCCGACACCGTCGTGGCGCTGGGCCGGCGCATTCTTGGCAAGCCGCAGGATGAACGGGAAGCCCGTAAATTCCTTAAAATGCTGAGCGGACGCCGTCACCGGGTCTACTCCGGCCTGTGCCTGATCACCCCGGAGGGCAAGATCCTCAGCCGGGCGGTCATGACCGCGGTCAGCCTGAAACGGCTGGCACAGCGGGACATTGACAGCTACATCGCCTCCGGCGAGTGGCAGGGCAAGGCCGGCGCCTATGCCATCCAAGGCCTGGCCGGGCGTTTTGTCAAATCCATCAACGGTTCCTACAGCAATGTAGTCGGCCTGCCGCTGTTCGAAACCGCCAATATGCTGGACGGCTGCGGCTACCGGAGCAAAAACTCATGAGCCGCAAACTCCTTGTCACCAGCGCCCCGGGCGAAATCCGCTGCGCCCTTCTGGAAGACAACCGGCCGGTGGAAATACGCTTGTACCGGGATCACGAACCATCCTATGTGGGCGCCATTTATCTGGGCCGCATCAGGTCGGTGAGCCGGGAACTGCAGGCCGCTTTCGTGGAACTGGAAAACGGACCGGAGGGTTTCCTGCCGCTTAAACTGCTGCCCAAACCGGCGGGCGGCGACAAGACACAGAAAAAACCGGCCAAAAAACCAAAAGACCTGACCCAGCTGGTCAGTGAAGGCCAGAAAATTATCGTACAGGTCACCCGTGATCCCGTGGACGGCAAGGAAGCCTCCCTCACCGGCCGGATCGAACTGCATTCCTCGGGCCTGGTGCTGCATCCGTTCAGGGCCGGCGCCTTTGTGTCCAGCCGCATCAAGGATCCGGACCGCCGTCATGCCCTGAAAAGCTTTGGCGAGAGCCTCGAACTGGGCGGCCTGGGCCTGACCTTCCGCACCGAAGCCGCCGACCTGCCGGACCAACAGCTGGCCGACATGGCGGACAGGCTGCTCGGACAATGGAAGGCCATCGAAAAAAACCTCGCGGTTACCATTGCGCCGAAACTTCTGGCCCAGGGGCCGGAGCCCCTCAGCCAGATCATGCGCACCTTCTCCAGCAATTCCCTGGAGGCCGTTATTTTCGATCATGCCGCCGACATGAAGAAGGCCCATGAGTGGACCGGGAGTTTTGCCCCCGAACTGACCGGGCGGCTGCAACAGGCCGCGGCGGGCGAAGATATTTTCAGCCAGTATGGCGTGGAGGACGACCTCGAGTCCCTGTTTGAAAAACGCCTTCCGCTCAACAGCGGCGGCTGGATCACCATCGAGGAGACCGAGGCCCTGACCGCCGTCGACGTCAATACCGGCGGAGCGCTGCTCTCCACCGACCGAGAACAGCAGATCCTGCGCCTCAACCGGGAAGCGGCGCGGGAAATCTTCCGCCAGCTCCGGCTCCGGGCCATCGGCGGCCTTATTGTGATCGACTTTGTCAATATGTCGGGCAAGGGCGAGGTAACCGCCCTGATGGATGTGATCGACAACCTGATCCAGGCCGATCCGCAGCAAACACAGCGGTCTAACATCTCCGCCTTCGGGCTGCTGGAGCTGATCCGCAAGGCGGATGTAACTTCGCTGGGCGCAAAAATGCTGACCGCACGGGTGCCGCAGCCCAATGTGGCCACCCGGGCGCTGGAGCTGCTGCGCGAAGCGACACTGGATGCCGAGAGAGAGCCGGGCAAACCCTGCAGCCTCAAGGGGCCGGCGGCGGTCCTTGACTGGATCAGGAAACATCCCACCTATAAGGAAGAGTTTACCCGGCGCACCGGCAGCCAGCTGACGCTCGAGGAGGATAAACGTGACCAGTAAAAAACCCGCCAACAACAACGCCGCCTGCCCCATCTGCAAGCAGCTGCCGGAAACGGAAAAATATCTGCCGTTCTGTTCCGCCCGTTGCGCCGATATCGATCTCGGCCGCTGGCTCAAGGGCAGTTACGCGATTCCCACCAACGAGGCCCCGACCGTCATTTCCAGCGACGAAGAAGACTACTGAAGCCGGCGCCTGGGGCCGGGAAGTCTTTTCAACTCAAGTCCTTGTCACAAAAATGCATTTTTTGAATTTCGGGGCTGGACAGTCGCAGCCTTTTTTCCTATAACGCAGCGGCTTGCCTCGATTGCGAGGCTTTGGCCCCTTGTGCCCGGGTAGCTCAGGGGTAGAGCAGCGGATTGAAAATCCGCGTGTCGGTGGTTCAAATCCGCCCCCGGGCACCATTTAAAACACCCCGCCAGCGTGCGGGGTTTTTTAATGGTTTCTGTGCTAGCGGTCAGGACCGCTGTTCGGCCTGAACGAAGCGCAGGAAAGGCGCCAAGAATCTTTTGGGACGCGACAGCCCATAGTGGCAAATCCGTACTCACATTGACCAACGAATAATCTCTACTTATAGTGAATAAATTCACAAGCGCCGGGGGTGTCATGGCTAGGCATGAGATATTATTATCCTTTTTCGATGTATTTTTTACCACATCTGGCCGAATGAGCCGCTCTCGTTACTGGTCAATTTCCCTTCCCTACTGGACGGTATTCTGGCTAGTTTTTACAGGCATAGAATCTCTTCTAGGGCCGGATAAAACATGGCTCCCAACGCTTCTGTTTTTCATTGGAGCTATAAACCTCTCTGCAAAAAGATTACATGACAGAGACAAGGCAGCTTGGTGGTTGTTGCTGGTGATCATACCTGTTATTGGACCTATTTGGACTTTCATTGAGCTTGGCTTACTAAAGGGTACTGTCGGTGATAATAGCTACGGTGAGAACCCTCTTGAAGCTAACTACGATTATCTAACCGTAAAGTGAGGGTAGTCTATAATGAACAGCACAATCATAAATGATGTTACTGGCCTCAATCCTGTCCCTGTATGGGCCGTAGTCAAGCCTCAAACAACCGATGATGTCATCACTGCGGTAAAGCGAGGCGATGGGCCAATATCGATTGGCGGCGGTCGGTTTAGTATGGGGGGGCAAACGACCAGCCGTGACAGTCTTCACATCGATATGCGCCTAATGAACAAGGTACTTCTATTTAATCCTGAAGAGAAATATATCCAAGTGCAGGCCGGCATAAGATGGTGTGATATACAAAAGTTCATTGACCCTCATAACCTATCTGTAAAAATAATGCAGACATATGCCAACTTCACTGTTGGCGGTTCATTAGGCGTTAATTGCCATGGCCGTTACATTGGACTGGGCCCATTAATTATGTCGGTCAGGTGGCTGAAATTAGTGCTGGGAGATGGCTCTGTTATCAAGGCCACTCCCACAGAAAATAGTGAAATATTTTTTGGAGCCATAGGAGGCTATGGCGGACTGGGTATTATTGTTGAGGCCAAGCTGGACCTTGTTGAAAATGAACGCTTAGAACGCACCTCGAAGCGCATGAAAACATCAGATTATCTAAATTATTTTGTAGATAATATTCGCAGTTCTGACGCCGCAGTGTTCCATAATGCTGACCTATATCCTGACCATTACTCCAAGGTGAACGCAGTAACATGGAGTCGGACAAAAAAGGCGGCCACCACGCGTACCCGCCTTCACCCGGTCACTCGATCCTATTGGATTGAAAAATACTTTTTTTGGCGTTTTTCTGAAACATTGAGCGGGAACTGGGTGCGAGAGCATATCATTGATCCATTATTGTTCACCTCAAAGAAAATACACTGGCGTAACTACGAAGCAGGGTATGATGTGGCAGAACTTGAGCCACTATCTCGCGAGAAAAGAACTTATGTTTTACAGGAGTATTTTGTACCGATTAAAGAATTTGAAGCATTCACTTCGAAAATGTCTGAAATTCTCAATCGCTATAAGGTAAATGTAATCAACATATCAATTCGCCATGCTAAAAAAGATCCTGGCAGTTTAATGGCTTGGGCAAATGATGAGGTGTTCGCATTTGTCCTATATTATAAACAACGTACCAGGGAAAATGCACGGCAACGCGTTGCACTATGGACGAGAGCGCTCATTAGTGCGGTTCTGGAGCATAACGGAACCTACTATTTACCCTATCAAGCCCATGCAACACACGAGCAATTTCACGCTGCATACCCCCGAGCACGAGAATTGTTTAGCCTGAAAAGCAAATACGATCCCGACTTTCGATTCCGAAATGTGCTTTGGGATGCATATTATGGCCCTGACAAGCGCGTTGAAGAACCTGCTGAAAAGCCTGCCTCTGAATTTCACAAAATCTATAAAAGTGTTTACTGGAGAGATCGCTTTTATTTATTTTTACAGAATGTCTTTCGACTGTTCCCTGAGGATCGTTTTCACACAATGATTATTGAGGCAGTCCATCAGTTCAATACTGACGAAGAAATCTACAAATATATTCAAGCCAACCTTCCGACCATTAAACCCGCACTGGCTGATTTTACATATGCACTACCCGCATTAAGAAAACAAAAGGCCGTTATAAGCGGACAGACTGTTTCGTTGCTGGAGTCAGAACGCACTTATAATGGCTATCTGGAGATTGGCTCGACTGGACGATATTACAGCGCTCTCAAAAAACTTTTAAAATTCAAGGGCACAGCATATTTTACCAACTATATCGCCCCAACAAAGTCACCACCCGACATTATTGATCGTGGTCAAGTTTCGGAATTTGGGCCCTATTTTGACCTGAATGACTATGCCCCAATTTCCAAGGATCAAATCCCCTCGGAAAGCCTTGACCTAGTGACATGTTATATTGGCCTTCATCATATTGAGCCAGGAAAACAAAAAGCCTATGTGGATTCAATTGCCCGCACTCTTCGTCCCGGCGGGGTATTCATTCTCCGAGATCATGACTCTGCATCAGACGAGATGAAGGAATTAGTTGCACTTGTCCATACTGTTTTCAATGCTGGAACGGGTGAAACCTGGAAAACGAATACTGATGAACCACGTTACTTTCAAGGGTTAGACCATTGGGTCAGCCTTGTGGAAGATTGCGGCTTAAAGGATCAGGGGCAGCGCCTGTATCAGGACCATGACCCTTCCGATAACGTCCTGATGGCCTTCATAAAATGCAACAAGCGAGACAAAGATGCCTAAATTACTCCTACTGGCCCTTCTTTTTTCCTTGATTACATTAGCCGCGAATGCTGGGGATCTTACCACACCCGAGGACCATGTCCGTTCAGGGGATCAAACCTTTCTGACCTTTCCAGAATGGTATCTGGTTCACAGCCCGACAGAATATGCATCTTATCTTGAAAACAATAAGCCCAGCGGGTTCCCCTACTTCGCCCATATTGGCCAGTTCTGGCAAAGTTATAAAGCCGTGTACGATCGGGTGAAAGAGGACTATCCGTTCAATGGCGAATATCATACTGTGGTTTCGGTAATTGGTATCAGCACAACAGCGGAATATGGGGTAAAAGGTGCCTATGAACTTACATTCGGCAGACTATCTGAGGCAACACGCACCCATGGCATGACTGATGAAGACAGAATTGCCCATCAGGAAGCACAGAGTTATGCTGACTTTATACTTGAACGCCCATGGTATGAATTTGATTTCATGGGTAGCCTTTCCAATCTGTGGACCGATACAAGTTTCTTTGCTCCTGACATGATCCGGAAGCTGGAACGCAAATACTTCCTGACGTCCGAATATCTTATCAAAGCCTTTTATGCATGGGTCATTGGACAGGGTACAGGGGCTAGCTTCGAAGCTCCTATACACCAAACATCTGTCATAACAGACAAGAATGAACTCTTGATGTTACCCAGATACAGACCCTTCACCTATGCGTCTAATGGTCACGCTCTTAAAGGTGAAAACTTTGTCGAGATTGCAGGAAACAGAGGGACTATTGTCCTCAGCGTATGGTCTTCTGCCGATTGGGAACCGCTCAGCATCAAGGCCAAAACACTCTTTATCCAACCTATTATTACTATCCCTGGTCAATATAGATTTGTTGTTGAATTGGCTGTATCTGATTTGGCGGAGGCTTTAAGAACGATCAAGGCAAAGAAGATTAAACTCGAACATATATACGACTTTTAAAAATCACCTTTTTTTAGCAGCCACTCTTGGGAACCACTTTCCCCCGGCCATCCTGCTGGTTTCAAGAGGTTTCTGAATTTCGGTATGAACCATTGTTCGCCTAGGCTGTTGCATCACACCCCTCAGACATCAATGCCCTTTACGAAGATCCATCCTCTGGATCATGCTTTTGGGAAGAATGATCCAGGTAATAACGCACCGCGTCCTGGACATGGCGGAAGCGGTCGCCGCCCAGATGCTTGCCGCCGTACCAGCGGGTGACCACCACAATATGGTTTTCAAGCTTCTCCCGCTCCAGCATACGCACGATCACCAGCCCGGCCCCGGCCTCGCCGTCATCATTCTTGACCGGAGTACCTTCGTGGATAAACGCCCAGCTGTTATGGGTGGCCCTGGCGAACTTCTTGTTGCGGCAAAGCTCTTTGATAAAAACCCGGGCCTCCTCAGGCGACGCACAGGCCCCGCCCGATACCGCATATCTGGATCCGCGGTCGGAAATTATCCCGTTGAATATCTGCATAAGGCCTTTATAAAGGCGTGAGGAGTGAAAAACAACAGAAACCAGCCACGAATGCTGTAAGCGCTGTTACAAACGAGTCCCCCCCTCAGAAGGTATAGGGATAGCGTATACTGACCCGCAGGTCGGGGGCATCCTCGGTGATGCCGGTGCCGATGGTCAGGCTGATGCTGCTTTTATCCGAGAAACGGTAGCTGCCGCCAAACAACAGGGTGCCGAGCTGCAACGTGCTGGCGACCGGCGAATATTCCCCGTTCTGTCTGGTTTTCATGACGATACTGTGATCATAGCTGGCGCTGACCGATAGCTTGTCATTGAGCGCGAGACCAAGCCCCAGGCTGGCACCGATGCTGTCACCGGGATCGACGACGCCGTAGATTCCGCCGATGGTGCGCTTCATATTCCAGGTATAGTTCAGGTTGGCAAACAGCACCGCCGGGTCGGACGGGAAAATGGCGGTCAGACTCGGCTGCACGCTCCAGAAACCGGTCCCGGTCGGCAGCTCTAGTTCAACACCGGTGACGGGATCGCGCGCAACCTCAAACGGATCGCTGCCTGTCGGGGCCTTCAGGCGAAGATTGCCGACCAGAAACGGCCAGCCGCCGCCTCCACTGTTAATCTGATAATGCAGGGCAAGTTCGACGTCGCCGATGTCGGACCCGCTGGCACTGGACAACAGATCGGCGCTTGCCGGTTCGCCGACCGGGCGTCCGATTGTGGTATCGTTGCGATAGACAAAGGGAACCTTGGCTTCGACCTCGAGGCGATTGGTGATGCCGTAACGCGTGGTCAGCGACGGCACCAGGGTATCCCTGTTGGCCTGGCGAACGGTCACATTGCCGATCAGAATGCCGGGCAGGATGGTAAAGCCGGTGACTTCCGCCCGGTCCACATCGGCACGGAAATATTCAATCGAAGGCTCGATGGAAAACCTGCCGCTGCCGAGATCAGAACCCCGCCGCGATCCGCAAGCACCGTGACTTCAGGTTTCTTTTCCGGCGGCCGCTCCCCGACCACATCCGGTTCGGGGGCTGACGACAGTTCGGGCGATTGATCAGGCGGTGCGGCCTTGACGCTTTGTTGCGCAGTCTGGACATTTTCCTGTACAGGCTGTGCATGTTCCTGCGGAGGCTGGGCAGTTTGTTGCTGCGCCTGCGCCATCGTCTGCTGGATATAGGCCACCAGCGCATCTATGCGCTGCTGCTGCGCCCTCAGCGCATTGCGCTGTTCAGCAAGCGCCTTCTCCTGCTCGGCAAGGCGCCGTTCCTGTTCTGCGAGCACGGCCTGTTGCTGACGGACAATTTCTTCGATCGACAGGGTGTTAACGGCTGACGGCTCAGTGTGCCCGGCCTGCTGGGCAATAGCCGGGGCCGACAAAACAAGACCTGCAAGAAACAAAGTACCCACAAATGGCAAGGCCCCGGTTGTCACTTGTCTCCCCCTCAAACTGTGATTTTTATGCATGTCTTCGCCAGCCCCTGTTTTTGACGAGAATTCTTATTGTTATAGCGTATCTACTGCATCGATAACAAGGTATCCAGACCGAGCAGGGCCTGACTCTGGATATCAGAGGCTAAAGTGTCAGCTATCGACAAGTTCATAAAAATGTCGACGCTGCGGCGGATGACGACATCATTCTGTGTGTTCTGAATGATGTTCGCGATGGACGGAGCGCCGGCAATGCTGTCCGGCGTCATGACATTGTTTTCACCGACCTGCACTATGGTGGTTTGCAGGGGATTGGTATCGCTGTTGCTCCAACTCCACTGGTTGACATTTACGCCATTGACTTCCGTGTGCGCCACGATCGCAAAATAGACCACTGTGCCATTGCCAAGCGCAAAACCGCCGCGCATCTTTGCCAGCTCACTCTCTTTTACCGCGGCAGAAAAAACAGAAGACCCCATATCTTCAGCCAGTACCGGTGACGCAAACCACAACAGCGAAAACACAGCCAGCAGCGTCGAAACACCGGGCCGTATCATCCTCCTGTTTTTCAATGGTTCCGTCATCATTATCCCGTCAGAATTCGTTCGTTGATTTAAGCATCCAGGGCTGCAGCATCAACACCTTGGTCGCGCGGATATCTCGCAACGGCGCTTTTGGTCTCGTGCTCCAGGCCGACGCGAGATTAAAGGTCGGTCGCGCCAGCTGCATTTTATTTTCGATGACAAACAGCAGCCCGTTCCACATCGCCTCGAACGCGGTGCGATCGTAAATCCTGAGCCCGAAGGCCGGGTCGCCGACCAGAACCTCGCTGTCGGTAACGCCTTTGACGACAACGAAATGCTGATATCCGCCCAGATTGATCAGGACGATTGCCGGAATTCCCACCCCCTTCAGGGTATCCAGGGATTCATAAAATCCGTTGGCGACATAGCCCTGGTTCTCCAGGTATTTCTTGATATCAAGCAGGGAAAAACCCTTCTCCCGGATTGCCTGCTGGTCCCCGGCCTTGAACATGGCGACGAACAGCTCCTCTTCGGCGACCGGCTGGCCGTAATGATAGGTCAACAGGGTCGCAAGCGCCCCCGACCCGCAGCTCATATCATAACGCTGCTCGACCACGTCCCGGAAACGTTGTTCGCGTATACTGTTGACTTCCACATGTGCCACCGCCCCGCCCGGCAGCCGCACTTCCATTTCGGCCGCACCGGACAGGTTTGTACCACCCCCCAGACAGGTAAAGAGGATGAAAAGAATACCCAGCCCCTTCATCACCCTCAGTTACCCCCGGGTTTTGAATTGATGGTAATGAAAATATTCGTTGCATTCTCGATAAGAACGTTGTTACCGGCGTTTTGAACGACCGTAGAGATCGACGCCGAATGATTGAAGGCATTGTCAATTGTGTTGGTCTGTGTGACCTCGGCATCGCCGTTATAAATGACACTGTTGCCGCTGACTTCAGATGAGTTTGTCACTTCGCCTGGATTGAACGGGTTCGCCATGCCCCGCGCGTCATCCAATGCTTCCGGGCTTGCTTTTTTAGCAGCCGGGAATGCCGCGATATCTTCATCCGCATAAGCGGGCGAAAAAACGATTCCCGGCACCAGTCCACAACACAAAAAGAACGCCAGCCTTATAGTAATGCTAGACATATGAATTCTCCACTTCAAGTCGTTGAGCGGAAATTCGGGTGGCGGCAGAATGCCGTCACCCGTTTCTGGATTGATCAGGAATCGGGGAGACTGCCACCATCCAACGCATTGAAGTTCGCGATGAAGGTAATGGAGTTCCCTGCGCCCACAACGGAATTGTTGCCTGTGTTCTGGGCAATCGCGGTCTGGCCTTCGGACGTGACATTCAGCAGGCTGCTGGCCTGGTTGACCATGTTGGCCCCTTCGCCTGCACTGATGCTGGTGACGTTCGACGTCACTGATGCCAGAACCAGGTTTGAACTGACCATGCGGGAGCGGTCAAAACCAACGTCATTGCCACTACCGGCACCGACCGTCCAGGATGTGTGGTCAGAGTTCAGGCCACCACCGGCCGCGCTGGCGACACCATCACCCACAGCTGCCTGCAGGTTTTCCCCCGGCGTTTCGGTATAAGTCCCGTGACGTTCAGTGGATTTGTTGCCGTCGGCGTCGCTGATTGTGATATCATCAACGGTTACGGCGATCAAAGGAATGCCGTTCAGCACGGTTTGTTCGTTGGTTTCCCCCTGGTTGACGACAAAACCAAGTGCGTTACCGGCACCGGCGGCGGACTGGTTGCCGCTGTTCTGTGTCAGGGCAGATTGACCAACGGTCGACACACCTTCGAGACTCGACATGTTGCTGACATCGTTACCTGACCCGGAAAGGATCGTCTGGTTTCCGTCGATGGTTGCAGCGACGCTGTTTGTGCTTTCCAGATCTGACTCGGAAACACCGACGTCAGTGCCCGGACCACTGCCTATGGAGTAGGCGAGATGGTTCGCATTCTGTCCGCCACCATCAGCGATGGCCGAGCCATGTGAAGCAGACTTGGGTGCTTCAATCACCGGAGACCCGCCTTGAGGCTCCCCGCTGCCGCCGTTGTCTGCCTCCTGCGCGAACGCTGATCCCGAATAAGTAAAAGCAGCCACACAAATGGAGGCATATGCTATCAGTTTAGTACGCATCATAATATTTTCCTCATTGTTGCTAATCTTGTTACCCGCTGCCAAGACGGCAGCCATCCAGCCGCCCACAGGACTCTGAAATAACTGAACGCAAACTTAAAGGGACTCAAACTAAAATGACTCTGAAGAAGGCGGCTAGTCATTATAGTTAATAAACAGTTAACAGGGCAATGAATTGATTAGAGTCAATTAATAAGCGTTTTTCGCATTTTTCTTAGAACAGACCTAAGATTCATTCGTATTCCCGAGTCGCGATTACCTGCACTTTCTGACTTTGTTTTCTTCGCAATTCATTTGAACCCCTGCGACGTCATCTTTATAAAGAGAAGGAATCTACAATAAATAAATGTCAAACCAGACGGAATTGACAGAATAATACATACGGGGAATATAACAGATGACATCAGTTAAACAGCTTGCCGCGCTGCTGATCGGCCTTGCGGTCCTCCCGGCCACCACCTCGATCGCCACCGCGCACGAAACCCTGCCGCCGCCACGGGAACTGACACCGGAACAAAGCGAGAGAGCCGCCGTCAATTACCAGAAATATTGTGCCCTGTGCCACGGTGAAAACCGGGAAGGCTATGCCAACGATCACGCCCCTTCCCTGAAAAGCAAGAGCCTGATGGAATCCGGCGTCCCCCATGCCATCCTCCGGCCCATGTCCTATGGCCGGGTGGGCACCGCAATGGGCGGCTATCTGGACGAAGTGGGCGGTCCGCTGACCCTGGACGAAACCTGGGACCTGACGTACTGGCTCTACTGGCAGTCCGGGGTAGAACGGGTCAAGCTCAGCACCGAGCCGGTGCGCGGCGACATCAAACGGGGAGAGCAGGTATACAAGGAAAATTGCACCACATGTCATGGCGTGAACGGTGAAGGGGTAAGCGCCCCGGCCCTTGGCAACCAGTCCGCCTTGGCCCATAATACCGACGAAGTGATTCGCCATGCCATCCGCAACGGCCGCCAGGATACGCCAATGGTGGCCTGGACAGGCAAATTATCTGATGAAGATATCGACAATGTCACCGCCTTCCTGCGCAGCCGGGCCGACGGCTGGGAAATACAGAAACCTGTTCTGAAAAAGATACCAACCCCGGATCAGTATGTCATCAACCCTGAAGGGGAAGATCCCGACTTTGTCCTGTCAGACGGGAAATATGTATCCTCCGCCGATCTTGACGCCGCGCTCAAGGCCAAAAAGAGAATGGTCCTGCTGGACACCCGGGTCGCTTCGGTCTGGCAGCGGGTGCATATCGAGGGATCAATCCCGATTCCCTATTATTCCGACTTTGATGCCCTGGTCAAGGATCTGCCCAAGGATGTGATGATAGTCGCCTATTGTTCCTGCCCGCGGGCAGCCGCCGACCATGTAATCGGAAAACTCCAGGAGCGGGGATACAGCAAGACCGCCGTCCTCTGGGAAGGCATTTTCGGCTGGATGAACCTCGGCTATCCGGTGATGCGCGGCGATATCCGGGAAGAGGGCGAGTAAGGTTGTTTGGCAGGTACAGGTCTTTCCAAATGTTGAAAAGTTGCGCACTTTCAACTAGAAACCGGATGACCGTATAAAAAAGATTTATTCACTTTCTGGAAAGAACCCTCAATGACCACATGTTTCACCCTTCCAAAGTGGTATGACCTGCACACCCATTTCCGTCAGGATGAAACATTGCCGGCGACCGTAAAGGACCATGTGTCGATGCAATGCGCCGGCGCCCTGGCGATGCCCAACACCGCCCCGCCGGTCGGCAAGGTGTTCGAACGTGACCGGGTCGCCAATTACAAAAGCATTGAACAATATCGCGTGGAGATTCTGGAAGCGGCTGGCGGGTCCTTCACAGAGGTGATTGTTCCGCTTTACCTGACCCGGGATACAACGCCGCAGATGATTGAACAGGGGGCCGCATCAGGCCTTCTCAGGGCGTGCAAATATTATCCCCCGCATGGGACGACCGGTGCGGAATTCGGTGCCCCGCTTGAACGATTTATGGAGAATGGCGTTTTCCAGGTCATGCAGGATAGCGGGGTGACACTCTGCATTCACGGCGAGGAACACGGCCTCGCGGCGGAACGTTATTTTGACCGCGCGGAAAATGCCGAAGAGATTTTTTACAAAGAACATATGCCGCGCCTGGTCGACAGCTTCCCGGAATTACGTATTGTCGGCGAGCATCTGACAACAAAGGTCGGGGTGGAGTTTGTCCGGCAGGCGCCGGACCATGTGAAAGCCAACATCACGCCGCAGCATCTGCTCTATACCGTCGGCAGTCTGCTCAACGGCCTCAAATATCACCTTTATTGCCTTCCGCTGGTGAAATTCGAGGAAGACCGGGCTGCTTTGCGTGACGCCGCCACCGCCGCGGATAACACAAAATTCTTCGCCGGTACGGACAGCGCCCCCCATACTAAGAAAACGACACCATGTGGCTGTGCCGCCGGATGTTATACCGGCGGTATCGCCCCCCAGCTTTATGCCCAGGCGTTCGAGATAGCCGGCGTTGATCTCGGCACACCGGCCGGGCAGGCTGCATTGGAAAATTTCCTCTGCACCATCGGCCGGGAATATTATGACCTGCCAGACCCTGGCGAAACCTTCACCCTCGAGAAAATGCCGGAAGAGGTTTGTCCCTTAACAATCGGCGACCAGACCATTATTCCCCTGCCGCTTGGCATGGAATGTGACCTGCCCTGGCGAATAAAATCCCGGTAAGAACATTCGGGGAAAATCCCGCGAAAGACGCAAAAAGGGCGCTGACTAAAAGCAGTCAGCGCCCTTTTTTCTTACTGAAAGATCTGCCGATTAGGCTGTTTTCAGGTTAATCGCAGAAGTTTTGCCGGTTTTGCTGCTGACTTCAGTGTCATAAGAAACCTGCTGACCTTCATCAAGGCTTGAAAGACCGGACTGTTCCAGAGCGGTGATGTGAACAAACACATCGGCGCCGCCGTTATCAGGAGCAATAAAGCCATAGCCTTTTGTAGGGTTAAACCATTTTACAGTACCATCATTCATAATAAATTTCCTTTTGGTTGATGATGAGGCGGCAACCGCGCCGCCCAATGTTTGTTATTCACATGTGTCCCTCAGGGACCTCATGCTACGCGTGTTTGTTTCTGGGTTGATGTATTGCTTCCGGGAACTTTCAGAAAGCGAATTTCACTGAGCGGATGACTGCCCTGTCCGGTCATTCCCTGCTCGGATGCTCCCTGTCGGGGGGATTCTGTTCGGGAGACGTTCTTCCGGGGTCCGCCTCTGCGGGACGCCGGCCGCGGCTTTGCTTTCGCAGCAGTATGTTTCCGTTCCGGCATATCACGTGCTGTACGCTCCGTCGGAGCCGGGTCATTTCCGCCTGCACGTCTGATTTTATTGCCAATCAGCTTTTCAATGTCCGCCAGCAATCCGCTTTCCGACGGATCGCACAGGGAGATGGCCTGGCCGGACTTGCCTGCCCGGGCCGTTCTGCCGATGCGGTGAACATAGGCTTCTGCCACATTTGGCAGTTCAAAGTTGAAGACATGGGAAACATCGTCGATATCAATACCCCTTGCGGCCACATCAGTGGCAACAAGGACAGGAGTCTCTCCATTCCGGAAAAGCAAAAGGGCTTTTTCACGCTGATTCTGGCTCTTGTTACCGTGAATGGCGCCCGCGCCGATGCCGGCAGCGACAAGCTGCTTGCTCAGGCGATCGGCGCCGCGCTTGGTGCGGGTAAAAACAATCGCACTGCTCACGTCTTTGGCCTGCAGGAGCTCGATGAGTGTTCCCCGCTTGTTTTCCTTGGCCATAAACTTCACTGACTGCTCGATACGGTCAATGGGTTTTGCCGCCGTGGCAACAGCTACAGTCTGCGGGTCCTTTTGGAATTCCTGGGCCAGCGATTTGATTTTTGCCGGCATGGTGGCAGAAACCATCACGGTCTGGCGCTGTTTGGGCAAATGGCCCATAACCCGGCGAATGGCGGGATAGAAGCCAAGATCCAGCATCTGGTCGGCTTCATCCAGAACAACAGTCTCAACCTTGCCGAAACCTATGGCGTTTTGGGAAAATAAATCCTCCAGCCGGCCCGGTGTGGCAATGACAATGTCAGCCCCGTGCTTCAGTTTCTGTATTTGTGGACCGGGTTTTACGCCGCCGACAATGCAAACAGTCCTGAGCGGCAGATTTCCCGCCAGGCTATGTGCATTTCTTTCAATCTGCAGGGCCAGTTCACGGGTGGGGGTAAGGATCAGGAAACGGCAGGATTTCGGCCCGCTTTTTTCGTTGCGACGGCAAAGTATATCCAGGATTGGCAGCAAAAAAGCGGCCGTCTTGCCCGTGCCTGTCTGGGCAATGGCGATGACGTCACGGTTTTTCAGCTGCGGGGGGATGGCCTGCGCCTGAACCGGCGTAGGGTTCGATAATCCTTCTGCTGACAGAGCAGAAAGGAGGTGCCCGGACAAGCCAAGCTCTTTAAAGGTAGTCAAATGTATTCTTTCTCCGTGCCACTGGGACTCTGTTCAGGCCAAAGGCCTTCAGGTCGGGACACTTAATATCAGGGAAGCTCGCGCAAATCAGCCGCCGGTAGTTTAAGCCTTTACGGCTCGGGTGAAGGCAACATCCTTGTTCAGAAACATTGCAACCACGGGGCAAATGCCGATGCATTAACATCATTTACGCGCAAAGCCTGCATGGCTTAGAACATTAATTAAAAGAAAAAGCAAGGTAATTCGTGACCACCCTGCATTTTACTGCTCCGCATCGTCCGGTTCCCTGGCGGCGATTTGTGCATTATAGATCAGCCGGGACACGTCATAGCCCATATCGGCCGCCTGTTTGACCAGCCCGGTCCGGAGCATTTCTGGCATGTCCGGCGATCGGGCCAGGATCCAGAGATAGTCTCGCCCCGGCTCGCCTACCATGGCATAATCATAATCCTCTCCCAGCGCAATAATCCAATATCGGCCGGACAGGAAATCAAGTTTTATACCCGTCAGAACAAACTGCACCCGCAATTTGGCATTGGAGGTCTTGTCTGTGACCCATGCCCTCGCAGTGGCGACTTTTGGTTCTTCCCTACCGGCTATTTCGCAGCTGTTGACAACCTTGATATCCCCGTCATCACGCAGGCTGTATTGTGCGGCACTGTTAATACAACCTTTCTGGAAACCATGTTCGATCCGGGCAATTTCGTACCATTTACCCAGATAGCGGCCCAGATCCACATGAGGAACAACCTCAAGTTCCGGCGCTGCCATAACTGGCCCTGAAACCAGACCAAGGCTGAATATACAGGCTAATCGATATATGTATTTCATGGACATGAACCGCAAACTGTTTGCATTGAGTTTCTATACTATTTTGTACGCAAACCCGGACTATCCGGATCATGGGCCTTACGTTATTCTCCGGCTTCCATCGGCAGGTCAATCCAGAAACAGGATCCCGTACCGAGGGTGCTTTCAAAGCCGATTCCACCCTTCATGGCCTCGACCAGGGATTTGGCAATTGACAGGCCGGCACCAGTTCCCTCGATACCCGACTGTTCCATGCCCGCCCGGTTGAACGGCATAAAGACATTGCCGAACTGGTCCGGCGAAATACCTATGCCATCATCTTTCACACTGATGCGCACATGGCCATCATTCTTTTTTTCCACCGACAACCAGACACTGCCGTCATCCCGCCCATATTTGACCGCATTGGAAATCAGGTTGACGAGGACCTGTTCCAGACGGATCTTGTCAATCAAAACAGGAGCAAGTCCCTCGGGTATCTTACCCTCGTGAAGCTGAACCTGCTTCCTCTTGATAAGATGCTGGACCATAGGCACAACATCATGGACAACTTCCCCGACATCACACGGCCTGAGATCAAGCTCCACCGCTCCTGTTTCAATTTTTGACAGATGCAGCAGATCGTTGATCAGTTTCAGCAGCAGGGCCGCCCCTTCATGAATATGATCAATATACTCTTTTTGTTTGGCGTTCAGTTCCCCGAATACCTGCAGCCGCAATGTTTCCGAGAATCCCATCACCGCATTCAGGGGCGTGCGCAATTCATGGCTCATATAGGACAGAAATTCAGACTTGGCCTGATTGGCGGCTTCTGCAGACAATTTTGATTCCAGAAGATCCTTTTCCCGCACCCTTGCAAGCGCAGTTGCCTGGGATTTGATCCGCAGGATATAAAGCAGAACCCCCACACTGAAACACAGGACGATCACCAGACCGATTCCCATAAAACGGAAAGTTTCCTGTTCCTTCAATGACAGCCGCTGGATTTCATTGTCCCGCTGTAACAATTCAATCTGCTGCTGGCGTTCCTTTAGCTGGAATTCCGTTTCCAGCAGGGAGAGCGCCTTGACGATATTCTCGCTGGCAAGATTGTCTTCATATTGCAGGGTCAGGTCCTGATAGCGAAGCGCCTCTTTATAATCCCGTTGTTCACGGGCGAGCTTTGACAATAGCCCGTAGATTTTTGCCAGATTGATGGCGTCCTCGTTCTTTTCGGCAATCTGAACTGCCTTGTCGGCGTAATATTCCGCGTCCTCTATGTTACCCCTGTCAAATTCCACCATACCCAGAAAATGATAAGCGACAGTCTCAAGTGGTTCGAGACCGCTTTTCTGTGCTTCCCCAAGGGCAAAAAGAAGGTATTCCGCCGCTCTCTCATACTGTCCGGAATAATAAAGAACCTCGCCTGAATTTTCGAAGGTATAGGCAATGGCAAGCTCATTCCCCATTTTCTGCGCCAGTTCACGCGCCATATCCAGATACCCCAGGGCCTGGGTTGCGGTACCGTTTTCCACATGCGTGAAGCCCAGATTATTCAATGTCCTGGTATAAAGAAAAATATCTTTTTCCGGGTCCAGAAGTTTAAGCGCTTTTTCATACTCGACAATCGCCTTGTCAAACAGCTTCGCTCCGACAAACAGGCCGGCAAAATTCAGATTTGACGAGGCCAGGCCTCTCTGATCCCCGGCCCGGTCATATTTTTCGTAGGCGCGCTGGTAGGACTTCATTGCCTCTGGCAGCTGCCCCAGACCCTCCAGGTTCCGGCCGATACTGTGATAGACATAGGCGATTGTCCTGTCTGTCACATCGCCGTTTGCCGCCATCTCAAGGGCCTGGCGCCCTGTCTCTAAGCCTGATTTGAAATTTCCAAGTCTGGCCTGGGCACCTGACTGGAGTCCCATCAATTCAACTTTTTCCTGAAGGGAAAGCGCGCTGTTCTTCTTTTCCAGAATGTCCCGGGTTCTGTGCAGGGCCTGCTGCGGGTCGGAGTCAATCTGTTCCCGGATAGCTCCCAGAACCCCGGCTGTCAGGGCCGCATCTTCAGAGCCATGATCAATATCATCCGCCCACAGGACATTGCCAACCTGCGCCGCAACTGTCAGGATAATAAACAACATACTGAGAAAACGACAAATCCGCATAAAATGCCTGGCTCTTTTTATTATTTCGTACCAAATACTTATTCGAAATAACTAACATACTATCCTCAATAACTTCTTAAATAAAGCATTCTGTGCTTCAGGTGCGGAAAAGCAGCCGGAAAATCGGTATCCGGAAGGAGTATCACATCCCCCCGGGCGGACGTCCGCCGCCGCTACCAGGCGGGATGCCGCCGCCGGGACGCCCCCTGCCGCGCAGGGCTTTCATGGCATCCTCAATTTCCTCGTCAGTTACCGTACAATCGCCATTCAGATCCAGCCTGGCAAAATGGTCGTCCTTTCGGGCGGCAAACTCCTGCCGGGAGACAACACCGTCCTGATCCTTGTCATATATAGCCAGATGATCGCGGGCATAGGCGGGATGGCTCCAGGGCGCCTGTCGGAATTCCTCGAGGTCGAGAACATTGTTCCCGTCCCGGTCATTCTCCGCAAACATTCTGTCCTGCTTCAGGGCAACATCGTCACAGGTAATCCGCCCGTCCCCGTTAACATCCAGCCGTTCCTTCATTTCTTCCAGCCGGCCTTCAGGATTTTGCGGGCCGGGTCCCGGACCTCGCCCCGGCCCTCTTCGGGGGGCGCAGGACACCAGAATCGCCGCCGCGACAATCAGACAGATCACACCCGGCAATCTGCCCACCCCGTTTTTTTCTCTATATTCTGTCATCATCAATAAACCGTTCAGATATCCCCGCCCACCTTTATGATACGGATTGATCATCCTCACCTTTCGTTTTTTTGGGCACCCCGACGTGAGCAGAATATTCTTCTGACTTTCAGCCTGCACATGAAGAGTCCGCAAATGACCGCATTTCTGGCGATTCCACGCCCTTAACCCTTCGTTAACCATGAGTCCCGCAACAGGGCCCAGACAGCACCAAAGGATATTCCGTATAAATATCCCTTTGATTCGGAAGGGTTTAACAAAATAACAGATTGTATAAAATCCCCGCAATAATATTACACAAGACCCGGTTTTCCGGAAAAGAGACACAAAAAAGCACCACTGTTGCATTTTAGTTACAGGGAAAAATATTATCGAACATTTGTTTGAATTTAAAAATCCAAACAGCATTTTTCTACAATATATTGAAATATTACAGAATATTATCCTGTTTTTGAAGGAATTTTTCTGATGGAAGCCGGAATATTGTATAAAATATACAGAAATTCGGCCCCCAAAATGTTTGACCGGGATTCTGACTGATGTTAGCGTCCATCTGTTACCGACTTGTTTCACTGTGTGGCCCAAAGGGGAATCTTAGGGAAGAAACAGGGGGGTAATGCACACCGATAACAAAACATATGGTGGAATGATTGACCGAATATAAAAGGAGGACTCTCAACTATTTTTCTTGAATATAAAGACCCAAATGTGTGGATCGGGTCTGCTTTTGGTGTGCACGAAATAACAGAAAAATAGCCACCAGGCTTTTATTTAACTTCTACGGAGGAAAATATCATGAAGAGCGATTTTTCATCGCGTCTCAAATACGGCGTATCCGCAATTGCGGTCGCCTCAACTCTGTCCATGGCTGCTCAGGTAACTCAGGCGCAGGAAGCTGCTGAAGAAGAACTGGCATTTGAAGAAGTGGTCGTGACAGGTTCCCGTATTAAACGTAAAGACATTCAGAGCGTCAGCCCGCTGCAGATTACAGGTGCGGAAGAAATCCGGTTCAGCGGTCATAACCGCATCGAAGACCTGATGAACAGCCTCCCGGCACTTGAAGCTGCCCAGACTGCTTACCTTTCAAACGGCGCAACCGGTGCGGCCTCCCTTGACCTTCGTGGCCTGGGTACAGTTCGTACAATGGTACTGGTCAATGGTCGTCGTGTACAGCCGGGTGGTATCTATCAGTCTGCCGCGGATATTAACCAGATCCCTGCGTCTCTCGTGGACCGTGTTGAGGTTATGACAGGCGGGGCGTCCACAGCATACGGTGCCGACGCGGTGGCCGGCGTGGTCAACTTCATCATGAAAAAAGACTTTGAGGGTGTCGAGGTTTCCGCCGGTGTTGCTGCATTCCAACATAACAACAACAACGGCTTCATCCAGGGTCTGATGGACGAGCGTGAATTTGAATATCCAACAGGCAGCAGTGGCCTTGACGGCTGGCAGTATAACATGGATGTGACCATGGGCGGCTCCTTCGCGGACGACAAAGGTCATGCCACTGTATACGCCAACTGGCGCAAGGTTGAAGAACTGCGTCAGGGTTCACGTGACTATTCCTCCTGCGCCCTGAACGGTGGCGGCACATCATGCGGCGGTTCCTACAACGCTGTTATTCCAAACTTTGACCTGTACCCGATCGATCCTGCTACAGGAACGACCATTTACGGCTATGACCGCTATACTCAGAAAATGTTTGACGATGGCGATATCACTGATGAAGACCTGATCGGGGAACTGATCATCGGTGGTGACGGCTTCATTTCCTATACAGACGCTGATGACAACAGGGTACCTCTTCCCTGGGCGAATCCGGTTGATGCCAACAAATTCTACACACTGACTTCTGCTGGCGGATTTACAAGCGCGGTAGGCAACCTCTATAACTATGCACCGATCAACCACTTCCAGCGTCCTGACGAACGCTGGTCAGGTGGCGCCTTCGTTGATTACGAAATCAATGAACACTTCCGCCCCTATATGGAAGTCAGCTTCATGCGTGACCGTACGGTTGCCCAGATCGCTGAATCAGGTACCTTCTTCGCTGAAGAATATTCCATCAGCTGTGACAATCCACTGCTGTCAGCCCAACAGGTTACAGAACTTTGTACAGACTGGGGCCTAGGCGCTGGCGATGAATTCGCTGCCTACATTGGTAAACGTAACGTGGAAGGTGGTCCTCGTGCTTCCAACATTGAGCACAACACATTCCGCATCGTCACCGGCATGGACGGCGCCATCAATGACAGCTGGAGCTACGACCTCTCCTTTATCTATGGCTCTACAACCAGCTCCGACAGCTATATCAATGACTTCTATGCACCAGCTATTGCTGAAGCCCTTGATGTAGAACTGGACGGCAGTGATCTCGTCTGCGTTTCCGGCGGGACTTGTATTCCTTACGAAGTCTTCACCTACCAGGGCATCACCTCTGAACAGGCTGACAACCTTACTGCTGTTGGGACCATTCGCGGTATCACCAAAGAGTATGTTGTAAACGGCTATGTCACAGGTGACATTGGCGTCAATGTTCCTTCTGCTGAAGATCCAGTTTCGCTTGTGGTCGGTGCGGAATACCGTAAAGAAGTTTTTGAACGTCTGAGTGACTTGGTATTCGAAGATGGTCTTCTGTTGGGCCAGGGTGGTCCGACTGCATCCATTAACGGTGCCTATGACGTGAAGGAAATCTTTGGCGAAGCCATCATCCCGATCGTACAGAATGCAGAATTTGCTCAGGACCTGACAATGGAACTGGCCATCCGGTATTCTGACTATAAAACGTCTGCCGATTCAAGCAACGACTCAACTACCTACAAAGTTGGTCTGAGCTGGCAGCCGATTGACATGGTCAAAGTACGGGCCAGCTACAACCGTGCTGTTCGTGCACCAAATGTAGTTGAGCTGTTCCTGCCGCAGAACCAGGGCCTCTGGCAGGGTACTGACCCTTGTGCCGGTGCTGCCCCTGAACTGACTGCGGCACAATGCGCCAACACCGGTGTAACTGCATCCCAGTACGGCAGCATCTCCCCAAGCCCGGCCAGCCAGTACAATTCTCTGGACGGCGGTAACCCCGACTTGTCCCCAGAGGTAGCTGATACATGGACTGTTGGTGCCGTGATCTCCCCGACAGAAAACCTGAACATCCAGGTTGACTACTGGGACATCAAAATCAAGGACGTGATCGACACCATCTCACCTGAGCTGGCAATCGAACAGTGCGGCCTGACAGGTGATGCAGTATTCTGTGATCTGATCAACCGTGCGCCAAACGGCAGCCTGTGGCTCGGGACCGGAAACTATGTTGTTGGTACCAACGTAAACCTTGGTTCGCAGCACTGGCAGGGTGTTGACTTCACTGTTGATTATGAAATTGACGCTCTCGACGGTACGTTCCGCGTTGATATGCTTGGCACTCTGATGCTTAAAAAGTTCGTTCAGGAAATTCCGGGACTGGCTTCATCTGAGTATGACTGTAAAGGCATCATCAGCAGCAACTGCTTTGTTTCACCAGAATGGCGTCATAGCCTGCGTCTGACATATACCTCTGCCGACTGGTGGCGGGTATCTGCCAAATGGCGTTACTATGGCAGTGTCAGCAATCCTGATGTTGATGAAGGTATCAATGACGGCATTGCAGCACAGAGCTACTTCGATCTGACTGGGACATTCCAGCTTAACGAACAGATCGATATGGTTGTCGGTGTCAATAACATCTTTGATAAAGAGCCTCCGATGATTGGTGGCGATTACTCAACCAACGCCAATACCATTGCTGGTTACTATGACACTCTGGGTCGGTATCTGCACGCAACTGTGACAGCTCGCTTCTAATCCTCTACCAAGGATAGAAACACAATTTGAAACGGCGGGATTTTCCCGCCGTTTTTTTATGCCTTCGCTCTCCCTCCGTGCACATGTCATAAAATTGTATAATTTCTCTGCTCAATACTAGCGGATTTCCACCTCCCGGGGGTCAAGGGAACTACAAGAAGAAAATTTATAAACCCTAAGGAGCTAAGGAAAATGAAAAGCGTATTTTCAACACGCCTTCGGTATGGCGTGTCTGCACTGGTTTTGGCAGGCCTTCATACCATCCCCCTACACCAGACAGCGAATGCCCAGGAAGCCGAAGAAGAAATGGCCTTCGAAGAGGTCGTTGTCACAGGTACCCGTATTAAACGTGCGGATCTTGTCGCCAACAGCCCGGTCTCAACAATCAATGCCGAAAGCCTGAAAGTCACCGGCACCAACAATATTGAGGAATTCCTGCGTGATATTCCTCAGGCAGTGCCCGCTTTGGGCTCATCATCCAACAATGGCAATCCCGGCGTTTCCACCGTTGACCTGCGAAATCTGGGCGAAGAACGTACCCTCGTTCTGGTCGACGGGAAAAGATTCACCCCATATGACAGCAATGGTTATGTTGACCTGAATATGATCCCGACCAGCCTGATCAAACGTGTCGAAGTGGTCACCGGCGGTGCTTCCGCTGTATACGGTTCAGATGCGATTGCCGGTGTTGTCAACTTCATCCTGAACGATGATTTCGAAGGGGTTGAGATCGATACCCAATATGGCCTGTCCGAAAATGGTGATGCGGAACGTTTCAGCGTCGACGCCACCATTGGTGGAGGTTTTGGCAATGATCGCGGCCATGCGGTTGTCAATTTCGGCTATATGAACATGAACGCCCTGACCCAGGATCAGCGCGACTTCGGTGTTTTTGCCCTTGATGACCTGCTGCAGGAACAGGGCAGTTTCACAAAACTCGAAGGTGTAGTTGACGGTGCATTGGCTTTGGTGCCAGGTTCCGAAGAGTATGAGGCAACTCAGTTTGATCCGGATGGAAACCTCGTCCCATTTGAAGGATTCTTCAACTTCAACCCCTACAACCTGTATCAGACACCGCAGAAAAAGATCACGGCTACTGCTCTGGCGAGTTACGACATCAATGAGAATATGGAAGCCTATGCCAGACTTTCATTCGCCAACAGCCGGGTGAATACGGTGCTCGCCCCGTCAGGAACCTTCTTCTTCCCGTTTCAGCTCAACCTGGATAATCCCTATCTGTCTTCACAAGCCATCGGAGCACTTTCCGACGTGGACGGTGATGGAAACGTTGATGCGGCTTTTGATTCTGACAACGATGGCATCATTGATGCTGACGCCACAACCACAATTGCCTTTGGGCGCCGCCTTCTCGAAGTTGGCACCCGTGACAGTTTCTATGAAAACACCGCTTACCAGGTCGTCAGCGGCCTCCGGGGTGATTTTGCAGAGAGCTATAACTATGATCTCTTCATGCAATATGGCCGCACAAGCCGGACCACTTTCAACAGAAATGATGTAAACTTCAGCAAGGCGCAGCAGGCCATGCTGGCCGTCGATGACGGTGAAGGCAATATTGTCTGTCAGGACCCGAGCGGCGGCTGTATCCCGGCCAATTTCTTTGGACTGGGTAACCTGTCTGCCGAGGCCGCGGCCTTTATCGCCCTTGACCTCGCCACTATTGACAAAACAGAGCAGCTTGTCGTCGGCGGTACCGTCGGCGGTGATACACCCTTCCAGCTCCCAACGGCAGATCTGCCGGGTGCTTTTGTTGTCGGTTTTGAATATCGGAATGATTCCGGTGAACGGCTGCCTGATGACAACCTGCAGGCAGGTAACAGTATCGGTTTCGGTTCTGACTCACTGATCGACTCCGACATCAAGATCTGGGAAGGTTACTTCGAAACCCAGGTTCCCCTGGTACAGGATGTCGCCTTCGCCAAATCACTGACATTCGAAGGTGCGCTTCGCTATTCCGACTATACCAACACGGTGACTGTGAAATCCGGCGCATCTTCAGAAAACTCCTTTACCAACTGGACATATAAAGCCGGTGGTGAATGGACTCCTGTCGACGGAATCCGCATCCGCGGTATGTACCAGCGTGCCGTTCGGGCACCCAATCTGAACGAAATCGGCCTGCCCAATACTCCAAGCACCGGCGATCTGACAACCGATCCGTGTCAGGGTGACCTTCCGGTCGGCAATGCGACATTGACAGCACAATGTATTGCACAGGGTGTTCCTGCTGCCAACATTGGGTCTGTCGGTGGCCCGATTTCCGGCCAGATCAACAACTTTATCGGTGGTAATGTCAATTTGACACCGGAAAAGTCTAACACATTTTCCATCGGAGCTGTGTTCCAGCCGGAAGCCGTTCCAGGACTAGCCGTTACAATCGACTATTACAGCATTAAAATCACCAATGCGGTTGCGCAGATTTCCGAACAGAACATCCTTGATGCCTGCATCAGTGATGGCCTGTTTTGTGATCGAATTCACCGCAATCCGCTTAATGGCCGTTTGATCGGCGGCACCGAAACCGGTGTCGATGTCAGCCTGGTCAATGCCGCCTTCCAGAAAACCCAGGGTATCGATCTGGCAATTACTTACAGTTTCGATCTCAGTGGGGGCGAATGGGGAAGCATAGATCTCGCTTTCAATGGTACCCATGTGATCGAGAATCTCAACCAGGATGCTGAAATCCTGTCCATTGATGATTGCGCCGGCGTTGTCGGTAATGTCTGCCTGCGGCCGGATCCAAAATGGCGCTGGACCCAGAATGTAACCTGGAATTATGAGGACTTTTCATTGTTCTTCCGGTGGCAACATCTGAGCAGTGTTGAAAAAGACCTGGTTGCATTTGGTGATGCGCCGGCATCAGACTATGCCCTGCCTAAAATACCTTCAGTCGATTATTTCGACCTGAGCGCGTCCTACAATGTCATGGAAAACATGACCGTACGGGCAGGTATCAACAACCTGTTTGACAAACAGCCCCCGATCCCGGGTAACGACTATGGTGGGACGACTGAAAACAGCGGGAATACCTATCCCGGCACCTACGATGTGATCGGTCGCTTCTTCTTCTTTGGCGCCACCGCCAAATTCTAGAAGCCGAAAACAGAATCCAAAAAGAAACGGCGGGAAATTTCCCGCCGTTTTTTTGTGCCCTGAACAACTAAAAAAATGAACTAGTCTTCAAGCAGACTGAACAGTTCCATATTGCCGCCGGTCGCAACCATATTGACCGTCAGGGTCTTTTCACAGGCGAAACGATACAGATAATGAGGGCCGCCCGCCTTTGGTCCGGTGCCGGACAGGCCTTGGCCGCCGAAGGGCTGTACGCCAACCACGGCCCCGACAATATTGCGGTTCACATAGGTATTGCCGACGTCGAGTTTGCTGAAAATTTCCTGCGCGCGGCCTTCAATACGGCTGTGAACGCCCAGGGTCAGGCCATATCCTGTCGCCCGAACCTCCTCCAGCACATTGTCCAGGTCATTGCCTCTGAAGCGGATTACATGCAGAACAGGTCCAAAGACTTCCCGTGTCAGCTGGTTCAGGCGGTCGATCTCGTAAATGCGCGGCGCAAAAAAGCTGCCCGCCTCACACTCTGCCGGCAGCGGCAGGGTGCAGACCGGTTTTGCTTCACTGTCCATGCGAACCGCATGCTGTTCCAGCATCTGCCGCGCGTCATGATCAATGACCGGCCCCACATCGGTGCTCAGGCTCATGGGATCCCCGATTACCAGACTGTCCGCCGCGCCTTTCAGCATATTTATGATCTGGTCAGCCACATCGGCCTGCAGATAGAGCACCCTGAGGGCGGAACAGCGTTGCCCGGCCGACTGGAAAGCAGAACTCAGCACATCGTCCACCACCTGTTCCGGCAGGGCGGTGCTGTCGACAATCATCACATTCTGGCCGCCGGTTTCCGCAATCAGAGGAATGATCGGGCCGTCACGCCGGGCAAGGGTCATGTTGATGGCCTTTGCCGTTTCCGTTGACCCGGTGAAGGCGACACCGGCGATGCGTTCATCTTCAACGAGCTTTGCCCCTACCGTGACCCCATCCCCGGGCATCAGATTCAGCACATTGCCCGGCACGCCGGCCTGATGCAGAATCTTCACTGCCTCGGCAGCGATCAGCGGCGTCTGTTCGGCAGGTTTGGCAATGACCGCATTGCCGGCCGCCAGCGCCGCCGCCACCTGTCCGGTGAAAATGGCCAGCGGGAAGTTCCAGGGACTGATACAGACAAAAACACCCCGGCCGTGCAGGCTGAGCTGGTTCAATTCCCCGGTCGGTCCGGGAAGTGTCTTCGGTTCGGCGAAATTCTCACGCGCCTGCAGGGCGTAATAGCGACAGAAATCCACCGCCTCGCGCACTTCGGACAAGCCATCGACCACGGTCCGCCCGGCCTCCAGAGCAATCAGGCCCATCAGGCGACCCATATTCTGTTCCATCAGGTCAGCGGCCTTTTCAAGCATCTCAGCCCGCACGGCCCCGCCGCGCTGATCCCACTCCTTGTGGGCAGTCATGGCCAGAGAAAGCGCCTTGTCCATATCCTCTGTAGTCGGTGTCCCGACTTCACCAACAACTTCCTGATGATTGGCCGGATTATGCACGTCGGTACAATCCCGTTTGAGCAATTTGCCGCCGACAATGGGGCCGGAAATCCATTTCTGCTGCCGGACCTGTTCCATTGCCACAGTCAGTTTTTCCGTCACAAGCGGATCGGCAAGATCCAGCCCCTTGCTGTTCCGCCGTGCACCAGGTTCACGACCGGACGCAGACAGGATATCCGCCGGCAGCGGAATGCGGGGATGGCGCCGGGGCGATGCTTTCTCCACCAGGGTCAGTACATCCTGCATCAGTTCCTCCACCGGCACAGTCTTGTTCATAAACCGGTTGACGAAGGAGCTGTTGGCGCCGTTTTCCAGCAGACGGCGCACCAGATAGGGCAGCAGGTCCTTGTGCGCCCCGACCGGGGCATAGACCCTGAGAGGGACAGGCTTTTCGACCATGCTGCGGAGCTGGTCGTACATCAGGTGACCCATGCCATGCAGACGCTGGAATTCGAAATTCCGGTCTTTCCTGGCAAGCTCCAGCACCATGGCTACCGTATAGGCATTATGGGTCGCGAACTGGGGATAGATGACATCCCGCGCCGCCATCAGCCGCTCGGCACAGATCTGATAGCTCAGGTCCGTGGTCTGCTTGCGGGTATAGACCGGATAGTCCTCGAGCCCCAGTTCCTGGGCATGTTTGATCTCGCTGTCCCAATAGGCTCCCTTGACCAGCCGCACCATGAACTGTCGTCCCGTCTCCCGGGCCAGGGCCACGAGCCAGTCGATCACATAGGGCGCCCGCTTCTGATAGGCCTGAACCACAAGGCCAAGTCCCTGCCAGCCCTCCAGTTCGGGATGGCGGGCCAGATGTTCAAAAATATCCAGGGAAATATCCAGGCGTTCGGCCTCTTCCGCATCAATGGTAAATCCGATGCCGCCATTTTTGGCAGCGCTGGCCAGCGCCACGATCCGGGGCAGCATTTCACTCATCACCGTTTCGTGCCGGGCAAATTCATAACGCGGATGCAGGGCGGAGAATTTTACCGAAATGCCGTCCGCCTCGGTCACCGTGTCCTTGTCGTTGGCGCCACTTATTTTCTCGATGGCTTCCATATAGGCGCGAAAATAACGGTCCGCATCGGCCATGGTCCGGGCCCCTTCCCCCAGCATATCAAAGGAAAAGCGCGTGCCGGGCTGGTTCAGCTTACGGCCGCGACCGGTGGCTTCCTCAATCGTGCGTCCCAGAACATACTGGTTGCCCATGATTTTCATCGCCTGAGTGACCGCCGAACGGATGACCGGCTCGCCGCTGCGGGAGATAAGTTTGCCGAACCATTTGCCGGGATTCCGGTGCGCTTCATCGCCCAGCTCCACCACGCGCCCGGTCAGCATCAGCCCCCAGGTCGAGGCATTAACCAGCAGCGAATCCGAATGTCCCAGATGACTCGACCATTCGCCGGAACGAAGCTTTTCGGAAATCAGACGATCCGCCGTGTCCCCGTCAGGTACCCTGAGCAACGCCTCGGCAAGGCACATCAGCGCCACACCTTCCCGGTTGGACAGGCCGAATTCCTGCAGGAAATAATCCATGGTGCCCTGGTCGTCGCTTTTTTCACGGGAATCCCTCACCAGGGTCCGCGCGGTTTCGACAATCCGCTCCCGGGCAGCATTGGTCAGGCCGGAAGCCCGGAACAGGTTGGCAATCGCCTTTTCCTCGTCCGCATGCTGCGCCTGACGAAGAGCCTTTCTGATTTCCATGAGGGACCGCTGGGAAAATTCTTCCGAAGTGGTGAGGTCATACATAGTTCGTTCCTTGAATACATGAAGCCTGTTTTCACGGATTTTACTATCAGATAAGCGATATGTGTCGCTATTTTTAGGAAATTGACGGATATTTATCTACAAAAAACAATATAAGTCAGTAGAATATACTTCAGCATTCAACCATATTAACGGCCAGGCCGCCTTTTGAGGTTTCCTTGTATTTTTCCTGCATATCCCGGCCTGTCTGGCGCATGGTTTCAATGACCCTGTCCAGGGACACCATATGACGGCCGTCGCCCCGTAACGCCAGACGCGCCGCATCCACCGCCTTGATGGCGCCCATTGCGTTGCGTTCAATGCAGGGCACCTGGACCAGGCCGCCGACCGGATCGCAGGTCAGGCCAAGATTATGCTCCATGCCGATCTCGGCGGCGTTCTCCACCTGTTCGTTTGTGCCGCCCATGGCTGCGGCCAGTCCGCCGGCTGCCATGGAACAGGCGACCCCGACTTCCCCCTGGCACCCCACTTCGGCGCCGGAGATGGAGGCATTCTTTTTATAAAGCGAGCCGATGGCGGCCGCCGTTAACAGGAACGTCCTGATCCCGTCCTGACCCTTCTGGTTATAAAAGCGGTCGAAATAGCGCAGAACCGAAGGCAGAATGCCTGCCGCCCCGTTTGTCGGCGCCGTGACAACCCGTCCGCCGGCAGCATTTTCCTCATTGACGGCCAGCGCCCAGAGATTGATCCAGTCCATAATAATGGCCGGGTCCCTGAGCTGTTTTTCCATGCCCGCCTGAAGATCCCCATAGAGCTTTTTCGCCCGGCGCTGCACCTTGAGGCCACCGGGCAGGATTCCGGTCTGGGCGCATCCCCGGTCGATGCAGGCCTCCATGATCCCGTGGATATGGTCCAACCGGGCCAGAACCTTTTTCTTTTTGTCCAGGGCGACTTCGTTGGCCAGCATCAGGTCGGCGATCCGCAGATCATGCTGCCGACAGGTCGCCAGCAGTTCCTCGGCATTCTCGAAAGGATAGGGAACCGGCAATTGCGGTGGGGCCGGATAATTACTGCCCAGTTCCTTTTCCGAAACGACGAATCCGCCGCCGACGGAATAAAACACCTCCCTGGCGATCAGTTCACCTTTGGAATCAAAGGCCAGAAATTCCATACCGTTGCTATGGTGGGGGAGCAGCTTGTCCATCTGAAAATTGACATGCTGTTTTTCATCAAACGCGATACGCCGACGTCCGAGAAGTTTTAATTCATTACGGTTCCGGATTGTTTCAATACAGGCATCTATGGTGTCCGGATCGATGGTGGCCGGATCATGTCCCGCCAGACCAAGCAAAAGGGCACGGTCTGTAGCGTGCCCGTGACCGGTCAGGGCCAGAGAGCCATAGACAGAAATCTCTATAGCAACAATATCTTGAAGTTTTCCGGCATTTTCCAGGTTAACAAGAAAAGCCTTGGCCGCGATCATCGGTCCGACCGTGTGGGAACTGGATGGGCCGATACCCACCTTGAAGAGGTCAAATACGCTCAGGAACATGCACCACCCTATATATTCAGACGTGCCAAATACCGGCCGGCACAAACTGCCCGAGCTTATTTTTTACTTATTTGGCAACGAGCCCTTTATCAATGCCCCGGATGTAATCCAGGACCCGAAACCATTTATTCGCCTGACAAATCTGGATTGCCTGGGATCGTCCCATCCGGCGGACCAGCTGTCTTGCCAGGGCTTCAATAGTTTCTTCACCCATGATTTTTACTCACTTTAATTTGCTGCACTGCGACAATAAACAGTTCCAGACTACTCCCCTTAGGATATTTTTCAACAAAATAGTGCTAAAATCACTAAATAAAACGTTTTGTTACAGTTACTTGGTTAGACTTGGCAAAAAATATCGTTTTTCTATCACAAAACGGTAATTTATTCCGAACAAGCGGAAAAAATCCCCTGCCCTGAACGATAGAATCCTGAGAAAAAAGGCCTTTTCCGAAGAAAAGGCCTGAAGTCAGTATTTAGGAGAAAGAGCAGAACCTGCACGTCCGCAGCCACAACAAAGGTTTTGAGTGCCACCTGAAGGAATGGAGGGAGGATCCATTCCACAATAACCTTATCAGACATGGTGGCAAAGCCACCCACCATATCAAATTTTGCGAACGTGCAGGGTTCCTCGTGTAAGACAGGCCAAAATGCACCTGCCTTGTCACCATGCATGCCTCTTTTTTAAAAGAGGCCTTCGATCATAATTCATAGATTGTATACAAAATCATGATTCGCCTACAGATTATCTTTAAACCCACAGAACATGTTGCTATAATGCAAAAAAAATCAGGATAATATCTACAATCCCTCTAACAAATCAGAATAAAGAACTATGACAACAGATCATTCAAAACGACTGGATCGTATCGACCGGAAAATACTGACAGTGCTGCAGGAAGAAGGCCGCATTGCCAATGTCAAACTCGCCCAGAAAGTCAATCTCAGCCCCACGCCCTGTCTGGAACGGGTCAAGCGGCTGGAACGGGAGGGATATATAAAAGGATATGTGGCTCTTCTCGATCCCAAACTTCTTGATGCGGCCCTCGTATCCTTCATTGAAGTGTCGCTGGACCGAACCACCACCCGGGCGCTGGACAATTTCCGGGAGGAAGTCATGCGTATGGAGGAAGTACAGGAATGCCACATGGTGGCCGGCGGCTTCGACTATCTGATCAAGGTCCGGACCAGGGACATGGAACACTACCGGCGTTTTCTCGGAGAAAAACTGTCCGCCATCAAGGATGTTAGCACAACCCACACCTATGTCGCGATGGAGGAAGTCAAGGCTACCAGCGCGATTACTGTCCCTAACGCTTGATCCTGGCCCGGAAATTCCCTATATGAGGGATCATTAAAGCCATAAGGATTGGAGTTTGGGTTAATGACAAAAGTAACATTCATCACTGCCGATGACGAACGGTTCGAAGTGGACGCAGAAGATGGCGTTTCCCTCATGGAAGCCGCCGTCAACAACAGCGTCCCCGGCATTGATGCCGACTGTGGCGGCGCCTGCGCCTGCGCGACCTGCCACATTATCGTTCCGGATAGCTTCAAGGCTGCCACCGGTACGCCAAGCGAAGACGAACTGTCTCTTCTCGACTTTCTCGACAATCGTGAAGATAACAGCCGCCTGAGCTGTCAGATCGAAGTATCCTCCGACCTTGAAGGTATGGAAGTCATCGTTCCGGAAGAGGCTTAAACCTCACCTTCCCGAAGCATGTTGATGATGCCGGAAAAATCCTTTCCGGCATTTCCCGCATCTGCGTATGCTGTATAGAGTTTTTCCGACAGTTCCCCGAGCGGTGTTGTCGCACCGCTGCTTGCCGCTGCCTCCCTGGCAAGCCGCAGGTCCTTGAGCATCATGGCGGCGGCAAAACCCGCCTTATAGTCATTGTTGGCCGGTGACGTCGGCACCGGCCCGGGCACCGGACAATAAGAAGTCAGCGACCAGCACTGGCCGGAAGCCTTTGATGAAATATCAAACAGCTTTTGAGCTGAAAGCCCCAGTTTCTCCGCCAGGACTAAAGCCTCGGATACGGAGATCATCTGAATGGCCAGCATCATGTTGTTGCAGATCTTGGCGGCCTGTCCGGCACCGGCATCGCCGGCATGAATAATGTTGGCGCCCATGGCATCCAGATAAGGTTTAGCCGCCGCGAAAGCCGTTTCCGTCCCCCCGACCATAAAGGTCAGTGTGCCACCGGCTGCAGCAGCCACCCCGCCGGAAACCGGCGCATCAACCATATCAAGACCGGCAGCCGTCGCGGCTGCGATCACTTCCCGGGCGCTGTCCACATCAATGGTGGAACAATCCATCAGGATCGTGCCCGAGGATACGGTGTCCAGAATACCCTTGTCACCCATGTAAACGGACTTCACATGCTGTCCTGCCGGCAGCATGGTCACAACCGCATCAACCCCGGTCGCCGCCTCCGAGACCGATGCGGCAGGTGTCGCCCCCTGTTCCTGAAGCGCCGCAATGGCGCCTTCATTCAGATCATAAACCTTGAGGGCATGACCCGCCCTGAGAAGATTGGCGGCCATGCCGCTGCCCATATTACCCAGTCCTATGAAAGCCACCGTCGCCATTTTAATCTCCCGGATTGTTAAATTTTTGCAGGTTGAGTTCCCGGTCGCCCAGGGGTTCGAAATGTTTCATCACATCTTCTTCACACACCTCCCGAAGCGACGCCGGCGACCATTTCGGTGAATTATCCCGGTCGATCAGAACCGCCCGGATTCCCTCAAAGAAGTCGCTTTGGTACGTCACCAGGTGATTGACCAGACGATATTCCATCCGCATGCAGTCATCAAATGCCTTGCCGGCGCCCTGCAAAAGCTGCTGCAGGGTGACCTTCAGGCTGGTCGGCGACATTCTCTGGAGTGTCGCCAGCGTTTCACCGGCCCAGGGATGGTCGATGGCTTCGAGATGGTCGCAAATATACTCCAGCGTCTGTTCCCCAAAGGCGGCATCAATCAGGTCCCGGAATTCGTCCAGCGGCACTTCACCGGCATCCTCCGCAAAGCGCGCAATAATGCCGTCCACGTCATCAGCGGAGGATAGTGCCGCCGCCGCCAGTTCCACTTTCAGCGCCTCAAGCCTGTCGGTCGGCACGAAAGCCGTACCGATGCCGGTGTAAAGACAATCCGCCGCCCTGAGACGCGCACCGGTCAGCCCGATGTAATATCCGAGCCTGCCCGGCAGCCGGGGCAGAAAATAACTTCCCCCCACATCGGGGACCAGTCCAATGCCGGTTTCCGGCATTGCGAACATTGTTTTTTCCGTTACGATGCAATGCGAGCCATGCACAGAAATGCCAACCCCGCCCCCCATGGTGATCCCGTCGAGGAAGGAAATATAGGGCTTGGGAAAATGAAAAATCCGGGCGTTCATCTGATATTCGGTGGCAAAGAACTCTTCGGCCGGCCCACTGTTATCCGGGCCGTTTTCCGCCAGGGTTCTGACATCGCCACCGGCACAGAATGCTTTCTCTCCGGCCCCCTCTACCACTACCGCGGCAATATTGTCATCCGTTGCCCACAGATCCAGTTGCTTATTCATCCGGGCGCACATGTCGGTGCTCAGGGCATTCAGGGCCTTGGGCCGGTTCAGCAGAACACAGCCCAGCCGCCCCTTCACTTCAAACAATATTTCCGATTCGCTATTCATGATGTTTCCTAACGTTCCGCCATCAGCTGACGTGAAATAATCAGGCGCATAACCTCGTTGGTCCCTTCCAGTATCTGATGCACCCTGACGTCACGCAGGAAGCGCTCCAGCGGATAGTCATTCAGGTAACCGTAGCCGCCATGCAGCTGCAGGGCTTCGTTGACCACTTTAAAACCGGTATCTGTGGCCAGACGTTTGGCCATGGCGGCAAATTTTGTCGCGTCCGGCGCCCCTTCACTCACCTTCTGTGCTGCCTTGTGCAGCAGCAGCCGGGCGGCTTCAAGTTCCGTTGCCATATCGGCTACCCGGAACTGCAGGGCCTGGAATGTGTCAAGGCTGCGACCGAACTGCTTGCGGTCGCCCATATAGGTGAGACTCAGATCGAGACAGGCCTGGGCGGCGCCAAGCGAACAGGCGCCGATATTCAGCCGGCCGCCGTCAAGCCCCTTCATGGCAAAGGTAAAACCCTGCCCTTCCTGACCGAGCAAATTTTCCGCCGGCACCCGGCAATCCTCGAAGATTACCATGCTGGTGGGCTGGCTGTTCCAGCCCATTTTCTTTTCCCGGGCGCCGAAGCTCAAGCCTTCCGTGCCCTTTTCAACCACAATGGCGCTAATGCCCCTGGGGCCGTCTTCGCCGGTCCGTACCATCACCACATAGATATCCGAGAATCCACCGCCGGAGATAAACGCCTTGGTGCCGTTGAGCACATAATGATCACCGTCCCGCACCGCCCTGGTCTTCAGGGAGGCCGCATCGGACCCGGCCCCGGGTTCGGTCAGGCAGTAACTGCCGACAAGTTCCATGGTGGTCAGCCGGGGGCAGAATTTTTGCCTTGTTTCCTCGGCCCCGAATGTGTCAATCATCCAGGTGACCATGTTGTGAATGGTCAGGTAGGCGGCCGTGGAGGTACAGCCCTTGGACAGTTCCTCGAAAATAATCGCCGCATCAAGCCGGTCAAGATCGGACCCGCCCACATCCTCGCGGGTGTAGATACCGGCCAGACCAAGCTCTGCCGCCATACGCAGCTTGTCGACCGGAAAATGATGATCCCGGTCCCAGTCTGCGGCATGGGGCGCCAGTTCATTCTGGGCAAATTCGCGGGCCATATCCTGCATGGCCCGCTGTTCTTCGGTTAAATAAAAGTCCATAATCCGATCCCTCGTTTTGTCAGAGTCTAGACGATTATTTCAGTGTGGGAATAGAAAAATCCGCGGCGATGGCACTTTCGGGCCAGCGGGATGTAACGGTTTTTACCTTGGTGTAAAACCGCACGGCTTCCATGCCATACTGATTGTGGTCGCCAAAGGCTGACTGTTTCCAGCCGCCGAAGCTATGGAAAGCCAGCGGCACGGGAATCGGCACATTGATACCGACCATGCCGACCTCGACCTTGTCCGCGTAAGTCCGGGCGGCCGCCCCGTTGCTGGTGAAGATGGAAGTGCCGTTGCCATATTCATGATCGGAGGCCAGCGCCATGCCTTCTTCGAAGGACTGAACCCGAACCAGCTGCAACACCGGGCCAAAGATTTCGTCCTGATAGGATTTCATGTCCGGTTTAACACGATCAAACAGGCTGCCGCCGAGGAAGAAGCCGTTTTCATGTCCCGGCAGGGTGAAACCACGGCCGTCAACCACCAGCTCTGCGCCTTCGTCCACACCCATCTGGATGTAATTCATGACTTTCTGGCGGTGTTCGGCAGTCACCAGCGGGCCCATCTCCAGATTTTTCTCCAGGCTTGCACCGATCTTCAGGGCCTCGACCCGTGGTTTGAGCATTTCAACCAGACGGTCAGCCACTTCATCCCCGACACAGACACCGACGGAAATAGCCATGCAGCGCTCGCCGGCTGAACCATACGCCGCGCCCATCAGCGCGTTGGCAACACCCTCAAGATCCGCATCCGGCATAATCAGCATATGGTTCTTGGCACCGCCCATGGCCTGGCACCGCTTGCCGTTCGCCGTCGCTTTGCTGTAAACATATTTTGCGATAGGGGTGGAACCGACAAAACTTACCGCCTTGACGCGCACGTCATCCAGCAGACAGTCCACAGCTTCCTTGTCCCCGTTGACAACATTGAACACCCCTTTCGGTCCACCGGCTTCGAGAAACAGTTCCGCCAGACGCATCGGACAACCCGGATCTTTTTCGGAAGGTTTCAGCACAACGGTGTTCCCGGTTACAATCGCCATACAGGACATCCACAGGGGAATCATGGCCGGGAAGTTGAAGGGTGTAATACCTGCCACAACACCGAGCGGCTTGCGCATGCTGAAAATATCGATCCCGCCGGCTGCATTGTCAGAAAAGTCACCTTTCTGCAGATGCGGAATACCGCTGGCAAACTCCGCTACTTCGATACCGCGAAGAACGGACCCCATGGCATCCTCGATCACCTTGCCGTGTTCCCGGGCAACAAGCCCGGCCAGTTCCGGCTGGTGTTGGTACAGAAGCTGGGTAAAACGGGTCATAATGCGGGAGCGCTGCACAACTGATGTGCCTGACCAGCCGGGGAAAGCCGCCTGGGCAGCCGCAATGGCTTCTCCCACTTCGGCAGTAGTTGCCAGCGGTGTTTTGGCAGACACTTCACCTGTGCTCGGATTGAAAACATCCTGAAAACGGCCGCTGCGGCCGGCTACATGCTCACCATTGACGTAATGTGTATATTCCTTGACCATTCTGTATCTCCAGATTGAATGCCGCGCCGCTCTCCTTGCCTCTCGACCAGGGAACGGTCCCGAATTTATAAATCCGGATCAGTTTAATGGAGACAATTTTGCATATCTATAGTATATTATTCACACTTGTTCTGCATTTATGCACAATAGGACGATGGATGTATAACTGGAACGACCTGAAATATTTTCTGGAATTATCCCGCCGCGGCAAACTTGTGGAAGCAGCCCGGAAACTTCATGTGGATCACACCACAGTCAGTCGCCGGATCACGGCCCTGGAAGAGGCCCTGAATGCCCGGCTGTTTGACAAGTCCCCGCGCGGATACCAGCTGACCGATGCCGGTCTGAGGCTCCTGCCTCTGGCCGAACAGATGGAATCCCAGTCCACAACCCTGTATCAGTCCATATCCGGCAAGGACGCCAGCTTTTCCGGCACGGTCCGCCTGGCGGCCCCCGAGGCCATGGGAATCAATATCATTGCCCCGAACATGGGCAGATTCCGCGAGAAATACCCGGACATAGAACTTGAGCTGGTGGCAGAAACCAGACAGACCAGCCTGTCAAAACGGGAAGCCGATATTGCCATCACTCTGGCCCGGCCGGTGTCGGGCAGACTTGTGGCCTGGAAACTGTGTGACTATCGGCTCAGGTTATACGGGGCGCCCTCCTATCTTGAAAAACACCCTGCCATAAGGACGGTAGATGATCTGTCCGATCACCAGTTTATTGGCTATATCGACGATCTTATTCAGATGCCGGAACTCAGGTTCATGGATGAACTGCTTAAAAATCCCCGGATCATTTTCAGAAGCTCGAACGTCATGGCTCAATATAAAGCCGCGCTGCAGGGGGTGGGACTGGCAATAATTCACTGTTTTATGGCAACCAACGAGCCCGGGCTCGTTCCCATCCTGTCAGATGAAATTTCCGTCGGCCGGCAATATTGGCTGATGGTGCATGAAGACCTGCACAAGGTGGCGCGCATTGACGCAGTCTGCAAATTCCTGACCGATCTTTTCCGGCAGAACCAGCACCTGATGCTGGGCGAAACCGGCCAGACTATATTCTAAAGCACCATAAGAGATTCCGTCGCCCGCATCAGCCATTCCCTTTCCTTGCCGGTCAGGTGCGGCCCGACAATTTCGCGGACCTGGGCGTGATAGATATTAAACCAGGTAATCTCCGCAGTCGTCATCATGTAAGCATTGATCAGACGTTTGTCGATCGGCACATGAGTCAGGGTTTCAAAGCTCAGCATCGGCCTTTCTTCCTCGTCAAAACGCCGCTCGCGAACCAGAATCAGATTTTCAATCCTGATTCCATATTCACCCTCTTTATAATAGCCGGGTTCATTGGACAGGATCATGCCCTGTTCCAGCGGCACCCCGAAACCAAGCCGGGAAATACTTTGCGGTCCTTCATGAACCCCAAGGTAACTGCCGACGCCGTGACCGGTGCCATGATCGTAATCAAGTCCCACATCCCATAACGGTTTACGGGCCAGACTGTCCAGATGTGCGCCGGACCTGCCATGCGGGAACCGGGCCTGAGCAAGGGCGATATGGCCTTTCAAGACCCGCGTGAACCTGTCTTTCTGTTCTTCCGTCGGTGTTCCGATACAGACTGTACGAGTAATATCTGTGGTGCCGTCAAGATACTGGCCGCCGCTATCCACCAGATAAAGCATGTCCGGCTCCAGTGTACGGCTGCTGTCCGGTGTAACCCGGTAATGAACGATCGCGCCGTTAGGGCCGGCACCGGAAATGGTATCAAAACTTGTATCCCTGAACAGGTCCTGCTCCTCTCGGAAAGAGAGCAGTTTTTCCGCAGCAGCCGCTTCGTCGATGCTCCCCTTCGGTCCTGCCGTGTCCAGCCAGGCGAGGAATTTACAGACGGCAACTGCGTCCCGGTTATGGGCGGCGCGGGTGCCCTTGATTTCCACGTCATTCTTCATGGCTTTCGGCAGGAGACAGGGATCCTGTCCCTCGACAATGACGGCGCCGGCCTTGTCAAGCAGCTCAAATACCGCTGCATGGGAACGCTTGGGATCGACAAGAACCCTTTTCTTTTTCAGTTTAACCAAGCCAGCCGGAAAAACGGATTTAGACGTCAGTTTAACGCTGTCCCCGAGGAAGGCCTTCAGTTCCTTGTTCACCTTGCCCGGGTCAATATAAAGGGTCGCAGAACCATCGGCAAACAGGATGGCGTAGCTGGATACCAGCGGCGTGTGAGCCACATCCCTGCCGCGAATATTAAACAGCCAGGCAATACTGTCGAGAAGTGTCAGAACAGCCGCATCAGCGCCCTTGCTTTTTATATCAGCACCAATCCTCTCCCGTTTATGGAGAGAGTCTTCCCCGGAATATTCGATCGGATGCGCGACGGCCGGCGCATCTGAATCGGCCGGGCGGTCCTGCCAGACCTGATCAATGGGATTATCGTCCAGCGGCACAAACAGCGCGCCCTTTTCAGACAGTTTTTCAGAAACCTTGCCGATCCACTCCCTGGTGTGCAGCCAGGGGTCATATCCAATGCGATCGCCCTTGCCGACCCTGTCCACGAGCCAGTCTTCCATTTTATCTTCATAAAGATTGAGCGGTGTGAACTGGTTCCTGTCTGTCTGCTGGCGGACCTGCAGGGTATAACGGCCATCCACATAGATCGCACCTTCAGACAGAGTCAGAACGGCTTCACCGGCAGATCCCGTGAAGCCGGTCAGCCACGCAAGCCTCTCGGCATTGGCTGGTGTATATTCATTCTGATGTTCGTCCGCATGGGGAACGACAAATCCCTGAAGTCCCAGGTCACGCAATTGCTGTCTGAGTGAAAGTAAACGACCCTTAGTCATGCCTTGTCTCAATAAATTTTCAACCGTTCAATTTAAGAACATCTATTAAGAACATTGTCTATGGCTTCTGTCAATGCCGAGATATCGGCACCTTCCATGCTAAAGGCGGGTGTGACGTAAACCACATCACCGAAAGGTCGCACCCAGACGCCCTCTTTGACAAATTCCTCCCGCAGGACTGCGGGGTTTTCGATTTTTTCCATCTGAATAACCGCGATGGCGCCCCTGACCCGGACATCAACCACACCCGGCTTTTCCCGGAACTGGGCAAAACTCTGGGTCAGATGGCCCTCAATCTTTTTAACCCGCTCCAGAACAGGCTCTTCCTCGAAAATATCGAGGGAGGCATTGGCGGCAGCACAGGCCAGAGGATTGGCCATATAGGTCGGTCCGTGCATAAAGGCCTTGTCAGGATCCTCGGAGAGAAACGCTTCATACACCCGGTCTGTCGCCACGGTCGCCGCCATGGCGACGGTTCCGGCAGTCAAAGCCTTGCCGAGACATATAATATCGGGCACGACACCGGCCTGCTCGCAGGCAAACATGGTGCCTGTCCGGCCGAAGCCGGTGAAGATCTCGTCCAGGATAAACAGAACATCTGCCTTCCGGCAGGCGTCGGCAATGCCTTTGAGTATTTCCGGGCTATGGAATTTCATACCACCGGCGCCCTGGACCAGCGGTTCCATGATCACACCGGCGATGGTTTCCCTGTTTTCCCGGAGAAAGCTTTCAAGACCCTCCAGGTCTTCCGGGGTTTCCGGCAGGGACAGGATATATTGCTGCTGAAGATATCCTCCAAAAGCCTTGTGCATGCCGTCATCGCTATCGCTCACCGACATGGCGGCGGAGGTATCGCCGTGATAGCCGGCCTTGAAGCTGGCAAATCGTGCGCGCCCCTCAACACCCTGATTAAGCCAGAACTGCACAGCCATCTTGAGGGCGATCTCGACCGATACCGAGCCTGATTCCGAAAAGAACACATGATTGAGATCCCCGGGCAATAGATCCGCCAGGCGCCGGGACAGGTCCAGCGCCCCCTCATGCACGAGCCCGCCCAGCATGACATGGGACATGCTGTCGATCTGAGTCTTCATTTTTTCTTTCATTTTCGGGTGATTATACCCGTGGCAGGCGGTCCACCAGCTTGCGATCCCGTCCAGAAGTTTCCGCCCGTCCGCCAGTTCCAGATATACACCGTCGGTCCCCACAACCGGAAGCGCATCCGGCGCTGTCTTCATCTGGGTATAAGGCAGCCAGATATTATCATACCCCTCCCGATACCATTCCGGCAGGTCCGATGGTCTTTGTTTTTTTTCCGACATTATTTGCCTTCTGGCTGAATACCAAGGCGGCCGAACAGTTCCATATCCTGATTCTGAATCGGGTTTGGTGTTGTCAGCAGTTTCTCACCGTAAAAAATGCTGTTGGCCCCAGCCATGAAACACAGCGCCTGCATTTCATCATTCATTTCCTCGCGTCCCGCGCTGAGGCGAACGTAAGACGCCGGCATCAGAATCCGGGCCACGGCGATGGTACGGACAAAATCAAACGGGTCCATCTTGCCGCCGCCGAACAGGGGTGTGCCTTCGACCTGGACCAGCATATTGATCGGCACACTGCCCGGATGCTGCGGCAGATTGGCCAGGGTCTGCAGCATGCCTGCCCGGTCCTCACGGCTCTCGCCCATACCGACAATGCCGCCGCTGCAGACATTGATCCCGGCGCCGCGCACCCGTTCCAGTGTATCGAGCCGGTCTTCATAGGACCGGGTCGTGATGATCTCTTTATAATATTCCGGGGAGCTGTCCACATTATGGTTATAATAGTCCAGCCCCGCCTGCTTAAGCTGAGACACCTGCTCCTCGTCCAGCATACCCAGCGTTACACAGGTTTCCATGCCAAGATCCTTGACCCCCTTGATCATAGCCACTACCGCGTCCATGTCCCGGTCTTTGGGGCTACGCCAGGCAGCCCCCATGCAGTAACGGGTCGCCCCGGCTTCCCTGGCCTTTTTTGCTTTTTCGACCACTTCCTGAACAGCCATCAGCTTGCTGGCATCCACCTCAGTCTGGTACCTCGCCGACTGGGGACAATATTTACAGTCTTCAGGACAGCCGCCGGTCTTGATGCTGCACAGCTGGCTCAGCTGCACCCGGTTTGGGTCAAAATATTTCCGGTGAATAGTCTGGGCTTCAAACAGCAGGTCCATGAACGGCATATTGAAGTATTCCAGAATTTCCCGTTTGGTCCAGTTGTGACGGAATCCGTCCGCATAGGCATTTTCATAGGAAATTTCGGGGGATACTTCGCGAGCTTCACTCATTTGATACCTGCTTCCAAGCTGTGTTCAACGGACCGGCCACCCAGGGCCGGGATTATTTACCGGTATGGCCGCACATTCCCTTTCCTGCCCTAAAAAGTCAAGCAAATTACGACAATAACTTTACTCACCAGTAACATTGACTATAGTCTCCGGCGGGCCAATTATGCCCTGTAACATAAAAGCAGGTAAAGAGCTTATGAAGTCGCTGGAAAAATTCGTTTCTACAAAACTGGACAAACTTGAGCAGGCAGGCCTGCGCCGGAGGCTTGTCACTACCACCAGACTGGACAACGGTCATGCCCTCCGGAACGGCAGGGAGTTAATCTCCTTCTGCTGCAACGACTATCTCAATATGAGTCAGCATCCGGATGTCAAACAGGCGGCAATCGAAGCCATTCATGAATATGGCGTTGGCGCCGGCGCCTCGCGACTGATCACCGGGAACCATCCCCTGCTCGAGGAACTGGAAGCAAAGCTTGCCCGCCTCAAGGGCACGGAAGCCGCCTGCGTTTTCAGCTCGGGCTATATGGCCAATATCGGCATCATCCCCAGCCTCGTCGGCCCGGAGGATGTTATTTTTGCGGATGAACTCAGCCACAATTGTCTGCTGGCCGGCAGCCAGTTAAGTGGGGCAAAGCTGATCATATTTCCACATAACAACCTCGACCGTCTGGAAGACCTGATCAGGCAAAACCGGGCGGAACACCGGTACGCCATGGTCCTGACCGACGGTGTGTTCAGCATGGATGGCGACCTGGCGCCTTTGCCGGAGCTGAGTGATCTGGCCCGCCATCATGACTGCTGGCTGTTGTCCGACGACGCTCACGGTGTCGGCGTAATCGGTGAAGGACGCGGCAGCAGCTTCTGCTTCGACAGAAAACCGGACATCCCCCTGCAAATGGGCACCCTGTCCAAGGCCATCGGCAGCTTCGGCGGTTATCTTTGTGCCAGCCAGGCGGTGGTCGACTTCATGAAGACAAGGGCCAGAAGCCTGATTTACACCACCGGCTCGCCGCCGGCCAGTATTGCTGCCGCCATCAAGGCACTGGATCTCATCGAAAACGACCGCGACTATTGCGACCGTCCGATGTATAATGCGCGGTTGTTTGCCCGGGAAGCCGGCCTGCCTGAACCGCAAAGCCCGATTATTCCCGTGATCACAGGAGACAGCGGCAGAACAATGCACCTTGCAGCTATACTGGAAGAGCTTGGATTTCTTGTCACCGGCATCCGCCCGCCAACAGTGCCGGAGGGCGCTGCCCGGTTGCGTATTACCTTCAGTGCCGCCCACCGGGAGGAAGACGTCCTTGCCCTTGTCGACGCCCTCAGGAAGATCGGCGCTCTTGAAACAAAAGGATCCGATGAATGAGCCGCATTATATTTGTCACAGGAACAGGCACAGGCATCGGCAAAACACATGTCACCTGCCAGGCCATTAAAAACAGAAAGAAAGCCGGTTTCAGGGTGAATGCCCTCAAACCTGTCATCAGCGGTTTCGATCCCGAAAACGCTGCCGACAGCGATACTGGATTGCTGCTTGAGGCTCTTGACCGTGACATCACTGACGAAACCATAAACGCTATTTCTCCGTGGCGATTTGAAGCCCCGCTTTCTCCGGACCAGGCTGCCGAGGCGGAAGGACGTTCCCTCAACATTGAAGAGCTTGTCGATTTCTGCACATCCGCCTGCACCGCGGATTACGATTATCATTTTATAGAAGGCGTCGGCGGCCTGATGGTTCCCCTGAATGCCACCCATACCGTGCTGGACTGGATCAAAGCCCTGAAATGCGATATCTGGCTGGTGGCGGGCACTTACCTGGGCAGCTTAAGTCACACCCTTTCAGTCTGCGATGTACTCGACCATCATAATCTCAGTCTCTCACAACTGATTCTCTCCGAATCGGAAGATAATTCAGTCGGGTTGCAGAAAACAGCCGCTACCCTGCAAGGTTTTTTACCCGAAATCTCAATAAATTCACTACAACGTGAAATTAACGAATAAATCACTTTCCCAAAGTGCCCGATAGGCAGAATTTGCAAGTCCGGCAAAATCTGTCCGGCATCTTTTGGTTCCGACTTCAGCTTCCCGGCGGATTCACTAGAATAAAAAACTGGCACGTAGCTTGCTTCTCTAAATAGGTAAGGAGATGCAACTATGACGATGAATAATATTGTTTCAGATGGAACGAAAGATGTAACCCCTTCTTCCATAAGGTCAATGACAAATTTACTAGTAGAAATGGAAAAAATTGGAATCGACGCGGAACCTTTTTTTATCCTGGCAGCCAGGGAATTTGAAAATATATACAGAGAGAGCGCGGAAGAAAACGCCCACTATTTATATGTAAGTGCAATTAATGAAAATGATACAGATAATATCTATATCTGGCGGAAAATTTATCACTACATTTCCGATAACTCACAGAATTCACTCAGGAATATACATTAGTTTCCTCTTGCATATGCAATGCAATAGATTCTATAATTTGCAAATATATTTGGAAGTTTAAAGATCCCTTGAAGGATCATTCCGGTGATCCTTCATCTGCCTGACTGCCTCGGCACCTCTATCAAGAGTCTGCCGAGGCTTTTTTTTGCGCACACTCATAGAGGGTACGACTAACCTATTTCGGCCAGCCAGGGGAACCATTCCAGAAGGTTGTTCCCGAAGGTCTGCAACAGACCGAAGAAAATCGCCGCGCCGGTCAGGATCAGCAGGGCGCCGATCAGGATTTCAATCAGACGAAAATAATTGCGGAATTTTCCCGAAAACTGCAGAAACCGGTTCACCGACAGGGCCGCCAGAACAAACGGTATCCCCAGTCCGAGGGAATACACGATCAGCAGGGAGACGCCGGTACCGAACGTTTGCTGGCCAGCCGCCAGGGTCAGTATTGTCCCGAGGATGGGGCCTATGCAGGGTGTCCAGCCAAAAGCAAAGGCAAGACCCATAACATAGGCGCCAATAATCCCGGCCGGGGTATCCCGGGTATGGAATCGCGCTTCCCGGTACAAAAAGCCGATCCTGACGATCCCGGTAAAATGCAGCCCGAGCATGATGATCAGCCCACCGGATATTTTCGAAAAGATATGCAGATGCTCAAGAAGGAACGGCTGAAGACTGGAGGCCCCAGCCCCAAGCAGGACAAAGACTGTCGAGAAACCAAACACAAATGCCAGTGCACCGGACAAAACATCCGTCACCGGTACCTTGTCGCCCTCCCGCAAATCATTCAGGGAACTTCCGGTCACATAGGACACATAGGCCGGCACCAAGGGCAGCACGCAGGGCGACAGAAAACTGAAGATACCGCCCAGCAACGCGGCAAAATATGTAACTTCCAAAGACTCCATAGCGAAAGTTTTAACGTCCTGCCGCAATATAGCAAGTAGCTTGAAAATCAGAAATTCGTGAACAGGATGATAGTTTTCTCAAATCAGCTGACTTTTCTGGAAAAAACGCCGCCCAGCCAGCCGGCAAAGAGTGCCACCCAGATGGCCACGAGACCATAGGCGGCAGGCTTCTGGTATGCAAAATTGTAAATCGCCCGCTCTAACCCCACCTTGTCAACTTGCAGATCCCGGGTCCGACTCAGGAGAACATCTCCCTGGCGAACAAGATAAACCGTCGCCTTATAATCCCCCACAGGCATGTTAGCCGGAAAATACATACGCGCCCAGAACAGGATGCCTTCACGCAATTTGATGTTACCGAATTCTTCCTTATAGAGGCCCTTTTCCTTCATATTCCGGATAAAGCCGTCCTGATACCCCTGTCTTTCTTCAGGACCGAGCTCTTCTGTGAGGCTGAGAACAATATTGTCCAGGCCGATTCCATGACGGGCACGGACCTCGGGGGAAATAATATCGTCGAGATGCCGGGTGGTTCCCAGGGCGTAATAGCCCGGCACACCCGAAAGTTCTTGCCGTCCCTTGTTGACCCAGATGCCGCTGACACGTTCTTTCCGGCGAACGGTCATGCCCTTGCGTTCGCTCGTGATCACGACAATCATGTCATAATCCATGCCCTCTACCACAATGCCGTGTCCCCCATCCTCTTGCGGGATAGCTGCATCCACAGCACCAAACACCATAAGATCAGTGCCGGTGAAACGCACGTTGATCTCGATGACATCTTCCGAAAGATCCGTCACCAGGCGCTCGGCATGCGCGCCCGGCGGTGACGCAAGAATGAAAAGAACGCTCAGGATCGCATGGAAATTCCTCAATGTCCCGTTCCTTCCTCTGTAGAAAAAACGGCATAAAGTTCTTCCGGCTCCAGCACCAGGTCAAAACCCATCTTGCAACAGACAACTAACACAAGGAGGGCAAGCAGAATGCGCAATTGCTCGCCACGCAACCTCGCCCCGAAACGAGCCCCGATGGGGGCGCCAATCACCGCCCCGATGAGAGAGATCAGGGCAAGCACAATATCGACCGTCTGGGTGTTAACGGAATGCAGGAAAGTCACCGCGGCAGTTACAAAAGTAATCTGGAACAGGCTTGTGCCGATCACCACATTGATCGGCATGTTCAACAGATAAATCATGGCCGGAACCATAATAAAGCCGCCGCCAACCCCCATGGTCGCTGCCAGAACCCCGACCAGGGCGCCGATCGCCAGCGGCAGCAGGACGCTGATATACATCTTTGATTTGCGGAATCTCATCTTGAAGGGAAGCGCGTCCACCCAGCTTCTCTGCCGACGCTTCGGCTTGATTTTTTCACCCCGGTGCTGGCGGATCAGGGCGCCGATGCTTTCCATCATCATGAGCCCCCCAACACCGCCCAGAAAGATCACATAGGCGATGGAGATCATCAAATCCACCTGACCGGATTCCTTCAGCAGGGTGAAGAGAAACGCGCCAACATAGGACCCAACCGCCCCACCGGCAATCAGGACAAACCCCATTTTATAGTCCACACCGCCCCTTTTGGCGTGGGCCAATGCACCCGACACTGACGCTGCCGTGATCTGGTTGGCGCCTGTCGCCACCGCCACCGCCGGCGGTATTCCGGCAAAGATAAGCAGCGGCGTCATCAGGAAACCACCGCCGACCCCGAACATACCTGACAGAAAACCGACACCTCCGCCCATAGCCAACAAAACAAATATGTTGATTGATAACTCGGCAATGGGCAGGTAGATCTGCATGTGATATACTGTTCAGGTTTGAAGTATAGGGAACATCAGGATAATTCCTGAATTTTTATATTATCCAAATCCTAAACAATAATTACCTTGTTTTATAGTGAATTCTTCAGTGTTTCGTGTTTTTTAGAAGCGAATATCTTCTTCGGAAAAATTAAAACGACCGTTTCATTTTATGTTGACCTTTACGTAAACGTCAACTATGATCCCGACCATCTTATTTTCCTGAGTCGAGAAAATCGACAATGAAACACCGGAACAGTTTTATGACGAAAAAAAAGCGAACATATAGCATTTCCGAGCTGTCCGAAGAATTCGGCATCACACCGCGGACGTTGCGCTTTTATGAGGACCAGAAACTCATTTCGCCAAAGCGGGACGGACAGACACGCATTTATTCCACAGCAGACCGGGCCCGCCTGGCCTGGATTCTCCGCGGGAAACGAGTCGGCTTCAGCATTGCGGAAATGGGCGAAGTGCTCGACATGCATTATCAGGAAGGCGGAAAAGTCAAACAAAGCCAGATAACCCTGGAAGCCTGCCGCCAACGAATCAAAAGCCTGGAACAGCAGAAAAAAGATATCGACGAAACCATCGAAGAACTGAACAATATCATCCTGTCTGTCGAAAACTGGATGATGGAACAAAATATTTCGAACGTAGGAGACCGCGAACATGCCTAGGTATAATGCCCCTGTAGAAGACATGAAATTTCTCATGCACGATTATCTGAACCTGCAGCAGTACAACAACCTGCCCTGTTTTCAGGAAGCAACACCGGACATGATCGACGCCATTCTGGAAGAAGCGGCCAAACTGACGGAAAATGTTTTCTTCCCCATCAACCAGTCCGGCGATGAGGAAGGTTGCAGCTGGAATGACGGCGTTGTAACAACACCGAAAGGATTCAAGGAAGCCTATGCACAGTATGTGGAAGGCGGCTGGCAGGGACTGTCCGGCACCCCCGAATACGGCGGACAGGGAATGCCGCAGATTCTGGGTCTGGCCCTCAGCGAGATGATGATCTCCTCCAACTGGGGCTTCGCCATGTATTCCGGCCTGACCAAGGGCGCCACCGAAACCATCCTGCATTGGGGCAGCAAGGAACAGAAAGACACTTACCTTCCTAAAATGCTGACCGGGGAATGGGCTGCCACCATGAACCTGACCGAGCCCCATTGCGGCACCGACCTCGGCATGCTGCGGACCAAGGCGGAAGCCCAGGCCGACGGCACCTATAAAATTTCCGGCACCAAGATTTTCATTTCCGCCGGCGAACATGACCTGACCGACAATATCATTCACCTGGTTCTCGCCCGCATTTCAGGCGCTCCGGAAGGCACCAAGGGCATCAGCCTGTTTATCGTACCCAAATTCATGGTCAATGAAGACGGCAGCCTCGGCGAACGCAACGGTGTTTCCTGCGGCTCTATCGAGCACAAAATGGGCATCCATTCCAACGCCACCTGCGTGCTCAATTATGATGACGCCACAGGATATCTGATCGGTGAGGAAAACAAAGGCATGCGGGCCATGTTCACCATGATGAACGAAGCGCGGCTCGGCGTCGGACTGCAGGGTCTGGGAATTGCCGAAGTGGCGCAGCAGAATGCGGTCGATTACGCAAAGGACCGTATCCAGGGCCGCTCCCTGACAGGCCCGAAAAACCCGGATGCCAAGGCGGACCCGATCATTGTTCACCCGGACGTGCGACGCATGCTGATGACCAACAGGGCCTTTATCGAGGGTGCCCGGGCGTTTGCCATGTGGGCCGGTATTCAGCTTGATATGGCCATTCATCACCCGGACGAAAAAGTGCGTGAACAGGCCGAGGATATGATGGCGCTGATGACTCCGGTGATCAAATCCTACATGACCGATCAAGGCGTGGAATCCGCCAGCCGGGCCCTGCAGTGTTATGGCGGTCACGGCTATATCAAGGAATGGGGCATGGAGCAGTATCTGCGCGACAGCCGCATTGCCCCGATCTATGAAGGCACCAACGGGGTACAGGCCATGGATCTGATCGGTCGCAAACTACCGGCCAAGGGCGGTGAGCCGATCAAGGCCTATTTCGCCATGATCCAGAAATTCATCGAAGAAAACAAAGGCAACGCCGATCTGGAGAAATATATCGCGCCGCTGGAGAAATCGCTGGGCCGCCAGCAGGCCGCTACCATGTGGCTGATGCAGAACGGCATGAAAAACCCGGACAATGCCGGAGCCGCCGCTCATTATTACCTGAACCTGATGGCGCTGGTGACAATGGGTTATTTCTGGGCCGACATGGCGAAAAAGGCGATGGACATGCTGGCTGCCGGGCAAGGTGATGAGAAATTCCTGAAAAACAAGCTGGTTACAGCGGACTTTTTCTTCACCAACATGCTGCCTGAAACCTCTGCCCTGAGGGTCAAGGTGGAAGCCGGTGCGGACCCGGTTATGGCCCTGGATGCGGACGCATTCTAGAACTCACCCCGAAAGCGACAAGGATTCGAAAATGACTGAAGCCTATATTTACGATCATGTAAGAAGTCCCCGCGGCAGGGGCAAGAAGGACGGCAGCCTGCACGAGGTGACCCCGGTCAACCTGCTGTCCCAGGTATTCGCCGCCCTGAAGGACCGCAATGATTTCGACCCGGCCCTGATCGACGATGTGGTGGCCGGTTGCGTCACCGCCGTTGGCGAACAGGGTGGCAATGTCGGGCGGTTTGCCGCCTATATGGCCGGCTACGGCGATGCGGTGCCGGGCATGCATGTGAACCGCTTCTGCGCCTCTGCCCTGGTGGCGGTAAACTATGCTGCCGCCCGGGTCATGGCCGGACAGGCCGACCTCATGGTCGGTGGCGGCGTCGAAAGCATGTCACGGGTGCAGATGGGTTTTGACGGCGGGGCCTGGCTGTTCGACCCACAGGTCTCCAACAAGGTCGGCTTTGTCCTGCAGGGCATCAGCGCCGACCTGATCGCCACCAAATACGGCTTCAGTCGTGAAGAATGTGATGCCTATGCCATCCTCAGCCAGAAGCGGGCTAAAAACGCCTGGGACAACGGCTACTTCAAAAACTCGGTCGTCCCTATAAAGGACCAGATCGGCCTCACCCTGCTGGACCATGACGAATATATGCGTCCCGATACGACGATCGAAGACCTCGCCGGTCTCAAGGCGTCCTTCACAGACATGGGCGAACTTGGTTTTGACAGTGTCGCCCTGCAGAAATACCCGGAAGTGGAAGGCATGAACCATGTACATCACGCCGGCAACAGTTCCGGCATCGTCGACGGCGCCTCCGGCATGCTCATCGGCACAAAAGAGATGGGTGAAAAGCTGGGCCTCAAACCACGGGCCAAAATGATCGGTTTTGCCGATATCGGCATTGATCCCACCATCATGTTGTCCGGTCCCGGCACTTCGGCCCGCAAGGCGCTGGCCCGGGCCGGCATGACTACATCTGATATTGATGTCTGGGAAATCAACGAAGCCTTCGCCTCGGTGGTGCTGCGCTTCTGTCAGGAAATGGAGCTCGGCACGGATCAGGTCAATGTCAATGGCGGCGCCATTGCCATGGGCCATCCGCTCGGCGCCACCGGCGCCATGATCCTGGGCACTGCCCTGGATGAAATGGAGCGGGCAGACAAGAATACGGCCCTTGCGACCCTGTGTGTGGCCGGCGGCATGGCCACGGCCACCATTATCGAACGCGTGTGAGGGAGACAGGACAATGACCAATACCATCAAATATGAAGTTGATGCCGACGGCATCGCCCTGCTTGCCATTGACGTTCCCGGCAAATCCATGAATGTCATTACCCAGGACTTTATGTCCGACCTCGAGGGCCTGATCGGCAAAATCAGCAGTGACGACAACGTCAAGGGCGCCGTCATCACATCGGCCAAACCGGCAGGTTTTGTCGCCGGTGCGGACCTCTCCATGATGCTGGAAATGACCTCTGCAGTGGACAAGATCAGCCGCGAGGAACTTTTTGACAAGGCCTTTGGCCTGAGCCGCATCCTGCGCGCGCTGGAAACCTGTGGCAAACCGGTGGCTGCTGCCGTCAACGGCGTGGCCATGGGGGGCGGACTGGAAATCATCCTGGCATGTCACCACCGCGTCGTTGCCGATAATCCAAAAATCAAGCTGGCCCTGCCGGAAGTGATGGTCGGGCTTCTGCCCGGCGCCGGCGGCACCCAGCGCCTGCCTCGCCTGATGGGTATCCAGATGGCCCTGCCCTATCTGCTTCAGGGCAAGAATATGACTCCTCAGCAGGCCCTCGGCTCAGGCGTGATCCAGGAAGTGGTGCCCGCTGACCAGATCGTTGCCGCGGCAAAAAAATGGATCCTGGACGGCGGCAAGGCCGAACAGCCCTGGGACAACAAGAAGTTCAAAATTCCCGGCGGCCAGGGTGTGTACGACCCCAATATCGTGCAGACCTTCATCGGCGCACCGGCCATGACCAAAAAGGAAACCAAGGGCAAATATCCGGCCACACTGAATATCCTGTCCTGTGTCTATGAAGGCCATCAGCTGCCCATGGACAAGGCGCTTGTGGTGGAATGCAAATATTTTGCCGACCTCATCCTTGGCGATGTCGCGCCCAACATGATCCGCACCCTGTTTGTCAACAAGCAGGCGGCTGAAAAAGGCGTCCGCCGGCCCAAGGGCCAGCCGGAGATGAAAACCAAAAAACTGGGCATGCTTGGCGCCGGCATGATGGGGGCGGGCATCGCCTATGTCTCCGCCATGGCCGGCATCGAGGTGGTGCTTCTGGACATGACCCAGGAAGCCGCCGAAAAAGGCAAATCCTATAGCACGGGTCTTCTGGAAAAAGCGGTCAAGCGCAAGAAAATGAGCCAGGAAAAAGCCGACGGCATCCTCGGCCTGATCAAACCGACCACCGACTATGCCGACCTGGAAGGCTGCGACCTGATCATTGAAGCGGTACTCGAGGATGTGGATGTGAAGGCAGGTGTAACCGCCAAGACCGAGGCGGTCGTGCCGGAAAGCTGCATTTACGGCTCCAACACCTCGACCCTGCCGATCACCCAGCTGGCCAAGGCGAGCAAGCGGGAAGACCAGTTCATCGGCATTCACTTCTTCTCCCCCGTCGACAAGATGCCGCTGGTGGAAATTATTCTGGGCAAGAATACCGGCGATGTGGCCCTGGCCAAGGCCATGGACTATGTGGCCCAGATCAAGAAAACCCCGATCGTGGTCAACGACAGCCGCGGGTTCTATACCAGCCGCTGCTTCTCGACCTATGTCCAGGAAGCCGCCAACATGGTTGCCGAGGGCGTCAAACCGGCGCTGGTCGAAAACTGCGGCGCCTATTCCGGCATGGCCGTGGGACCGCTGGCCGTGGCCGACGAAGTCAGCCTGGAACTGAGCTATCATGTGGGCATGGCCACCAAAAAAGCGCTTGGCGATAACTATGTGGCTCAACCGTCTGACAAGGTGGTGGAAACCCTCTACAAGGAACTTGGACGCAAGGGCAAGAAAAACGGGCATGGTTTTTATGAATATCCGGAAGACGGCAAAAAATATCTCTGGCCGGGACTGTCCGAACATTTCCCGATCCAGGATGACCAGCCCGATCCTGAAGAAGTCACCAAACGGCTTCTGTACCGTCAGGCCATCGAGGTCATCCGCTGCCTCGAAGAAGGCGTGCTGATGGCCCCGGAAGACGCCGATATCGGCGCCATTTTCGGATGGGGATTTGCTCCCTGGACCGGCGGCCCCCTCAGCATGGTGGATACCATCGGCGTGAAAAAATTCTGTGAAGAGGCTGACAAGCTTGCCAATCGCTTCGGCCCTCACTTCACGCCGCCGGCACTGCTCAGGAAAAAAGCCGAAAAAGGCGAGAATTTTTACAGCTGATCGCCTGATCAGCATAATATTGATGCCTACTGCACAACTTCGGGCTGGAATTTATTTCCGGCCCGTTTTTTTCGCCGACACAGGAACAATTCATATCTCCTTGCAACTGGCTGCGCCGAACGTTAGATTCCGGTAATAGTCTTCAAACTCAGGGGCCGATACATGAAATTCTCCACATTACTGACCAGCGTTGTTCTTCTGTTTTCCCTGACCGGACCGGCACAGGCCGACTGGCTTCTGGAAGAAGACAACTCCCATCTCTCTTTCGGGTCGATCAAGAAAAACACCATAGGCGAAAGCAACCATTTTGCCACTGTCAACAGCCGGATTTCCGAAGCCGGAGAGATCAGCCTGACCATTGATCTGTCCTCCGTGGAGACCTGGGTGGATATCCGCAACGAACGCATTCGCGAATTCCTGTTCCATACGGGCATGTATCCGGTGGCAACTCTTGCCGGCCAGATCGACCTCGCCCAGTTCGAAGAGCTTGAAATCGGTGAAAACCAGTTGATCGAAACCAGCCTGGTTCTGGAACTGCACGGCCAGAAGAAAAATGTGGAATGCGAGCTTTTGGTGACACGCCTGGGAGAAAATCGCGCCATGATAGTTCCCCATGAACTTATTTTCCTGGATGCCGAGGATTTTGATTTACTTTCCGGGCTCAAAAAGTTACAGGAACTGGCAGGTCTGCCGTCTATCAGCACGGCAGTACCACTGAGTTTTTACCTGACCTATGTAAAAGAATAAGTATCTCATCTCCTACTCAAATACAGAAAGACACGAACAATGGAAAAATTCGTGAAGCGAATTGCATTAACTGCAGTCATGTCCTGCGCTTTCGTCGGACATCTTCAGGCTTCAGCTGAAGTCAACCCGGCCGTCATGGCCATTCTTCAACAGGCCGCGAAAACAGATAGCGGCGCCAATTTCCAGACTGTCCTTGATCTGGTTGTTGCCGCCAATCCCGAACAGACGGAAGAAATTCTGGCAGCAGCCGAGCCGTTGAGGCCTGCTCCCCCGATGGAGAATCCTGAATCTCAAAACCCCTACTTCAGCCTCCAGGGATGGGACGGCGAGGTTGACCTCAGTGTAATGACTTCGTCCGGTAACACCGACCAGCAGTCCTTTGGTATTGCTGGCAAAATGAAACGGGATAACGGAAAATATCACAGCAGAATCGGCGCTTTTTTTGACTTCAATAAAAACTCCGGCGTCAAGGACCGCCAGCGCTGGGGCCTGTCCTATAAGCTGGATTATGACTTTTCCGAACATATGTATCTGACCGGCTTCCTCGGCTATAAGAATGATCAGTTCGGTTCCTTCCGCGAGCGTGTTACAACCAGCGCCGGTGCCGGTTATCGCCTTATGGAAACAGAAGAGTATGTGTGGAATGTGGAAGGTGGTCCAACCGTGCTGTTCACCAAAAACTTCGATGGTGCAGACTATGAATCAAGTTTCAACGCCTATGCCGCCAGTGAGTTTGTCTGGAGCATCAACGAGCGCAGTGAATTCTCCAATAATAGCCAGATTGTATTTGGCGACCGAACGGTGATGGAAACCAGCAATGCCCTGAAGGTGAAAATCAACGGTGCGCTGAGCAGCAAATTCTCCTTTGATATCTCTTACGACAAGGACGCTCCGGCCGACCGTGAAACCACGGATACCATTGCCCGGGCCGGTCTTCTGTACGACTTCTAGGGAATTATTCCCCGATCACATGAAGCGCCAGGGTCCGGCTATGGGCCCGGCGCCGATGTTCGAAAATATAAATTCCCTGCCAGGTGCCAAGGGCGAAACGTCCGTCGATCACCGGCAGGGAAATCTGACTCTGGGTCAGGGCCGCCCTGATGTGGGCAGGCATATCGTCAGGGCCCTCCGCCACATGACGGAAATGGGGATCATTTTCCGGCACCAGCCGGCTGAGGAAATTATCCAGATCATAACAGACATCGGGATCGGCATTTTCCTGGATCACCAGGGAGGCCGAGGTATGTTTGATATGGGCGGTAAAAAGTCCCTCGCGGATGTCCTGTTCCGCAAGCCAGCGGGAAAGAGCACTCGTCACGTCATATAGACCGCGTCCGCCGGTCTCGAACCTGAGTTGATCTGTTGTCTGTTTCATAACAGAAACATTAGGAGAAAGAGAGCCTGTCCACAAGTCCGGGGCGATATTTACTGTACAGCCGATACCCCAGCAGCAGGGCCAGGATGGAAAGATGGATCAGCGGTTCCCTGAGGTCTGCCTTGACCATCATGATATTATGGACCACCGCCAGCACAGCGACCGGATAAACCATCCTGTGCAGCCGGGGCCAGTTTCTGCCCAGACGACGGATCATGGCCCTGGTCGACGTTACCGCCAGCGGCGTCATCAGCAGCAGCGCCAGCATGCCGAAGGTCATGGCCGGCCGCTTGATGAGATCCTGCCAAATCACCGGCCAGTCAAAGAAATGATCGAGGATCAGGTAATTACCGAGGTGCATAAGACCGTAGAAAAAGGCATAAAGCCCGAGCGGCCGGCGCCATTTGATCAGCCAGTTCTTTTTCAGGAGCTTGCGCAGAGGCGTGACCGCCAGACTCAGGAGCAATATCCGGATCGTCCAGTCCCCGGTATATTGATTGATATACTGGAATGGATTGGCGGTCAGAGCGTGGGGCTGATAGCTGAACATCAGCCAGACCTGCCAGAGCACCCAGGCAAACGGCAGCAGACAGAGGATATGCAGGACCGCCCGTAGCGGTTTCTCATATTTCATCTCAATAGAGCTTTTCCGGGTTCAGGCCCGCATACAGATGCGCCACTTCCTCGCCATAGCCGTTGAACGGCAGCGTGTCCCGGCGGAAAAATTCACCGATCCTGCGTTCCTTGGCCTGGGACCAGCGGGGATGATCCACATTGGGGTCCACATTGGCGTAAAAGCCATATTCATGGGGCGCCAGTTTCTGCCAGCTGTTAAACGGCTGCCGGTCGGTAAAGTCGATCTTGACAATGGATTTGATGGATTTGAATCCGTATTTCCATGGCACCACCAGCCGGATCGGCGCGCCGTTCTGGTTGGGCAGTACTTCGCCATATAGTCCCACCGCCATCAGCGTCAGCGGATTTATAGCCTCGGCCATGGTCAGGCCCTCCACATAGGGCCAGTCTATCACCCGGCGGCGCTGGCCCGGCATCTGTTCCTTGTCCACCAGGGTCTCGAACCGTACGTATTTCGCTTTCGAGGTGGGTGAAAAGCGCTCGATCAGATCAGCCAGCGGAATGCCCACCCAAGGGATGACCATGGACCAGGCCTCGACACAGCGGAACCGATAGATACGATCCTCCAACCGGCTGTTTTTAATCAGGTCGTCCACGTCATAGATGCCCGGCTTGTCCACATGGCCGCCGACCTCCACCGTCCAGGGGCGGGGTTGCAGGGTGTGAGCGTTCTTTGCCGGATCATCCTTGCCGGTGCCGAACTCATAAAAATTGTTATAGGTGGTCACGGCCTGATAGGGCGTGAGTTTCTCTCCCGGAGCAAAATTCTGCCGCGCCTCGAGATTGGCAAACTGTTTGCCCCGCTCCATCGTCTGTGCGCCAGTCGGTACAAGGCTGGCGGCCCCGGCCATCAGGCCGAGGCGGGAGGCATCGCGAATGAAATCCCGCCGCGAGAAATAGTCCCGCTGTGACGTGGTTTCATTTTCCGTGACATCGTAAGGTTTCGGGCTTTTGATCAACATAATATTTTTACGGTCCATGCTTGGTTACGGATCATATCCTACCCTGTCCTGTCTGAGCATACCATTAACAGATCTTCACAATAGCGAGAGCGGCCCGCGATCAAAAGTTACCTCTTGCGAACCGCCCCCCTCTCAGGCTAGAAGGAGCAATATTTTTACAGGATATTTCATGGCGCCCCCCTTACTGACACTACAGGATATTTCCCTTCGTTACGGCCCTGATCCGCTGTTTGACGGCGTCGAGCTTTATATCGGCGAACGTGACCGCATCTGCCTGGTCGGCCGTAACGGCTCCGGCAAATCCACCCTGATGAAAGTCATCGCCGGATCCGTCGAGGCGGACAGCGGCGAGCACTTTGTCCAGCCGGGCACCCATATCACCTATCTGGAGCAGGAACCCGATCTGTCACAGTGGAAGACCGTGCGCGACTATGTGGAGACCGGCCTGCCGGAAGCCTCCCGCGACGATCTGTTCCAGGTGGATATCATTCTGGAAGACATTGGCCTCGAGGCCGACCTGGAAACAGCCAACCTGTCCGGCGGCGAGCGCCGCCGGGCCGCCATCGCCCGGGCCCTGGTCAGCGAGGCCGACATCCTGCTGCTGGATGAGCCCACCAACCATCTGGACATCGCCACCATCGAATGGCTGGAAAACAAGCTTCGCGAATTCCGCGGCGCGCTGGTGATCATCAGCCATGACCGCACCTTCCTCAATAACCTGACCAACTGCACCTTCTGGCTCGACCGCGGCAAGGTGCGCCGTCTGGACAAGGGCTTTGCCCATTTCGAGGAGTGGGCTGAAACCATCCTCGAACAGGAGCGGGTTGAACGGGCCAAGCTGGACAAGCTGATCGAGAAGGAAACCGACTGGTCGCACAAGGGCATCACCGCCCGGCGCAAACGCAACATGGGCCGCATGCGGGCCCTGTGGGCGCTCAGGGATGAACGGGCCAAACAAATCAAGGAAACCGGCCAGGTCAAGCTGGAAACCGACAGTGGTAAAAGCAGCGGCAAAAAGGTGATCGAGGCGCACAAGGTCTATAAATCCTATGGCGACAAAATAATTCTCGAGGATTTCTCCCTGCGCATCCTGCGCGGCGACCGCATTGGCATCATCGGCCCCAACGGCGCAGGAAAATCGACCCTGCTGAAAATCCTGACCAAGGAAATCGAGCCCGACCAGGGCACAGTCAAGCTGGGCACCAATCTGGAACCCACCTATCTGGATCAGCAACGCGGTCTTTTGAAAGACAGCAACACAGTCTGGGAAACGCTGAGCGACGGCGGCGACCACATCATGGTACGCGGTCATTCAAAACACATCATTTCCTATATGAAGGAATTCCTGTTTGACGCTGGGCAGGCCCACACCCAGGTAAGCGCCCTCAGCGGCGGCGAGCGCAACCGGCTGCTGTTGGCCAAGACCCTGGCCATGCCGACCAATTTCCTGATCCTCGACGAACCGACCAACGATCTGGATATGGACACGCTGGACCTGCTGCAGGAGACTCTCAACGATTATGACGGCACCCTGCTTCTGGTCAGCCATGACCGCGATTTCCTCGACCGGATCGTCACCTCCACCATCGTTATGGAAGGCGACGGCAAGATCACCGAATATGCCGGCGGCTATCAGGACTATCTGCGCCAGCGCAGCAATGTGACACCACAGACAGATGCCGAACCGGTCAAAACACAAAAGACAGAAGCTGCAAAGCCGGTCCAGCGGGAAAGCAAAAAACTCAGCTTCAAACACAGGGACCGGCTTGCCAAACTGCCCGGTGAAATGGCGGCGCTGGAACAGCGAATTGCAAAAATCGGAGCCAAACTGGGGGAACCGGACTTTTACACCAAAGACCCGAACGGTTTTGCCCTGCTGTCAAAGGATCTGGAAAAGTCCCAGACCGACCTAGCCGCCAAAGAAGAAGAATGGCTGGAGCTTGAAATGCTGCGCGAGGAAATCGACAGCCAATAAATTCAACAGCCCGTAAAAAATGCTGCACCTATAGTGCAAAAATGCTGCATCCTTCGAGCGCAGCATAAGTTGCTTCTGAATTGTCCGTAAATCACATATACTTTCCCTCCAAACCAACAATAGAGGGAATTGAAATATGGGGTTGTCTAACAAATTAATGGCAGAATTCTTCGGAACATTCTGGCTCGTTCTGGGAGGATGCGGCAGTGCTGTGCTGGCCGCAAAATTCGGTACCGTGGGGATCGGTCTGCTGGGGGTTTCCCTGGCTTTTGGCCTGACGGTGGTGACCATGGCCTATGCCGTCGGGCACATATCCGGCGGTCATTTCAATCCGGCGGTTTCCGTTGGGCTCTGCGTGGCCGGCAGGTTCGACAAAAAGGAGCTTGTTCCTTATGTCATCATCCAGGTTCTCGGCGCCATCGCTGCTGCGGCTCTGTTGTCGATGATTGCGTCCGGCGCCAGTGGCTATGAAGGCGGACTTGCCTCCAATGGCGTCAGCACCCATTCCCCGGGACTTTACAGTATGCAGGCGGGCATCATTACGGAAGTGGTCATGACCTTCATGTTCCTGCTGGTCATCCTTGGCGTCACCAGCAAGAAGGCACCCGCCGGGTTTGCCCCGCTGGCCATCGGCCTCACCCTGACCCTGATCCATCTGATCAGCATTCCGGTCACCAATACTTCGGTCAACCCGGCCCGCAGCACCGGCCCGGCCCTCTTGGAAGGCGGCATCGCCCTGCAGCAGCTGTGGATCTTCTGGCTGGCTCCGATTGCCGGGGCGGCGGTTGCCGGTTTTGTCTATAAATTCATCGACAAAGACTAGACAGCAACCTTTACCCAAAAGAAAAATGCTGCACCTGTCGGGTGCAGCATTTTTTTATATCTGATTTTGCAGGAAGCCTAGTGGACGCCGTGCATATATTTTTTCAACAATGGTGTGAGGATCAGGATAAAGACACCAACACCAATACTGATAAGACCGATATTGGTGTAGACCTCCATGGTCGCGACCACATCCAGATTGCCGCTCTCGCCGCCATGACCGCCACTGCCGGTCCAAGAGCTGATGACGCCGGCCACAAAGTTACCCATGGCCGTCCACAGGAACCAGGTGCCCATGACCATTCCGACGATTTTCCCGACACTGAGTTTGGTCACCATGGACAGGCCGACCGGGCTCAGGCACAGTTCGGCAATGGTCAGGGACAGGTAGATAAAGACCATCCACAGGAAGCTCTTGCTGGTGCTGTCGTCGAGGCTCATACCCCAGGAAAAGACCACATAACCAAGGCCGATCAGAAGCATGGCAATAGCAAATTTAGCCGGTGTGGAAGGTTCCCAGCCTTTATTGGCGAGGCTCACCCAGAGCCAGGCCAGCACCGGCGCAAACAGGACGATGAAGCCCGGGTTCAACAGCTGAACCTGCGACGCCAGCCAAGTCATGCCCAGGAAGTTCAAGTCAAACTGCTCATCCGCCAGCAGGGTCAGGCTGGCGGCCTGCTGTTCGAAGAGGGCCCAGAAAACGGACTGCACGGAAATCAGGAAACAGGCGACATAAAGCCTTTCCCGCTCGATCTTGGTGCACTGGGTTACGCCGTAAACGATAATCACCAGAAGCATCAGTGGCCCGACAAAATACAACACACTGCCGACAAAATCCTGATACTGCATCAGCAGCCAGCTGAAACCGACCAGCGCCAGGCCGCCCAGGTAAATGGTCCATTCCTTGTTCAGGCCGATCGGAGATTTTTCCTTCAGCACTGCGGGATTAGACGGTTCGGCCCGGCCATCAAGATAACGCTGACCCCAAAGAAAGACCAGAAGGCCGAACAGCATGCCGATGCCGGCAAGACCGAAACCATAGTTCCAGCCGTGCACTTCACCCACATACCCGACAAGGGCTGTGGAAAAGACGGATCCTAGGTTAATACCCATGTAGAAAATGGAGAAACCGCCATCCCGGCGCGGGTCTCTCGGGCCGTACAGCGCACCGACAATGGTGGAAATATTGGCCTTCAGGAATCCGACGCCGGTGATGATCAGCGCCAGGGCCAGGAAGAATATATTCAGGTAGAAGTCATTGCGGACAACCGTGTCGCCATCGAGATAGGCCTGTGGGCCGTGAAAGGCCATCAAGCCGTGCCCGGCCACCAGCAACAGGGCCCCGTAGGTCACCGCCTTGCGGCTGCCGAGGAAGCGGTCAGCCATATAACCGCCGATGATCGGCATCATATAGACCAGCCCCGCATAGGCGCCGTAAATCATGCTGGCTTTTTCGGTGCTGAACATATGGTATTTCACCAGATACAGCACCAGAATGGTCCGCATGCCGTAATAAGAGAAACGCTCCCACATTTCGGTCAGGAAACAAATCGACAGGCCTACCGGATGACCAAGGAGTTCCCGCTGCTGGGATCCTTCACGCAGACTTTCAGAGACAGAAGTCATAGACACCTCCCCCCTACTGGATTGAGCAGACGGTTACGTACGACGGACATATTCTTCCCCTTTTTGTTATTTTTGGGTGTTCACTGAATTTCAAAGCGGGCAGTTTGGCAGAATTGTGCGGCCCTGTCACGCTGTTGCATTGGTCAAACCATAAAACAGTGAAAAATTTTATACAATATTTTCCGCACCGAAAAAGATTCCGGAAATGACCTCCCTGTCCGCAGGAAACGGTTTTTCCACTTGCCCCTCTTTTCCACCGATTGCAAAGCCGGGCAAGGAACCGTATAAGGAAACAGAAACAACAGCCGGGGATAGAAAATGAAAATCAGCAGCGATTTCGATGGCGGCAATATTGAAGTGGTCGAGGCGGAAAATCCGTCCAACATCCGCCTCCATATCCGCAAAGACAATAAATCCGACTTTTACCAGTGGTTCTATTTCCGCATGACCGGCGCCAAGGGACAGCTCTGTGCGCTAAGCATCGAGGATGTGGCGAACGCCGCCTATCCACAAGGCTGGGAAAATTACCAGGTCGTGGCTTCCTATGACCGCGAAGACTGGTTCCGGGTCAGCACCGTCTATAAGGACGGCACCCTGACCATCCATCACGTGCCGGAAACCGACTGCGTCTATTATGCCTATTTCGCCCCCTACAGCATGGAGCGCCATCACGACCTGATCGCCCAGTGCGCCGCAGATGAAAAGGTCAGCCTGCACTGCATTGGCGAGACACTGGACGGCCAGGACATGGATCTGCTGACCATCGGCACGCCGGCCAAGGACAAGAAAGTAATCTGGTATATTGCCCGCCAGCATCCGGGCGAAACCATGGCCGAATGGTTCATGGAAGGCATGCTCGGCCGGCTTCTGGATGACGATGATCCGGTCAGCCGCACCCTGCTGGAAAAATGTGTCTTTTATGCCGTGCCCAACATGAACCCGGACGGCAGCCGCCGCGGTCATCTGCGCACCAATGCGGCCGGTATCAATCTCAACCGGGTGTGGGAAGATCCGGACTTCAGCACCGAGCCGGAAGTGGCTTACGTGCGCGGTAAAATGGACGAGACCGGCATTGATTTCATCCTCGACGTTCACGGCGACGAGGCCCTGCCCTATAATTTCATCGCCTGTTTCGAAGGTGTGCCGGACATTGACGAAGCCCAGCTTGACCTGGCCTATGAATATATGGAACAGCTGGAGAAAATATCACCTGATTTCCAGACCGAAGTCGGCTATCCAAAATCAGCCGCCGGCAAGGGAAATCTGGGCATGGCGACAAACCAGTTCGCCCACCGCTATAACGCGGTCTCAATGACCCTGGAAATGCCGTTCAAGGATACGGAAAAGACCCCTTACCCGGAAAGCGGCTGGTCACCGGACCGGGCCGCCAAACTTGGCCGGTCCAGTCTGGATGCCCTGCTGGCGATCCTGCCCCGGCTCTAGGAATCAGCACTAAACGGTCGTCGCCCAGCCGCCGTCCACGGTCACGGTTGCCCCGGTAACATAAGCACCGGCCCGGCTGCACAGGTAAATGGCCACCCCGGCCATATCCTCGGGCGTGCCAATGCGGCGCAGGGGAATCTCATCCAGCATGCGTTCCCCCATGGCATCAAAAAGGCCTTTGGTCATGGCGCTGGGGAATGGTCCGGGGGCAATGGCTGTCACATTGATATGGTCAGGCGCCAGCCGTTTGGCCAGAACACGGGTCATATGCAGCACCGCTGCCTTGCTGGCCGAATAACTGTAGGTTTCCGGTTCCGGCACATGCTGCCCGTCCACACTGCCCACATTGACGACCCGGGCCGGATCCTCGGCCGTGCCGGACTTCTTCAACAACGGCAACAGCTTCTGGGTCAGGAAGAAAACTCCCTTCACGTTGATATCCATCACCTTGTCCCAGCCGGCTTCGGGAAATTCCTCGATAGGCGCCGCCCAGGCCGCACCGGCATTATTAACCAGAATATCGATCTTGTCTTCGCGCCCGGCAATCTCCGCGGCAAATGACGTCACGCCTTCATAGGTGGACAGGTCTGCCTGCAGGCCGATGACCTCGCCATACCGGCCAAGCTCCTCCACCATCGCCTGACACTGCTCCAGCTTACGGGAACAGATATAGGTCTTCACCCCGTTTTCCACAAATCCGCGGGCAATCATGGCCCCAATGCCCCGTGATCCGCCGGTGACAACGGCGATCTTGCCCGAAATATCAAACAGATTTTTCATGCTGCTCTCCCTGAAGGTAATATAAAACGACTGTTTGAAAACAGAGTAGCGGCAAGCCAGCCGCAAAGCCAGACTTTTTGCACCTGTTTAAAGGTACAGTTAGAAGCTCGGGAAGCTATTTGGCGTCCGGCTGATTTTCAGGCTGGGCTTTGATGAACGCCTCCTGCGTATTGCACAGTTCCTCGATCCGCAGAATATTGGGAAACTTATCCAGCGGCGTATTGAACCGGCGGGCATTATAGAGCTGGGGAAGCAGACAGACATCGGCGAAAGTCGGGCTGTCGCCATGGCAATATGTGCCGCTTTTGCCGTCCTGCAGCATGGTTTCTATGGCCTCGAAACCCAGCAGGATCCAGTGCCGGTACCAGTCGTCCTTTGCCTCGTCACTGATGCCGAGGGCGCCCTTCAGATATTTCAGCACCCGCAGGTTATCGAGCGGATGAATATCGCAGGCGATGATGTTGGCAATCTGGCGCACCCGGGCGCGGCCCGCGGCATCCGCCGGCAGCAACGGCGCTTCCGGACGGGTTTCCTCCAGATACTCGAGAATGGCCATGGACTGGCCGAGGGTCAGGTCGCCGTCTTTGAGCGCCGGAACCAGTCCCTGGGCATTCAGTTTCAGATAGTCTTCGTTCCGGTGTTCGCCGGCGAGAAGGGAGACGGGGATATTTTCATAGTCCAGCCCCTTGAGGTTCAGCGCAATGCGCAGCCGGTAGGCCGCAGATGATCTGTAATATCCATAAAGCGCCAGCATATCTGTCTTCCTTCCCGGACGTTAAATTAACGGGGCGGGTGGTATTGTTTCACCACCTGATCGATCCTGCCGAAAATGGTTTTACCGTCCTCGTCGAACATTTCGATCTCGATCCGGTCGCCAAAACTCATAAAAGGTGTACTGGGCTTGCCGTCGGCAATGGTTTCCAGACAACGCACCTCTGCCAGACAGCAGGAACCGTCTTTCGAGCCCTTGTTGGAGATGGTTCCGGATCCGATCACCGTACCGGCCTCCAGGGCACGGGACTTGGCCACATGGGCAATGAGTTGGCCGAAGTTGAATGTCATATCGATACCGGCATTCGGCGATCCGATCTTTGTACCGTTCAGGATCGCATGCAGCGGCAGATGAAGCTTGCCGTCCTTCCAGGCATCGCCCAGTTCATCAGGGGTGACAAAGACCGGCGCAAAGGCGGTCTGCGGCTTGGACTGATAAAACCCGAACTGTTTGGCCAGCTCGGCCGGAATCAGGTTGCGGAGCGACACATCATTCAGGATGGTGATCAGCTTGATATGGTCAAGAGCCTGAACCGGGCCAGTACCGGCCGGTACATCATCGGTGATCACCGCGATCTCGGCCTCGAAATCGATGCCCCAGTCCTCGCTTTCCACATCAATGGGATCGCGGGGGCCGATGAAGGCATCGGATGCGCCCATATAAATCAGCGGATCTTCCCAGAAGGTTGCCGGCAATTCGGCCCCGCGGGCCTTGCGCACCAGTTCCACATGGGTCACATAAGCGGATCCGTCCGCCCAGTGATAGGCGCGCGGCAACGGCGCATCGCACTGAGCCGGATCAAAATCGAACCCTTCGATTTTGCCTGCATTCAGGTCATCGGAAATCGCTTTCAGCTGCGGTTCCACATCGGCCCAGTGATCCAGCGCCATTTGCATGGTTGAGGCGGCGGAATCTGCCGAGACGGCTTTGGTCAGATCGCGGTTGACCACGACAAGTTTGCCGTCGCGGCCCGATTTCAGTGAGGCAAGTTTCATCAGTTTATTTCCCTGTTTCGTTCTTTCAGTATGACAGCCTAGTCCCCGGATTTCCAGCTGTTCACATAATTCTGGTTTTCCACACCGTAAGCCGCATCGGACATTTCCACCGGATCACGGGTGTCGATCATCATCGCATACTCATCGGTTTCCTTGCGGGTCGCTTTTTCCCCGGCCTTGAAAGCCTTGGGGTGCGGACCGTGGGTGAAACCGAAGGGATGGAAGGTCACCATGCCCTGTTCAATATTATCGCGGCTGAAGAAGTCACCACGATGATAGAAGATGATTTCATCATAGTCATCATTGTTGTGATAGAAGGGCACCTTCAGGGCCCCGGGATCGCTTTCGATCGGCCGGGGTGCAAAGGTACAGACCACAAAACGGCCGGCCATAAAAGTGGTATGGGCGCTGGGCGGCAGATGATAGCGATGGCTCATCAGCGGCCGGATGTCCCCTACATTCACACGGACCACTGTCAGATCACCCTTCCAGCCTGCCGCATCCAGCGGATTGAACGGATAGGTAATGGTGCTGAGCTGATCACGGGCCTTGACCACGACACGCCATTCGTTGTTGCCCTGCTGAGCCTTAAAAGCATCATCAATGGCTGGCACATCCAGGATCGCCGGATCGAAAATGGCATGGGGGCCAAGCATTCCCTTGTCCGGCAGCTGATAACTGCTGTTGGTGGCCTCGACCAGGACCATTTCGGTTTTTTCCGTGGGTTCAATACGCCACATGCTGCCCCGGGGAATGACAAGATAGTCGCCCGCTTCATAGGTCAGATGACCGAAATCGCAGAACAGCTCACCGGCACCGTTATGAATGAACAAAAGATCGTCGCCGTCCGCATTGCGCACCAGATGATCCATCTTTTCAGATGATTTCCAGATCCGGAATTTCATGTGAGCGTTGGAAATCAAATCCTCCGCATTCCAGGGGGACGGGCCAAAATCCTTCAGAAGGTTGGTATCAAAGGCATGGGGCTGCAGCGGTCCCTCGAAACTTGTCCAGCCGGTCGGTATATTCTGGTGATAGAGATGGGAGGCCGGGCCAAAGAAGCCTTCCTTGCCCATTTCCCGCTCATAGGTACCTTCGGGAAGATCCACATGGGCCTGACGGGAATGCGTACCTTCGCGATGGGGAAATCCAATCCAATTTTTCATGTCCTGTCCTTTAATCCAGAAAATAGTGAAACGAGTGGAAGAAAGCCGATATATCCGACAGCTGTCCTGTCAACACCAGACTTCACCAAACAAAAAACTTGGTGCCTGCTTTTGCAAAGAATGATAACTTTCTCCGACACTCCCTATGCGGAGGCATTATAGTTACATTTGTAACTTAATCAAGAAATATATACCGGACCCAATTTTTTAATATGAAAAAAAACAAAAACAGCCCCCTCCTTCTGGAAAACTTTCTTCCCTACCGGCTCTCCTACCTGTCCAATATTATTGGCCGGCGGCTTGCGGCGATCTATAGCGACAAATTCAGCATCGCCCCGCCGGAATGGAAAGTGATGGCCCATCTGCATCGGTTCCCCAATATATCCGCTGCAGATGTGACCGAGAAAACAGCCCTAGACAAGGTGGCTGTCAGCCGGGCCGTGAACAGTCTTCTGGACAAGGGTCTGGTTCAGCGCTCCTACGCCCGGGAAGACCGGCGGCGCTCCATCCTCAACCTGACCGAACAGGGCCAGGACATATATAACCAGATCGAACCGCTCGTGACCGACTATGAAACCGTTCTCCTGGAAACCCTGAACGATACGGAAACAGAAGAACTTGATCGGCTTATCACCAAACTGACACAACGGGCGGAGGTCACCCACGAAGGGTGAGTTTTCGATCAGCCCTCACTCTCGTGCAGGCAGCGGTGCAGGATATCGGGATTTTTCTCGAAGTTTGCCGGCAGATACCGGTCAAAAACAGAACAGATGGCCCTGAGATAAGGGCTGCCGGCCTCTGTAATCCGGAAACAGGACCCTTTTACCTCCATATAACCCGCATCAAGAAGTTCACCCAGCGCCGCATATTCCCGTTTAAAATCATAGGACTGGCCGAATTCCCGGGCCCGCGCCTCCGGATCAACCTGCTGGTAACACATCAGGTCCGAAATAAGTTGCCGCACCAGTTGGTCCGCCGCCGTTACTTTCACGCCGCGCACCACCGGGCTTTCCCCGACCCCGGTCTGCTGGTGATAGGCTTTCATATCCGTTGTATTCTGGGCATATCCGCCCGGCAGGGAACTGATGGCCGAGGCCCCGAAACCGATCAGGCTGTCGGCATTATCGGCCGTGTATCCCTGGAAGTTCCGCCGCAGCGTCCCCCTGTCGTGGGCGTCCAGGAGAGTATCTCCCGGCAGGGCGAAATGATCGAGCCCGATGGCCTGATAACCGCAATCCACCAGCGTCCGGCTGGCAATGTCGAACATGGCCTGGCGTTGCGCCTGGTCCGGCAGCATCTCGGCACCGATCAGCGCCTGGTGTTTTTTCATCCACGGCACATGGGCATACCCGAACAGGGCAATACGGGACGGTTTGTAAAAGGCCGTCTGCAATACGGTCTGCCGGATCGTTGCCTCTGTCTGGTTCGGCAGGCCATAGATCAGATCAAAATTAATATTCCGAATACCGACAGTTTTAAACCAGCGCAGGCAGCTTTCAATCAGTTCGGTGGACTGGATACGATTGATGGTTTTCTGGACCTTTTCGTCGAAATCCTGGATTCCCATACTGACCCGGTTGACCCCGCAACGACCATAGGCATTCACCTTGTCCCGGCTCAGGGTCCTGGGGTCCACTTCCACCGCAATTTCCGCCCCAGGAAGGATTTCATAGGCCTCCTGGACAACCGACATCAGCCGTTCAAAATCCTCTGCTTCCAGAATGGTCGGGGAACCGCCGCCGAAGTGAATATGGCTTACCTTCCGCCGGCCGGTCAGGGAAGACGTCCAGGCCAGTTCCTTCAGCAAACTCTCCAGGTATTTTTTAACCGGCTCATATTTGTTGGAAATATGGGTGTAGCACCCGCAGAACCAGCATAACTGGTCACAAAAAGGAATATGGAAATAAAGGCTAACAGGATCCTCCGCCGGAAGGTCGCCAAGCCAGGCCATATGATCGCGTCCGTCAAGCTCTCCAAACTGCAACGCCGTCGGATAACTGGTATAGCGTGGCAGGCGCGGCTGACGTGCAGGGGCCACCTGTGGCTTTTGCCCTGTAAAATCTGAATTCTTCCTGAGAGCCGTCATCTGTTCACCTTGTTTTCCCTCACAGGGGTGTCATACAGGGACAGGCCCCTGTTTTCACTGATCCATATCAATGGAGTATGTGACAGGGGAATGACGACATCATACAGGAAATTATTTAAAGGCCTTGAAGGCAATCAGCGTGAAGGTATCCTTGATTCCCTCAATGGCGTGCACATGCTCATTAACGAACTGGCCTACATCCTCATCCTCGTCCAGCCTGATTTTCATGATCAGGTCAAACTCGCCGGAAATGGAATAGACTTCCTCAACCTTGTCCTCGAGGCGGTCGACCAGGGCGGCCGCCACATCGTAGGCCTTGCCGAGATCGCATTTAATTTTCACAAAGAAATTTTTCATCAACTGCTCCAGTTATCCTGCACGGGGCCTTTTTGATAGGCCCTACAGATTCTTTAGTTTAAACCGCTGAATCTTGCCTGTCTCGGTTTTCGGCAGCTTATCGAGAAAGGCAATCTCCCGCGGATATTTATAAGGCGCTATATGTTCCTTTACATGATCCTGCAGGGCCAGCACAAGCTTGCTGCATCCCTCATAGGGCTCTGTCGGAACAACAAAGGCCTTGACGACCTGCCCCCTCTGCGGATCCGGCGCGCCTATGACCGCGCATTCCTGCACGGCCGGATGCGACAACAGCACCTCCTCCACCTCCGGGCCGCTGATATTATATCCCGAGGAAACAATCATATCGTCGGTCCGGGCCATGAACCAGAAATATCCGTCTTCGTCCATCCGGTAGGCATCGCCAGTCAGGTTCCAGCCGTCCTGCACATACACCTTCTGGCGCTCGTCATCCAGATAACGACAGCCTGTCGGGCCGCGCACCGCCAGTTTGCCCACCTCGCCGACCGGCACATCCTTCAGTTCTTCATCGACCACCCGGGCCTGATATCCCCCGATGGCCTTGCCTGTAGCCCCCGGTCGAATGTCCCTGCCGGCGGCCGAGATAAAAATATGAATCATCTCGGTGGATCCCAGGCCATTAATAAGGGAAATCCCGGTCGCCTTTTTCCAGCTCTCGAACACGGGCAGCGGCAGATGTTCCCCGGCCGAAACACAGTTCTTCAGGCTGGACAGATCCACCTCATCAAGCTCACCAAGCATGGCCCGGTAAGCGGTCGGCGCCGTAAAACACCAGCTTGCCCGGTATCTTTCGATGGCCTTGGCCAGACTGGGCGGCGATCCGTTTTCCAGCAGAATGACCGTTGCTCCCGCTTGGAGGGGAAAGGTGACCAGCGCCCCGAGGCCGAATGTGAAAGCAATGGGCGGACTGCCAATGACCCGGTCCCCAACTTTTATCCCCAGAAGATCCTGACCCACACAATGACACATGGACATAATATCCCGATGGAAATGAACGGTGCCCTTGGGCTTGCCGGTGGTGCCGCTGGTAAAGGCGATAAGCGCCACATCATCGGACAGGGTCGGCACGGGATCAAATTTCTTCGACTTTCTGGCCATGGTCCTGTCAAAGTCCGTTTTGCTTTCTCCCAGGGCCGAAAAATATCCGATCCGGGCCAGATTTTCACCAAGAGCCCTGGTTTTTTCCAGCTCCTCTGCCAGCCTCTCGTCACAAAGGGCATGACTGATCTTCGCCTTTTCGACAATCGGCGCCAGATCGCGCGCGCGAAGCATCGGCATGGTCGCCACCGCAATGCCGCCGGCCTTCAGCACCCCGAACCAGCTCGCCACCATCATCGGATTGTTAAAGCCCCTGAGCAGAACCCGGTTGCCGGGCACCAGCCCCATATCCCGGGTCAGCACATGAGCCACCTGGTTTGCCTTTTCAGCCAATTGCGCATAGGTCCATTGGTTGTCCTCGAAAACCACCGCGATACGATCGCCGTCACCGGCCTGAATATGCCGGTCGAGCAGTTCCGCCGCCGCATTCAGGCGCTCAGGATAGTGGAGTTCGGGAAGGTCCAAAAGAAAGCAGGGCCAGTCCTCCGAATCGGGAAGTCGATCACGGGCGAAGGTGTCCTCATGGGCAGTTGGCAAAGACATTTATATTCTCCGATTATTGTCTTTCAACTGCAAGTCTGATCCGTCCTGGATTACTGTCATGCCGGTTTATGGTTATGGGTCAGAACAGCCGGGTCCATCCGGAACCGGCATTGTTCTATTTTTTATTTTTGACAGAAGTCTCTGCTTCCGCCTTTTTTTTCAGGCTTTCCCGCAAAAAGTCCAGATGTCTGGTCATTTCCTCAACGGTCCCTTCATCGAGGTCTGATAAAATATCATTGACCCAGTCACGGTGACTTTCGGCCATTTCCCGGAAGGCGCTTCGCCCCTTGGCGGTCAGACCGACACTATAGATACGCCGGTCGGTGGGCAGAGGCCAGCGCTTGACCAGACCTTCCTGCTGCAGCCGCTCAACCACTCCGGTGACATTGCCGTTGGAGACCAGAAGCTGTTTCGAGAGCTCCCCCATAGTCAGGCCGCCGGGGGCCCGGTCAAGGGCCGCCATCAGATCGAACTGCGGCAGGGTAACGCCAAAATGACTTCGGAGAAGACGTCGGGTCTGCTTTTCAATCAGGGCTGTATCTGCAAAAAGGCGCAACCACAGGCCAAGTCTTTTTTTGCACAGTGTCTTGCTATCCGGTTTCACCATCTGTTCCAGGCTTACATTACCTCCCCGCCAGCCACGGAAATGGCCTGTCCGGTCATACTTCTGTTTATGTCCTCACACAGCCAAAGCACTGCCGAGGCAACCTCTTCCGGCTGAATAAACCGCTTTTGCGGGTTATGTTTGGCCAGTTCTGCAATTGCCTCATCCCGGCTTCGTCCGGTTTTGTTCATAATATTCTCTATTGCATCAAATGCAATATCCGTTTCTGTAAATCCGGGACAGACGGAATTTATGGTAATTCCCTTGTTGGCCAGTTCCAGCGCCAGGGACCGGGTCATGCCCTGGACCGCATGTTTGGCCGCCGAATAGGCTGTCACATATTTATAACCGATCAGCGCCGCTGTGCTGGCGATATTGACAATCCGGCCGTTGCCTTTTTCCAGCATGTCCGGCAGGGCCGCCTGGATGCAGTGCCAGGGACCCATGAGATTAACGTCCAGCATTGCCTGCAGATCATCGGGGGACGTTTTCATAAAGGGCGAGGGATGCGCCGCCCCCGCATTATTGACCAGTATATCCACCGGACCGTAATTTTCCCGGGCTTTGCCGAAAATATCCTCCACAGCGTCACGGTTGGTCACGTCACAGGCCAGCGGCACCGCGTCAGGCAGCGTTTCCGCCTTCGCTTTCAGAACCTCTTCGTTGCGACCGAGCAGGGTCAGGCGCACGCCTTCCGCGGCCAGAGCATCAGCGATTGCCGCCCCGATTCCCCGGCCGCCGCCGGTCACCACGGCATGTTTACCCTGAAGTTTTCCCTGATTTAACTCACTCACGACATGCTCCTTCATTAAATAAGAAAATGCGCCCGCCTCTGAAATACCCCGAGCGGACGCATTTTCCGGAAATATATTACCCTAAGCGTTCAGGGCCATCTCTGCCGCCCGCTTGAGATTAGTCTCGAGCTGGGTGAAGGCGGTAAGATATTGTTTCGGCACCTGAACCGCAGGCCCGTGATATTCCTGTTCGGCGGCACTGCGGATCGTCCATTGCGGATCCATCAGGTGCGGCCGGCCGATCATCACAAGATCCGCACGTCCGGCGGCAAGGATACTGTTTACATGGTCGGTTTCAAAGATATTTCCGACCGCCATGGTGGACACATGACCCTCGTTACGGATCTGGTCGGCCATCGGGGTCTGGAACATGCGGCCGAACACCGGGTTGACCTTGTGTACCGGCAGGGTCTGGCCTGTGGACACGTCGATAATATCGGCCCCGGCCTCGACAAAGGCCTTGGAAATCAGCACCGCTTCTTCCGGTGTCACGCCGTCCTCACCGACCCAGTCGGTGGAGGAAATCCGCACGGACATGGGTTTGTCCGCCGGCCAGGCCGCGCGCATGGCATTGAAGACCTCCAGCGGAAAACGCAGACGGTTTTCCAGAGGTCCGCCATAGTCGTCGGTGCGTTTATTGCTGACCGGCGTAATGAAGCTGGACAGCAGATAACCGTGGCCGGCATGCATCTCGATCATGTCAAAGCCGGCCTGGTCGGCCCGTTTTACCGCTGCGACAAAATCGTCGCGGACCCGGTCCATATCATCCCGGGCCATCTCCCGGGGAACCTGATTCTTGTCATCCCAGGCAATCGCAGACGGGGCAATCAGCTCCCAGTTGCCCTCGTCAAGCGGCATATCGTAACCTTCCCAGCCCACTTTGGTAGAGCCCTTGCGTCCGGCATGGGCCAGCTGCATGGCGATTTTCGCCTGGCTGTTGCCATGAACGAAATCCACAACCCGCTTCCAGGCCTGCATCTGTTCGTCGGTATAGATCCCGGCACAGCCCGGCGTGATACGGCCGTCGGCGGAAATATCGGTCATTTCCGTGAACAGTAGGCCGGCCCCGCCCATGGCCCGGGCGCCGTAATGAATGAAATGGAAATCATTGATCAGGCCGTCTTTGGCCGAATACATGGACATGGGGGATACCACCACCCGGTTGGCAAGTTCCATATTGCGGATTTTATAGGGCGTAAACATGGGCGGAACCCGTCCCGCCGGTTTTTCCTTGCCGACCGCCTTGTAGGCCCGGTCCGCAAACCATTTTTCCACCCCTTCCAGCCATTTACCGTCACGCAGCCGCAGGTTCTCATGACTGACCCTCTGGGACCGGGTCAGCAGGCTGTAGGTGAACTGGGTCGGATCGAAATCAAGATAACGGTCCAGCTCCTCGAACCAGGACATGGAGTTGCGGGCCGCGGACTGCAGCTTCAGGGCCTCGAGTTCGCGCTCGTCCTGATAACTGACCAGGGCCTCCCGCACATCCTGACCGGAGTTGAGATGCTTTGCCAGACTGATCGCATCCTCGAAACCAAGCTTGGTACCGGATCCGATAGAGAAATGGGCGGTATGGGCCGCATCGCCGATCAGCACAATATTGTCCTTGACCCAGGTGTGGCACAGTACCCGCGGGAAATTGATCCAGGCGGATCCGCGGATATGGGCCGATTTGGTCATCAGGTCATGGCCGCCGAGGTATTTTTCAAAAATCTTGCGACAGGTTTCGGCGCTTTCCTCGTGGTCCATATGTTCGAAACCCCAGGCATCATAGGTTTCCGGGCCGCATTCAACGATGAAGGTGGAGGTCTCGTTATCGAACTGGTAGGCATGCACCCAGATCCAGCCGTGTTCGGTCTTTTCAAAAATGAACGTGAAGGCGTCATCGAATCGCTGATGAGTGCCGAGCCAGACGAATTTGTTCGGCCGCATGTCAATATCGCAATCGAAGGCCTCGAGATTATTGTTGCGGACCTTGGAGTTCAGGCCGTCAGCCGCCACAATCAGATCCGCGTCGGCAAAGCGAGTCGTCAGGTCCTCGAGCTCGAATTCTGTCTCGAAATGAAATTTGACGCCCAGTTCCAGGGCCCGGTCATAGAGGATGTCGAGAAGGCGCTGGCGGCCGATTCCGATAAAACCGTGACCTCCGGACTTGATCACTTCACCGCGGATATGAACATCAATATCGTCCCAGTGAATCAGTTCGCCGATCATATTTTCGGCGCTGACCGGATCATTGGTCTTAAGGTTTTCCATGGTCTGGTCTGAAAACACCACGCCCCAGCCGAAGGTATCATCGGCCCGGTTACGTTCGTATACCTCGATCTGATGTTCAGGGTTCTGCAGTTTCATGGAAATGGCCAGATAAACCCCGCTGGGGCCGCCACCAAGACAAACTATTTTCATGATATTCTTCCTCTTATCGCCGGAGTTTATCTAATTATTTTAAACTTAATATATTTCTGGGAATAACTCCAGAAGAAATTATTTCTACCCCGACACCATAACCTATATCCCATACTTTTTATTATATATCTCTTTGTTTTAAAATATATTTTAACAAGCGGCGACAGACGGAACATAAAATCGATAATTTATTTTATATATAAAACTGTTTTATTATTGCTGCAAAAACCTTCAGATCGATTCGTTCCTGCCCCTGCTCCTGACAGCATTGCTTCCGTTGATACTCCTGCCTGATTCCTCCCGTTCGGCAAAAATAAATCAGCCTGAAACATAAGCATTCGCGCCATAAAAGTTACAAATGAAACCTTGCCTCCGGCAAAAAACATGCGTATTCTTGCGCTTCTGTAAAACAGCCATTCCATGTTACATAATTAAAATAATTTTTCGGGAGCCCATTTATGTCGGATCAGAAGGCGGATGAGTACGGCGGTAAAGCCGCAGAACAGCAGAAGTACCTGCAGAAACTATCTGAAGACGCTGAATTCAACAGGCTCTGCGGCCTGAGAAAAAGAATGAGCCTGCTGCTCAGCCTGGCCATTGCCGTCCCCTATGGCCTCTATATCCTTCTGACCGCCTTTTCCGCTCCCATCATCAGTCAGGCTGTTACCGACGGGGGCGTCATCACCTGGGGCATGGTGCTTGTATTTCTGGTCATCATCAACGGCATGATCTGTGCCGGGATCTATACCTGGTGGGCGAACACGAAATTCGATCCGGTCCGCAAACAGTTCCTGAAAGACCATGCTGCCGGGGAGAAAGCCAATGGGTAAATCCTCGTTGTTGAAACTTTCCCTCACACTCCTGATCACCCTGCTGCCGCAGGCCCTGTGGGCGGCCGGCGGTGACATCTCGGGCGAGATTGAAAAACAGCCGCTCAACGTCAACGCCATCGTCATGTTCTTTATTTTTGTATTCGCCACCCTCTGCATCACCTGGTGGGCAGCCCGCAAAAACAAAACCAAGGATGATTTCTACGCCGCCGGGGGCGGCATCAAACCGTGGCAGAACGGCACTGCCATTGCCGGCGACTTCATGTCTGCCGCCACCTTTCTCGGCATTACCGGCGCCCTGTTTTCCTTTGGCTATGACGCCACCTTGCTTGCTGTCGGTGTGATGGCCAGCTGGCCGGTGATCCTGTTCCTGATCGCCGAACGGCTGCGCAACCTCGGCAGCTATACTTTTGTCGATGTGGTCTCTTTCCGGCTTGATAAAAAACCGATCCGCACCCTGTCCGCCATCGGCTCCCTGTCGGTGGTGCTGTTTTACCTGATCGCCCAGATGGTCGGCGCCGGCAAGCTGATCCAGCTTCTGTTCGGCATGGAATATATCTATGCCGTGATCCTGGTCAGCTTCCTGATGATCCTCTATGTCAGCTTCGGCGGCATGCTGGCCACCACCTGGGTGCAGCTGATCAAGGCCATCCTTCTGCTGGTCGGCGGCAGCTATATCGCCTTTGCTGTAATGGCCCATTTTGATTTCAGCCTGTCCGCCATTTTCCAGAGCGCCATTGACACCCATCCCCGCGGCAAGGCGCTGATGGAGCCGGGTATCTGGATGGACAATCCGGTTTCCATCATCTCCCTGGGCCTGACCATGATGTTCGGCATCATGGGACTGCCGCACATCCTGATGCGCTTTTTCACCGTGAAGGACGCCAAGGATGCCCGCAAGTCGGTATTCTACGCCACCTCAATCATGGGGTATTTCTATATCCTGATCGTCATCATAGGCTTCGGCGCCATCACCTTTGTGATGAATAATCCGGATTATTACACCCCCGAAGGCAAGCTGATCGGCGGCGGCAATATGGTCGCCCTGCACCTGACCCATATTGTCGGCGGTAACCTGGTACTGGGCTTCATGTCGGCTGTGGCCTTCGCCACCATCCTGGCTGTGGTCGCCGGCCTGACTTTGGCCGGGGCCGCCACCGTGGCCCATGACCTTTATGCCAAAACCTTCAAGTCCGGGCAGACGGTCACCAATGCCGAGGAAATTCGCGTCTCCCGGATCTCCACCTTTGTTCTGGGCGCCATTTCCGTGGTCCTCGGCATCGCCTTTGAACATCAGAATATCGCCTTTGTCGCCTCGCTGGCCATGGCCATCGCCGCCAGCGTCAACTTCCCGATCCTGATCCTGGCCATGTACTGGAAGGGTCTGACCACCCGCGGTGCCGTCTGGGGCGGGGTTGCCGGCCTCATTTCCTCGGTCGGCCTGATCATTCTGGGCCCAGGCGTCTGGACCGGAGTGCTGGGCTATGCAGAGCCGATCTTCCCCCACGCCTATCCGACTTTCTACAGTATGCCGCTGGCCTTTATCGTCACCTGGCTGCTGTCTGTCACCGACAAGAGCGCGCAGGCGGAAAAGGAAAAGGCCCTGTTCGCGGTGCAGATGGTGCGCTCCGAAACCGGCATCGGCGCCTCGGGGGCGTCGGACCATTAACGGCAAGATATACCCGAAATAAAAAGAGCGGCTCACTGGCCGCTCTTTTTATTTGCTATATTGTAAGAAAATTAGAAGCCGTAAGCGGCGCCCAGTTCGGGATCTTTTGAGGCGACGATTTTTGCCAGATCGACAATCACCTTGGCCTGTTTCCAGGTGGCGTCGTCCTGCATCTTGCCATCAATCATTACCGCGCCGGTGCCGTCGGGCATGGCCTCGAGGATTTTCTTGGCAAACAGCACCTCATCCACATCCGGGCTGAAAACTTTCTTGGCGATGGCAATCTGTTTGGGGTGCAGGGACCAGGCGCCCATGCAGCCCATCAGGAAGGCGTTGCGGAACTGGGCCTCGCAGGCGGCATCGTCAGAAAAATCACCAAACGGGCCGTAAAAGGCCTTGAGCCCATAGGTCATGCAGGCATCAACCATACGGGCCACCGTATAATGCCACAGATCCTGTTGATAGAGCGTGCGCGGCGCGCCCTCGCCTTTTGAATCCTCCAGCACGCCGTAAGACGGATGACCGCCGCCGACCCGGGTTGTCTTCATGCCGCGGCTGGCGGCGAGGTCGGCCGGGCCGAGGCTGATGCCGTGCATGCGCGGGCTGGCCGCGGCAATAGCGGACACATTGTCCACGCCCTGGGCGGTTTCCAGAATGGCATGGATCATGATCGGTTTTTCCACATTATGCCGGGCCTCGAGCTGGGCCAGAAGCTGGTCCAGATAATGAATGTCCCAGGGACCCTCCACCTTGGGCAGCATGACCACATCGAGCTTGTTGCCGACGGCGGAAACGATTTCGGTGATATCCTCCAGCATCCAGGGGGAATTAAGGCAGTTGATCCGGGTCCAGAGCCCCGTGTTGCCGAAATCCACCGATCTGGCCACCTCGATAAAGCCGGCCCGGGCCGCTTCCTTGGCGTCGGCCGGGATGGCGTCCTCAAGGTTGCCGAGCAGAACATCCACCTGGCCGACCATATCCGGCACCTTGGACCGCATTTTTTCCACATGAGGCGGAAAGAAATGAATCATCCGTTCCAGCGCCACAGGAATCTCCCGATACGGTTGCGGCGCCCCGATGGCCAGCGGCTTGAAAAAATCCTTTGGTGGTTTCTGCATTTTCTGTCCCTCATTCATTACGGCACTGCACAATATTTTTCAAACTTAACAGAATTTGACTGTAAATCCAGAATAAAGTTACTCATTGGTAACTCTGTATGTAATTTTCTTCCAAAAAAAGACCTCTGTTAAATGCTGCACCACAGTATCACTTCTTTCTTTTCTTCGCCGTAACGGAAAGGCATACTGCCGGCGACAAAAAGAGATTACAGAAGGCATGATACAGATGGATTTTCAGGCAGATTTTATCATCATCGGCGGCGGCATCGCCGGGGCCGGCGCAGGATATGAACTCTCCCGGCTGGGCAAGGTCATTCTTCTCGAGGCGGAAAGCCAGCCCGGCTATCATACCACCGGCCGCTCCGCCGCCGTCTATAGTTCCACCTACGGCCAGGGCGACCCGGTGCTCAGGGCACTTGTGCTGGGCAGTACCGATTTCCTGAAAAACCCGCCGGAAGGTTTCAGTGAACATGCGCTGCTTCATCCGCGGGAACATCTGTTTATTTGCGACCGGGATGACCTCAGGCCTCTGAACAAACTCCATGACGATCTGGCCCGGGTGACCGATGATGTCGCCTGGCTCGGCCGCGAGGAAATCCTGGAGCGGGTGCCGCTGATGACCGAACCATTTCTGGAAAAGGCCCTGCTGGAACGGGATGTCGCCGATATGGACGTGCATGCCCTGCATGAGGGATTCCTGCGCGGCATGAGGTCCCGCGGGGGTATAGTCATGACGGACTCCCCGGCCGAAGCCATTGAACAAATCACCGGCGGCTGGCGGGTCAGCACCCCGACCGGAACTTATGAGGTCCCGATCCTGGTCAATGCGGCCGGGGCCTGGGTGGATCAGGTCGCCAAACTTGCCGGCGTCGCCCCCATCGGTATCCAGCCGCTGCGCCGCACCGCCATTCTGGTCGATCCGCCGGAAGGCGTGAACATCGACAACTGGCCGTTTGTGACCGAGGCCCAGGATAAATTCTATTTCAAACCGGATGCGGGCAAGATCCTCGTCTCCCCCATGGACCAGACCCCGTCCGAACCCTGCGACGCACAGCCCGAGGAAATGGATGTGGCTTACGCCGCCCATTATCTGGAGGAAGCGATTGGCATGCCGGTGCGCAAAATAGATCACCAGTGGGCCGGGCTGCGCAGCCATGTGGCCGATCATCACCCGGTCGCCGGTTTCGCGCCCGATACAGAAGGTTTCTTCTGGCTTGCCGGCCAGGGCGGGTTCGGCATCAAAACCGCCGTCGCCCTCGGCAGGATCACCGCCTCCCTTGTCCAGGGCAAGGGCCTGCCGGAGGACCTCCTCGCTTTCGGCCTGAAACAGTCCGACATCTCGGCGGAACGGCTGCAGAAATAAAAAAGGCCCCGGACCGAAACCCGGGGCTTTCTTTAAATATATTCAGATCAGAAGTTAGCTTTTACACCGAAATTGATGGTCATGTCGAACTCGTCATGTTGCATCAGATAGTCGCCGTCTGCGGTCCGGTAAACCGCATTCCATTTCTCGTTGGTCAGGTTGGAGACTTCGGTATAAATCTTGAAGTTCCTGGTGACTTCATAGCTTGCTGTCACGTCCAGCAGCGTGCGGCCGAGCACATAACGGTCGCCGTCGCCTTCATTGACCTCGTCCAGATATTCACTGCGGTAGCTGAGCGCCGCCCGGATGGAGAAGCCGCCTTTTTCATATCCAATGATGGCGTTGGCCACATGTTCGGAGGTCTTCGGCAGCGGAATGTCCACCAGTTCGCCATCTGCATTGGCATATGACCCTTCACTGTCCGTGTAGGTATAGTTGGCGCCCACGATCAGGCCGTCAAACGGCGCCGGCAGCATAGTCAGATTCTGCTGAAAATTTAGCTCGATCCCGAAGATATCTGCATCTTCACCATTCTGCGGCTGGCTCACTTCGGCAAAATCGATACCGTTTACTGTGATATCTTCAAAGATCTGGTCAAAGTGGAAATTCTTGATCTTCTTGTAAAAGGCACCCGCAGAAACGATAGAATCGTTGTTGGGATACCATTCGACACCCAGATCAAAGTTGTGCGCGCGATAGGGGTTCAGGCTCGGGTTCCCCAGGGATCCTTCACGGATGATTTCGCCATCATCATCTTCAGCTTCGATTTCACCGCTCGGCACCATGTCACCGATTTTCGGGCGAACGACAGCTTTATAGTATGCCGCACGGATAACGGCATTGCTGTCACCAAGGTCATAGCGCATGTTTACGCTGGGCAGCCAGTCGGTGTAACTATTCTCTCCGACGACCTCTGTAACAGAACTCTCGTCACCGACGATAACCTGATTGGCAATTGCATCGAACTCGGTATGTTCGACACGCAAACCGGCTACGATTCGCAGGTTACCCACATCAACACTTCCCATAAGGTAACCGGCCAGAATATCTTCATTGGCTGTATAATCGAGGGCCTCGGAACCGAGTATGGTGTCATCTTCATTGATGGAGAAGCTGTCGATATTATCCCGGAAGAAATCGCGGATTGCCTGGCTATCAGCTGCGAGACCGCCCTGGGCATCATCGATGCCATATCCGGTTGTCGTCGCAAAATCGGCAAGTGTGTAATCCCCCAGGTCTTCATAGACGACAAAAGTGTTATCGCGCATTTTGTCACGCATTTTATACTTGCCGCCGAACTTGATGTAACCCTGGTTGCCGCCGAAATCCATATCCCGGCGCACATCCAGCTTGAAGGCCCATTCGTCATCTTCAGTAATATTGTCTGAATATTCGATCGCATCCATTTCATAGTTGCCCGCATTTGTGAACAGGGCCAGATCGTCATCGCTTGCGAAGATGCTGACCGGCAGGAGCGGGTCGGAAATATCAACGCCAACATTCACACGTTCGTCCGATTTGAAATCTGTATCCAAACGATCCGGTTCCCGTTCCTCGGAATGGGAGTAGGAAACGCTGTATTCAAAGGTCCAGTCATTCACGAATGACTCGCCGCCGAGTACGGTAGAAAAGATTTTCTGGGTTTCGATACGGTCTTTGAGGTCACGGTCAGCTTTGGCCTCATCAATATAGACCAGCGGACCTCCCGTAACACCGTCAGCAAAGACACCGTCTTCATATTTGATTTCGGTCCGCTGACGCAGTTCGCTGTCCTTGAAACGGCTGTAGAGAGAGCGCAGATAAAGGTTGGTGTTGTCTGTCGGACGGAAATCGATATTCAGGGCCGCGCCGAAACGCTCACGGGTCACGCTGTAATCACGCAGCTCCATTTCAGCCGGATACAGATCGCTGATTTCGTTGTCATCGTCATCACTGTTTTTCCAGCCGCCGTCGACTTCCTTGTTATCGGCGCCATGCTTGCGCTCCTGCCAGCTGACGGAGGCGGCAACGGCCAGTTTCTCGCTCAACTGGTCTGCATAAACGGCGGAGACTTTCGGGCTCAGCTTGTCCTGCAACTTGTTGTAGCTACCTTCCGCCTTGAGTTTGATCAGGCGTTCGTCCTTGTCAAAACCGGAAATGGTTTTTACTTCGATGTTGCCGCCGATGAAGTCGCCGTCCATATCCGGCGTTGCGGATTTGGTCACCTGCAGGGTTTCCAGAAGTTCGGACGGAATCACATCCAGCGCCACCTTGCGCTCGTCCCCTTCCGGTGACGGCAGGCTGGTGCCATTGATGGTGGTGGAGTTCAGGTTCGGGTCAATCCCGCGCACGATCACAAAGCGGCCTTCGCCCTGGTCTGATTCCATGGACAGCCCCACCAGGCGGCGGGCGGCCTCGGCGATGTTCTGGTCAGGGAAGTTACCGGCAGCATCGGCAGACAGATAGTTGGCGATATTGTCGGCCGCACGCTGTTTGTTCAGGGAGCTGTTCATGCTGCCCCGGAAGCCAGTGACCACAATCTCTTCCAGGTCGTCCTGACCGAAAATGAACATCTGACTGACATTTTCCTCGCCCACCGTGATGGTGCGTGTCACCGGCGCGGTGCCCACATAGGAAATGCTGACTTCATATGTGCCGGCCGCAAGTCCGCGGAAGCGGAAGCGACCGTCTGTATCTGTGGTGGTTTTAAGACCTTCCGATTTGATCTCTACCATGGCGCCCTCAAGCGCATATCTTTCTGAACCTTCCAGAACCGTGCCGGTAAAATCGGCGGCAGAGGCCACCGAGCCCAGTGTCGCCATTGAAAGTGCTGTCGTTAAAAGAAGTGACTTCACGGAATTTTTTCTGGTCATTTTCCCACCTATTTTGGTTGCGCTTATCTCTCCGGGAGTTACCCTCGGAAATTTTTCGATCAAGATGGGTTTATTTTTATATTGTTACAAAGCTGTAACACTTACATGTATTATTTATGAGAATTAATCTCATTAGCAAAACATAAGATAGTTCATTATTAAGGATATTGCCCGATGACCAAATTCACCCACGGAAGCGCCGCCGTCATTGCCCTGCTGATGGCCGCCTGTGCGCAGCAACCTGAGGAAGAGACCGGGACTGCCGTCAAGGTTTCCGTTACAGCCGATATGGAAACACCTGCTGTGGAAACCGAAGGCGATGCCGCAGATGACATGGCCATCTGGGTCAATCCGGCCGATCCGGAAAAAAGCCGTATCATCGGCACCCAGAAGAAATCCGGTCTGTACGTCTATGACCTGAAAGGCGAGATCGTGCAATTCCTGCCCGACGGGCGCATGAACAATGTTGACCTGCGCGACGGATTTGACCTGGCAGGCAAGCAAGTCACCATTGTCGCCAGCACAAACCGCACCGACCTGAGCATCAGCCTGTACGCCATCGACCCGGAAACCATGGAACTTTACGATGTAGCCAACGGCGTGCAGGCCACCGGCTTCGAAGATCCCTACGGCCTATGCATGTATCACAGCGCCGTCGACGGCAGTTTCTATATCTTTGCCAATGACAAGGATTTCGGCGACTATAAACAATGGCGCCTGGTCGCCACGCCGGAAGGAAAAATACAGCTTGAGGTCGCCCGTGAGTTCACCGTCGGCGATCAGACCGAAGGCTGCGTGGCCGATGATACAACCGGCGAGCTCTATATCGGCGAGGAAAATACCGGCATCTGGAAATATGTCGCTGAGCCGACGTCTGACGAACACCGCCAGTTGATCCGCCTGATCGACAATAACTCCCTGACCGCCGATGTCGAAGGCCTGGCCCTGTATCACACCAAAGGTGGCAAGGGTTATCTTGTCGCCTCCAGCCAGGGCAGCAACAGCTATGCCCTGTTTGACCGGGACAATAACTATGACTATGTGGGCTCGTTCAAAGTGGTGGACGATCCGGAAAAGGGCATTGATGGCGCACAGGAAACCGACGGCCTCGAGGCGCTCAGCACACCCCTGCCCGGATATCCTCAGGGGGTGTTCATGGCCCAGGACGGCTTTAACACCCTGCCGAAGGAAAATCAGAACTTCAAGCTTGTGGACTGGCGCAAGATTTCAGATGCGCTGAAGCTTCGTCCCTGACAGAAAAAGGCCTCCTGGATTTCAGGAGGCCTTTTCGTTCTATGTAGTAATGAAGTCCCAGAAAATATAGCCAAGGCCGATCGGCACCACCACCTTGATCAGCAGGCGCCAGAATTTAAACAGCCAGCTGTCGGCAAGACCGAGTTCTTCCAGAAGCGCCGTCCGCTTCATGATCCAGCCGGCAAATATAGCGATCAGCAGACCGTTCAGCATCATGAAGACATTGGCCGAGAAATAGTCCAGCAGATCGAAAATGCCCATTGTCTCAAAGGTTTTGAACATGCCGAGCGGCCTGAAGTCGCTCATCACATTCAGGGACAGGGCCGCCAAAATGCCTATCGCCCAGGTCACCGCCCCGGCCAGGAAGGTCATTTTCAGGCGCATGTGCGGCACCCGTTCCTCCAGATAGGAGACCATCGGTTCCAGCAGGGAGATGGTTGACGTCACGGCGGCGAAGGTGATCAGCAGGAAGAACAGAACCCCGAAGACCTGACCGAACGGCATTGTGTCAAAAACGATCGGCAGGGTCACAAACACCAGCCCCGGGCCGGCTTCGGGATCAAGCCCGTTGGCAAAGACAATCGGAAAAATGGCAAGCCCGGCCAGAAGAGCCACAAGCGTGTCCGCAAAGGCCACGCCACAGGACATTTTCGGAATGGAGATGTCCTTGGTCAGGTAGGCGCCGTAGGTCATGATCGCGCCGCTGCCGAGCGACAGGGAGAAAAAGGCCTGTCCGGCTGCCTCCAGCACGCTCTTGGCGTTGATCTTGCTGAAATCAGGTGTGAACAGGAAATCAACCGCCTTGGTCACATTCCCGGCATAAAGGGCATAGGCCACCAGCACGAGCAGGATGATAAACAGGGCCGGCATCAGGATTTCAACCGCCTTTTCGAGGCCGCCTTTCACGCCGCGGGCGACAATGCCCATGGTGATCAGCATGGCCACCGTCTGCCAGAAAATCATCGTCACAGGGTCGCTCATCATGCCGTTGAAATTTGCCTCAACCGCCGTCGAATCCAGACCCGAAAGCGAACCCGAGCCCATTTTCACCACATAGTTCAGGGTCCAGCCCGCCACAACACCATAGAAAGACAGGATGCCGATCGGCACTAGCACATAAGACCAGCCAAGCGCATTCCATAGCCTCCTGGCAGGCTTGTCCGCACCAATGGTCGCCAGCGAATTCACCGGGCTCATCTGATATCGACGGCCAATCATAAGTTCGGTCATTACCACCGGGATACCGAACAGGATCACCATGCCGATATACAACAGCACAAAGGCGCCGCCGCCATTTTCACCGACCACATAGGGAAACCGCCAGATATTGCCGAGGCCGACGGCAGAGCCCACCGCCGCCAGCAGGAAGGTCAGTCCCGACGACCACTTTTCATGTTTGGCTACAGCCATGATTTAAATCCCTCTTTTATTATTGTTCCCGTTTATCTTCAGTTTTTGATTTTATAGCTAAAGGCATAGGCATCCAGAATATTTTCTATGCGGCTTCTGTCCGGACCGGAAATGCCCTTTTTCAGGGTAATTTCCGCCAGCGTCCCAAAAGTCGGATCCGCGTGGACATCGACGGATAATATACTGTCCGTTTCCGCCAGCGCCTTCTCACATTCGCGCCGGATTGCATCAAGCCTCAAGGCAGGCTTGAACGGTTTTCCCACCGCCGTCAACGGTATTTCGTCAATAAAATATATTTCTTTCGGAATCGCCGCCCTTTCGGCAATATTTTGCTTTGAAAACTCAAAAAGCGTGCCTTTTCTTACCTTGGCATCCGGCTTCAGAACAACATACGCCACCGGCAATTCACCGGCATAGGGATCGGGCTGTCCCACCGCGGCCACCTGGGAAATCGCCTCATGTGTTATCAGGGCGTTTTCGATCATTGCCGGATCAATATTATGTCCGCCGCGAATGATCAGTTCCTTGTGGCGTCCGGTCAGCCAGAAATAACCGTCCGCATCCTGACGTCCCCGGTCACCGGTATTCAGCCAGCCGCCGTCAAGCCAGATGCCTTGATTGGCGTCCTGTTGCACATAACCGGGGAATACATTCGGGCCGCGAATGACAATTGTGCCGATCTCGTCTGTCCGGCTGTCGCGCAGGTAGGACCCGGCCCCATCGAGTTGCACCGATTTCATTTCCTGGTAGGGCAGCCGGAACCCGATAGACCCTGGCCGGCGATCACCGGCCCGGGGATTGCAGGAACTGACACAGGTGCCTTCGGTCAGGCCATAGCCTTCCAGAATGGACAGGCCGGTCGCTGTCTCAAAACGGCGGATGACTTCCCGGGGCATCGGCGCGGCCCCACAGATGGCAAAATCCAGGGAGGAAATATCACACTCCCCGATCGGTACATTAAGAAGCCCCGCATAGAGCGTCGGCACACCGGAGAAAAAGCTAATCCCGTACCGGTCGATAAGCCGCCAGAAGTTGCTGATAACCTCGGGCGACCTGAAACCCGCCGGTGTCGCCAGAACCACCGTCGCCTGGTGCATGAAACAGGCCAGCCCTGTCACAATTGCCGCATTGACATGAAACAGGGGCAGACCGCACAGGGCAACCGCGCTGCCGTCAATCCCGCCGACGAGCGACGTCATAAAGGCATCTGAAACCTCATTGAAATGAGTATGCCGGGCCAGTTTCGGCACACCTGTCGTTCCGCCGGTATGAAAAAGAGAGGCCGTATCCTCTTCCCTGATCTGCCGGTTACTGTCAAGCGAGGCGCTATTATAGCTGGATATGACCTGGTCATATTGGATGATCCTGTCTCCCTCTTGGGGCGAGCCGCCGACCTGGATAAGCTTCTCAAGGTTTGGGCAGGCTTCCAGGACCTGGAGTGCCTTTTCCCAGGTATCGCTTCCCGGTACCGGCCCCGGCGCCACCAGCAGCTTGCTGCCGGCCGCTATGACAATACCGGCAATATGCCCGGCTTCAAGAAAGGGATTGACCGGATTGACGATGCCGGCGGCCTCCCCGCCCCACAGGATAAAATGGGTCTGCGGCAAATTCGGCAACAGGGAGGTGACAACATCATCGGGGCCAATGCCGAGGTCATACAGAAGATTGGCCGTCTGGTTAATCCGGCTGAACAGACCGGCATAGGAAATATGGACGGGACTTACCTCGTTGTCAGCCGTTTCAAGAAAAATCAGGGCCGTTCTTTCCGGTGCCTTTTCAGCAGCCTGCCGAAACACAGCGTAACTTGTCCCGGCCCCGGCAAGGCGTTCCCTTAAGGGTACTTTTTCTATTTTTTGTACATCATCAAGAGTGGCTATCTGCACCCTTCTTCTCCCAGCATACGTCCCGAAAAGCTACAGAAAACCCTGTCAGGGGGAAAGCAAATTCCGTGTCGCGTCTCTCAAAAGGAGACCCTGCCCAGCCACATATCCCTGTACATGACAAAATCACCCAACAGGCTGTAGAGGGGGTATTTAAAAGTTGCCGGTCTGTTTTTTTCGAAAACAAAATGCCCGATCCAGGCAAATCCATATCCAAACAGGGGAAGCAACCACAACAGAATAAACTGGGACGTCAGAACGGCATAGAGGAACCAGAAAATGACCAGACTCGTGCCCAGAAAATGAAGTTTCCGGCAAGTTCTGTCGGAATGTTCGGCAAGGTAGAAGGGGTAAAATTCCCGAAATGATTGAAATTTCCTGTCCATGAAAAACTCCCTGTATATTTCATTTTAACCTCATCAGGGCCCGAGTCTCAAGTATTTCCGGAGTCCCGTTTTGGGACAGTCTGATTCGGGCCGTGAACTCAGGCGGTTACAGATCATCCATCGGGATTGTCCAACAATATGTTAGAATATCTTCAGGTATTAAAGAGATGTAAGGGGAGATTGAAGTGTTGAAATCACAGATCGAAAATTTCTTTATGGCGTTTCTCGTCTCCTACGTTCTGTCGGTGCTTATTATGATCAATATATCAGCCTGACAGTTCCCGGAAAGAAGCCATAAACCACGGACCAGAGATTTTAGAGGTGCCTGTTATCCGTCCAGCGCCCGCAGGAATACTGCAGTCATGTCATCCTGATAGGGGCGCCGAAGCACCTGCTCGATTTTGCTGGACATTATTTCACAAAGCGTCAAATCCATGCGAGGGTCCAGCAAAGATTCCCTGAACAGTTCCAGAAGCCCCTCTTCTTCCAGAGGCCTGCCCTCCATATCCGGCGTTTCCGTCAAAACATCACTGTAAAGGAATATCAAATCCCCCGGCGCAAACGGCACTTCACGTCGAATGTAGGTTGCCTGCTCATTTGCCCCGAGCGGGAAGCCTGACGGATCAAGAAGCTTGATCTCCCCGCTCCCCTGCCGGCCGATCATTGGCGAAGTTGATGCCGCACCGGAATAGACAAGCGTGCGCGCCGGAACATCGATAAAACCACACAGCATCGTGGCATATTGCTCCACAGGCAAGAGCCGGTAAAGCTGGCGATTGAGCTCCGCCAGATAAACTTCCGGGGAAGGAAGAACATCCGAGTGCTCAATCAGGGAGTGCAGACGGAAAGTATTCAGGGCAGCAGACACACCATGACCGGCAAAATCCACAATGTAGAAAAACAGCCTGTTGTCGTCGAGCACCCGAAGACCCCAGAAATCCCCTCCAAGTTCATCCGAACTTTCATACTGATATAAAACGCGTACCCGGAGCTGATCCTCGACCTGTTGCAAATACTCCGTGCCGGGCATCAGCGCCTTCTGCATTTCACGCGCGACTTCCAGGTCCCTGGTCAGCCGGGCCTGATAATTCTTCAACCCCCTCAACAACAACCTGTTTTCAAGATGTATGCGAGTTCGGGCAATCAGTTCCATTGGGGACAGTGGTTTCGAAACAAGGTCCGTTGCGCCAACCTCAAAGGCCTGGGCCCGTTCCTCCGGCTCTGACATGGCGGTCTGCACAAGAATAGGTAGATCCACATATTTTGCCTGCTGCCGAAGGGTACGGCAGACTTCAAAGCCATCCATATTCGGCATAATAAGATCCAGAATGACAAGATCGGGATTGATCTGCTCTATCTTTTCGAGGGCGTCAACACCGTCAACGGCAAAATGCAGATTCTCGAACCCTCCCTTGCTCAGATAGGAAGATATGAGCAGGCGGTTGAGCTCCACATCGTCGACGATGAGAATGCATCCCGAGAGAGCCTCCTGATTTATGGATGGTTTACCAACCATCATGGCCTGTTGCCTTTTTGCCTCTGCGGATGACTACTCACCCGACGTCACCCTTCGTCACACAATTTCAAACATTTTATCGAATTGCGCAACGTCAAACATTCTTTTGACCTGCCCCTGGGGCTGCTTCAACACGAGCTTGGAGGAAAGTTTTCCAACCTCATCCTTGGCAAGAAGAAGCATGCCCAGCCCGGCAGAATCGATAAACTCCACATCGGACAGGTCCACGACATTTTCAGAAGCAGACGCATCCTGCATTTTTTTGATGATTTCCCGGAAACCTTCCAGATCGGAAAAAGTAATTTTCTCACTGAGAATTGCTTCAAAACTGTTATTCGCCGCTTCCACACGGTATCTCATGGCCATTCCTCTTATTCAGTTTAATATGATGATAAATGTAATATTTATTGCTCATGCAAAAACCCGGCTACCACTATGCTTATTTTTTCATTCCGCACGACACAAAGCAAACTTAATTACATTCGAATATTAATTATCAAAAATTAACAATGTTTTAAATCACACAACCCTAATCATTTATTTAGGTCATACTTATATTTTTTGCCGGTACAGTAGTGTGTCGCAATATCATTAACTCTCAGGTAAGCATTTTAGAATAGCATCATGCGCGTAAAGGTGGTGCCTTCTGAACAGCGGGACGAAATAATTCACTTCTCCGGTGAAGAAACATGAAATTTGGTCAATGATGACACTTGTAATATTTGACAATGCGGGTTTGCCTCCCCAGGAACTCGACAGCATTCTTTCCGATGACCGACTGCATTGTGTGCAGACAGACAATCCTCAGGAAGCGACAGATATCCTTCTGGAAGTATGTTCGCGGGAGCATGAACCCAAACTGGCCATTCTGTTGAGCGGTCAATTCCTCGCTAAAGCAGGACATGACCTGATCCGTCATCTCGATGAATCCAAAATCCTTCGTAATGTGCCGCTGATCGTCTTCATCGACGATGAGGATTCCTACAACAGGCTGAGAAAAGAATATAGCGGCAGCCTTTACTGGTTGCACAAACCCTTCCAGATGATTTCCCTCATTTCCATTCTCGAATCTGCGCTGGAAGATTATTTGCAACGCCAAAAACTCCGCCATGAGGTAAAATCACGAGAATCCGTTATCGGCTATATCCAGAAAGGGACTTTCCGGATCAAAAATTTTCATGAAGCCGAAAAAACTGCCACCATGTTGTCGCTCAGCTGTCCTGATCCGGACCGAATCGCGTTTGGACTGTTCGAGCTGCTGGCCAATGCCATCGAGCATGGCAATCTGGGCATAACCTTCGAGGAAAAACGCCGGCTCCTGGAATCAGGCACCTTCCGCGAGGAGATTGAGAAACGGCTGAAACAACTCGACTATAAAGACAAATATGTTGAAATCGCCTTTGAACTGAAAGACGATAAAGTCATCTTCCAGATCACCGACCAGGGAAACGGTTTCGATGTGGAAAACTATATTTCAGCAAAGATTGAAGCCACACCCCTGCCCCTCGGTCGGGGAATTGCGCTGGCCCGAGAAACCAGTTTCGACACCCTGGAATATCTCGGCAAAGGCAATATCGTCAGGGCCACCGCCCGATTTTAGGTCTTGCGCCGCCCCTGTTGATCATTATTCTGTCGTCACATCAAAATGAAAGACAGAACAGGGGAAAGACAGACTATGGCTGATGCCGGTATCCGCCTTCACAAAGATAATGAAATTGCCTGGCTTGTTCTGAACCGGCCGGAGAAAAAAAACGCCCTGGACAAGTCCATGTGGGCCTCAATTCCCTCCCTTGTTCAGGAGGCTGTTTCAAATCCGGGCATCAAGATCCTGATTGTCCGCTCGGAGAATCCGGGATTTTTCTCCGCCGGGGCAGATATCGGCGAATTCAGCCTGTTCATGGCCGACCGGAACGCCCGGAACGACAACCGCCAGGCAATCAAAGAGGCCTGCCGGGCGCTCGAGAACTGTCCCCTGCCCACTGTGGCCATGATCCAGGGCCCCTGCGTCGGCGGCGGCTGCATTCTGGCCCTGACCTGCGATATCCGTTTCGGCGATGAAAAATCAAAATACGGCATTACGCCGGCCAAACTGGGACTTGTCTACGGTCTCGCCGATACCAGAAGGCTTGTTGATCTGGTCGGACCGTCCCAGGCAAAACAGATCCTGTTTACGGCCGGCATTTTTTCCTCTCACAGGGCCCTGCGGATTGGCTTGGTCAATGACATATTTCCTGATGATAAACTGGAAGAGGAAACCGAAAAATGGCTGCGGAGATGATTGCCAATTCAACCCACAGCCTGCGCCATATGAAACAGAATATTGTCCGGGTGATGGGCGGTCAGCGGGAAGATGACGAAAAATCAGAAACACTTTTTAATGATGCGTTCGACGGCCCTGACCACAAAGAGGGGGTCGAGGCCTTCCTGAACAAGAGAAAACCGGAGTTCGGCAAAGGCTGACGTTCAGCGCCGGGCGCGGGCCGCATTGGCAATCCTGAGGCAGGCGCGGGCGCAGATGGTTTCCGCCGGCATATCGGTCGTCTTGCAATCCTGTTCCGCCAGCATGACAATTTCCAGGGCGCGGGACAACCCTTCCGTCGTCCATTTGGACAAATGCGCCTTGAATTGTGCGGCCTCCATGGGAAACACACGGGGAACCAGTTTGCCCATCGCCTGTTCGATCGCCTGCCCCTGGTCCATCATGCCGCGGACAAAATGCATCCGCTGCAGACGACGTGACACCGCATAAAGGATACTGATCGGGTTTTCACCCCGGTTAAAGGACTTGAACAACACATCATCCAGATTTCGCAGGTCGCCGCCACTGGTGGCCTTGGCAATCATATCGAGGGTCAGGGCGCCGCTGTCGCCGACACAGGCGCGAGCGTCCTTCAGGGTAACTGTCAGTGTCTCACCTGTCGGCGCCTTTCCCATATAGGTCACCAGTTTTTCAAGCTCATTACGCGAAATCATGCGGTCACTGCCCATATTGGCCTGCAGGTAGGCTACAGCATCAGGTTCGATACGCAGACCATTGTCCCGCATCACCGATGTGACCAGCCCTTCAAGAGCGGCCTGGTTATCCTCGTAACAGGGGATGGCAGCCGCATTCTTCGCCCCCTCAAACAATTTTCTCAGACCCGAGGTCGGCTTAAGGTTACCGGCGGTAATCACCACAAGCCCGTCTTCCCGATTTACCGCAAGGGCGTTCTCAAGAAAGGATTTTGCCGCCTCCTTGGCATTTTCACCGGCACCATCCACGCGAACCACACGCCTGCCGCCCATCATGGAGATGGCGGCGGCCTCATCGCCCAGCAGGGCCGGTTCCGATTTCAGCGTATCGGGATCCAGATTGGCGACCAGGAAAGGGTCCCTCAGATCCTCCGCCACCTGGCGGGCGATTTTTTCTCCCCGCTCCCGGACCAGTCCCTCGTCCGGGCCGTACACAAGCACCGCAACATATTTCGGGTCCAGTTTCCTGACCTGTGCCTCTATATCGCGATACTGAACTTTCATTGACCTGCCAAAATATCTTTCTGCGCTGACTTCTGCATTTCCCTCTGGCGGGCACTGAAGAAGGCCCCGATTCGCGCTGTAATCCGGTTGGTGACTTCTTCGGAAAGCCTGGTCAACGCCGCATTACGCGCCACCATGTTGGAATAATCGGACTGCACCAGATCAAAGGTGACCAGCGCCCGGGCCGCATCCTCCATCACTTTCTCGCCCGTGGCGATATCCTCGAGCTGATAGAGGGCGACAAGTTTCAGGCTCTGGGCCGTGACTGATTCATCTTCGGTAAAACCGTAACCATGCTCTTCCACCTGAAAGGTGATCTTCAGCGAATAGTCCACCGCCTCCCGGGCACCCTTTGCCCGAAGGCGGCTCATCATGTTGTTGCGGATCACCTGTCCGATACGGGAATTACGGCCATCCGCATCGCGAATATCCTCGACCCGTATGTTGGCCATGATCTGCTCCAGGTTCTGGTCCTGACCCGCCATTTTCCCATACATCGGTTTGAAACCGCAGGCGGACAGACTCATCAGAAGTATCGTAAACAATCCGATTCTGAGCATATGGACCAAAATTCCCTTCAGCAAAAACCTAGACAACAATATTAACAATCTTGTTGGGCACCACAATGACTTTGCGGATTTCCTGTCCTTCAATGCTGGACTGGACCTTGGGCAATGCAAGGGCCAGACGCTCTACTTCCGCCTTGTCCATATCCTTGGCCACCTCGAGTGTATCCCGCAGCTTGCCGCGCACCTGCACGGCGATAGTCACCGTGCTTTCCTGCATCAGTTCGGCCCGGGCTTCAGGCCAAGCGGCGTTGGTCACAAGGTCTTCTCCGCCAAGCTGTTCCCACATTTCCTCGGCCAGATGCGGCATCATCGGCGCACAAAGCTGGACAATGGTAAAAAGCGCTTCTTTCAGCGCCCAGATATCTCCGGCGCTGCCATCGCTGCTGTAACCACCGATGGCATTGGCAAACTTGTAAAGCTGGGCCACGGCACTGTTGAAATGGAAATTCTCGATATCCTTGCCCACCTGGGCAATGCTCTGGTGGGTCATGCGCCGAAGGTCAGCCGCCTGTTTGCTGAACGCGCCCGGTTCCTGATCACCGGCCGATGCCGTCTGTTCAATATTCCCGGTCACCAGGCGCCACAGGCGCTGGCTGAACCGCCAGGCACCTTCGATGCCTTCCTCGGTCCATTCCAGATCGCGTTCCGGCGGGCTGTCGGACAGCATGAACCAGCGGGCCGTATCGGCGCCGTACTGGTCAATAATTTCCGTCGGATCGATCACATTCTTCTTGGATTTGGACATCTTGATGGAACGACCCACCGTCACCGGTTCACCATCCTTGCGGGCAATGAAGCTGCCGTCTTCCTGTCTGATCAACTCTGCCGGACTGATCCAGGCACCGGCACCGTCCTGATAGGTCTCGTGGCACACCATGCCCTGGGTAAACAGACCGGCAAAGGGTTCATCCAGCCCCAAAAGGCCAACCTTTTTCATCGCCCGGGTAAAAAAACGGGAATAAAGCAGGTGCAAAATGGCATGTTCGACCCCGCCCACATACTGATCCACCGGCAGCCAGTAGTCTGCTGCCGCCCGGTCAAAGGGCTGATCAGATTTTGGTGAGGTAAAGCGGGCAAAATACCAGCTTGAGTCGATAAATGTATCAAAGGTATCGGTTTCCCGGCGAGCGGGCTTGCCACATGACGGGCAGTCCACATGTTTCCACGTCGGGTGATGATCCAGCGGATTGCCCGGCTTGTCAAAGCTCACATCCTCCGGCAGTTTCACCGGCAGATCGGATTTCTTCACCGGCACCACGCCACAGGCATCACAATGGACAACGGGAATCGGTGCGCCCCAGTAGCGCTGGCGCGAAACGCCCCAGTCCCTAAGCCGGAAGTTGACCGTCCGCTCCCCAACGTCCATTTCCTCGGCCTTGTCGATAATGGCGGCCTTGGCGGCCTTGTTATCCAGTCCGTTGAGGAAATCGCTGTTGATCATGATCCCGGCATCGGTGAAGGCTTCCCGGTCCACTTTAAAGTCGGAGTTTCCATCCGGAGAGACAACCGTGCGCACATCCAGGCCGTATTTATGGGCGAAATCCAGGTCGCGCTGATCATGCGCCGCAGACATAAAGATTGCCCCGGTGCCGTAATGCATCAGCACAAAATTGGCGACAAAGACCGGCAGTTCGCGGTCCGGCTCAAACGGGCTTGTCGCCTTGATGCCGGTATCAAAGCCTTTCTTTTCCATCTTTTCGATGGCTTCCTCGGTGGTAGCGCCTTTGCGGCATTCCTCGATAAAGGCCGCCAGGTCCGGATTGTCGGCCGCCAGCTTTTCGGCCAGCGGATGGTCCGCCGCCACCGCCATGCCGCAGGCCCCGAACAGGGTGTCCGGCCGGGTGGTATAGATTTCGAGACCGTCGTAGCCGTCAACCCCGTGGATATTGAAATTCAGTTTCAGTCCCTCGGAACGGCCGATCCAGTTTTCCTGCATGGACCGGACCTTTTCCGGCCAGCGATCCAGGTCCTTGAGGGCACTGTTCAGGTCATTGGCAAAGTCGGTGATTTTCAGGAACCACTGGCTCAGCTTGCGCCGTTCCACCGGCGCACCGGAGCGCCATCCGCAGCCATCCACAACCTGTTCATTGGCCAGCACGGTATTATCCACCGGATCCCAGTTAACCCAGCTTTCCTTACGGTACACAAGCCCGGCATCGAGAAAGTCCAGGAACATGGCCTGTTCCTTGCCGTAATAGTCCGCGTCACAGGTGGCAATTTCCCGGGACCAGTCCAGGGACAGTCCCATCTGCTTCAGCTGGCCGCGCATGTGATCGATATTTTCGTAGGTCCATTTGGCCGGGTGAACCTTGTGTTCCATGGCCGCATTTTCCGCCGGCATGCCGAAAGCGTCCCAGCCCATGGGGTGCAGGACATTATATCCGGCCGCGCGCCGGTATCTGGCGACCACATCACCCTGGGTATAGTTGCGCACATGGCCCATATGAATCCGGCCGGACGGATAGGGGAACATCTCCAGCACGTAATATTTGGGTTTTGACGGATTTTCGACGGCCCTGAAGGTCTGCTGGTTGTCCCAGGTCTGCTGCCATTTTGCCTCGGTTACACCGGCGTTATAGCGTGTCATTCTTTCAACTTCCTGATCTTTGTGCCTGATCTAAAATCAAGGAGGACCCGCCGCAACAATGTCGAAGACGGATCCCTGGTATTTTATTTGTGCCGGTCCCGAAGAACCGGCAGGTTTCCCGCTGGGCTGTCCCTGTCAGTTTTTCAGGGGAGCATTATTCCGACGCAGTGTCCTGGCCTGAAGCAGGATGGCGTTGGTCAGCTTGAATTCAGCCCCCGGACGCGGACCGACCTCTACCCAGTCGTCACCCTGTTTCTGTTCCCGGTGAATCACCACCCGCAAGGCATCCGCCTGCAGTTTTCTGCCGACAATATAGATTTCAGTCTTGGTGCGTTCACTTGCATCCCGCGGATTTGTCCGCCAGTCGGTCAGTATGGCGCCGCTTGACTGGTTCGCCTGCAGAACGGGCATAAAGGCAATTGTGTCCAGAGACGCACGCCACAGATAGGCATTGACGCCAATCTGGTAGACTTCTTCAGCCGCTTCCAGACGGGCTTCAGACGCCCCTTCATCACCGCCGCCGAAAATGCTGCACCCGCCGAGAGTGAGCAACACTGCCGCCAGCAGGGAAATTCCCGTCAATTTTCTGCCTGCTCCCACGATATCCCCTGCCGCTTTATTTGTTATCCGCTTAAAAATCATGCAACTTCCATCCGTCTGTTACGCACAAATATATATCATATTACCTGTGGTCAGGTTTTCATAAACCGGGGCATCATACCCCTTGACTTTCGCTTATTAAAGCTGTTTATCCGTTTGTCTGAAATCAGACAAGATTTTCTTGACCAAACCATGTCCGAAACACAGCCCGGCCGGTGAATGCCGACAGGTAAAAAAGCTGAAAGAATACTTCAGAAAACGGACGGAATATCATGGAATCCATTTGATTTTCTCACTGCAGGGCCTATACTGTCATAATAAAAAAATATTTCTCAGGCAGCAGGGTTAAGCAACGTGATTGATGCAGATCTGTTATCTGCCTGGGTAAACAAAAAATTGAGGAAACACCCGTGAAACGGTCCATCGGCATAGTGATACTGGCATCAGCCGTCGGTTTTATACTGACTGGCAGTGTTTCCTATGCCCAGATGAAAGTGGAAACCGTCGACTTTGACATGCAGCCGCTCAGTGTTTCTTTCGAGGACACGTCGCGAGCCAGCGCCTCTGGTCCCAGTGACGAGGTGGAAATCATCTTTGACGCCCCGACCGCGGAAACTGCCGACCAGTTTATCTTTCTCAAGGATCCGGTTGCAGAGGAAAATCGCAAGAAAAAATCCGGTTTCAAGGTGGAAAAATCCAGCGAAAGCAAACCGTCCCTTCTGTTCAATATGCAGCCCCTCGATACCTCCGGTAGCGGCGTACAGCTTTCAAGCGGCTTGCTTGATGGCCTGATGGCCGGCAACCGGGTGACCTTCTCCTATGGCCCGGCGGACCGCAGCCTTGACCCGAAAACCTTTGATATTTCAGTTGGTTCCAGCTTCCTGATCAGCCCCTCTTCAATCATGTCGCCGCTGTATGACGGCTCACAGTATGATCTGCGCAACCGGCAGGTCTATAACCTGTCGCTTGATGTGGCTTATGCCGGGTTCTCCATCGGCGCCTCCTTCAGCCGGGAAAGAAATCTGGTCGACCTGGATCTGAGCGGTTATGATGTGGGCCTCGGCTATCATGGCCGCAGCTGGTTTACCGATGTGCGCTTTGCCGAATATCGCCGCAAGCAGGAATATGAATATCTGTCGTCCACGATTGATTATTTCGACAAGGTATACGCTCTTGAAGTCGGCGCCGGATACAGCCTGCTGCCCAACCTGCATTTCACCGGGCGCTTCACCTATTATAGCTATGGCCAGAATGCGGAACAGGATCCCCTGTCCGATACCCAGGTCTTCCTGCTGGGCACAAACGTCAACTTCTGAGTTTAGCCTTCTTCATATCCGCGAATGGACGCCAGTCCCGCCAGCGGGGCATGCCTGAGTCGCTGCGCCGTTTGCCCGGTGACCCCGCCCAGCGCGTAAACCGGCAGATCCGTCCGTCGGCACAGAGTCCTGAAGCGGGTCGGCCCGAGGGTCAGGTCCGGGCGCGTCAGGGATTCGGGATGGCTTTCTGTTGGAAAAACCGGGGATAACAATACCGCGTCAGCTCCCAGTCTTTCGGCACGATGCAGGGCGCGGGCGGAATGACAGGCTGTTGTAAAAATAAAGTCCTGATGTTTGTGTCTCAAACGCGGCAGGTGCCGGACCAGTCCCTCCGGCAGATGTACGCCAACGGCCCCCACCTTCCGGGCAAGCGCGGCGTCCGCCCCGACCAGGAAATAAAGATGTTTCCGGCGGCAGAGACCCGCCAGATGACGGGCCAGGGCCTCTCGCCCCGGGTGATCATAGTCCCTGAGGACCACCACACTGGCCGGCGGCAGTTGTTCCAGGATCCTTTCCGGCGCCGGGTGTACAGTGGCATCCGTCAGATAAAGAGCCGGACCGAGCGGCCAATCAGATTGGTTTCCCTGATTGAGCTTGGCGGCAATTGCTGCTAGGGTCTGGCGCTGATAAAACATATCGTCAGAATAGAGCAGGATGCCCGCCGTGACCAGAGCCCTTGAAGAGGTATTAAGTAAAATTTCCGCCGCCGCCTCAGCCGCCGGCCGTGCGCCCGGCTGCGTGCAGCTGGTGGCCGTTTCCAAGGTGCACGGCGCTGACGTCATTACGCCGGTGCTGGAAGCGGGACAAAGGCTGTTCGGCGAAAACCGGGTCCAAGAAGCAGCCGAAAAATGGCCTGCCCTGATGGAAAAATACCCCGACGTGCGCCTTCATCTGATCGGCCCGCTGCAGACCAACAAGGCCCGCCAGGCCATTCAGCTGTTTGATGTCATCGAAACCGTTGACCGTCCCAAACTGGCCCGCGCCCTCGCCCGTCTTTTCAAGGAAGAGAATATCCGCCGGGATATCTATATCCAGGTCAATGTGGGCCGGGAGGACCAGAAGGCCGGGATTGCACCCGAGGATGCCGACGATTTTATCCGCCTGTGCCGGGAAGAGCTCGGCCTCAGTGTTACCGGCCTCATGTGCATTCCGCCGGCGGATCAGGACCCGGCCCCTCATTTCGATTTGCTGGCCGACATTGCCCGGCGCAATGATATCCCAATTCTTTCCATGGGCATGAGCGGCGACTTCGAGACCGCCATCAGGCACGGCGCCACCCATGTGCGGGTCGGCACCGCCGTCTTCGGCTCAAGGCCGGGATATTGATATAAAAAGCCCGGCGCCCTGAAACCAGGGGCCGGGAGTGGAAGATATCAGACGCATTAAGTCCAATAAAAATTCTTTGACGGTTGCCGCCGGAGGATCGTCAGGATCAGTGAGTGACCACTTTCAGGGTTGTCTCAGGCGACAATTCCGGCAACAGTTCCAGCAGATGTTCTTTCTGCAGGGCGACGCAGCCTTCGGTGCCTTCAAAACTGTCCGGATCATTCCCCCGGGCCACATGAAGGAAGATGGCGCTACCTTTGCCCGGCATCACGGGATCGTCATTCTGGCCCAGTACGACCAGCACATCATAAAGGTCGTCTTCGCGCCACAAGCGTTCCGCCCGGGCATGATAGGGCAGCATCACAGGCTGGTTATAGGCGATATCCTTCGGATCATCACACCAGCCGTCCTCCTGCAGGATTGCCAGCATCGGCACTTGGGTATAAATCGGCTTAGACAACTTATCAAAGCGATAAAAAACGGTTCTCAGGGGAAATTGCCCCACGGGAGTTTTATGATCCCCCTCCTGCTTGTCCAGTACAAGACCCTGTTTCCCAAGGGCACAGGGAAATATACGGTCCCCGGCTTTCAGCACCCCGCGGGAGGGATTATCGTTGGCTGGCTCAACTATCAGTTCCTTAAGCAACATTTTGTCCTCCGGTTTTTCTCTCTGTCGGCTCAGGCCAGGTTGTCGATTTCCCGGGCCAGGTTTGATCCCTTGTCGGTGGCGATCCGTTCCAGCACCTGCACCCGCTCTTCCAGCTTCCTGATCCGCTCCAGATGGGGCTGTATCTGCTTCTTGCTGTAATAATCTTCCTCAAGCCCCAGATCGCTCATTATGTCACTGTAATCCCTGTCTGTTTCACTGTTGCGGCCTCTGGTCCAGTGCTTGAGCACCCCGGCAATCGCCGTCACCACCACAATGATGACTATCATTTCAAAAACATTCATTTTACCCCTCCTTCAATATTCTTTTGCGGGCTTACCGATACAGGTGAAACGGCTTGTCACTCATCACCAGGGCCGCGATGAAGTAGGCGAAGATGATCACAGGGCCGGACATAAAGATGCCGACAATGCCCAATATTCTCAGCAGGGCGGCATTGATACCGAGATACTCGCCGAGACCGGCAAAGACGCCGCAGATCTTGCCCCTGAAACTGTCCTTGTACAGCCGGCGGGCGGGACGGTAATAACGGTCTTCTCTGTAACTGGTCATTTCTCATTCTCCAGGTCGCGAAACTCCTTGTGGAGTTTATATTCGCTTGAGGTGATGTGGGCTTCCGTCGCCCGCAGGCGCTTTTCAATCTCGCGGAATTTATAACGCACATCCCGGATCGTGTTGCGCGGCTTGACCCGCACGTTCTTCCAGAATTCGCCCTCTTTCTCGTCGTGATAGAGGTCACCGGGGCGGGGATCCAGCATCCAGGCCAGAAGCACATAACCGATCAGGATCAGCGGGCCGCCGAAGAAAAAGAAGGCAATAACCGTGACAACACGGATCAGGGTGACATCGACACCGAAGTAATCGGCCAGCCCGGCACAGACCCCGGAAATCTTTGCAGATTTTTTGTCCAGATACAGTTTATTGTATTTGGGGGCATGATGTTCAGGATGAGGTGTCATCACTTTGTCCTCCAGTCAGGAGATTCCGCATCCAGGATGCGCTCGATATTGTTCAGGCGGCTCTCGATCTTTTCCGCGCTCTCGTACAGGTCACTGAGGATCTGTTCGTCCTCGCTGGTCAGCGTCTTGGCGGATTTCCATTTCGTGATGTAATGGAAAATAATCCAAAGGGGGGCGCAGATAGTAAGGAACAAAATTCCAAAAACTTCGGCCATGTCAAACTTCTCCTCTGATGCTATATCCCCGCAGGAAGGGGCGAACCCCTGCCTGCTTTATTTTTTCTTGGTTTTGGTTGTTTCTTTTTCTGCGCCTTTGGCCATTTTGGCCTTCAGTTCGGCCAGTTCGTCAGCGACTTTCTGCTGAGTTTCCAGATCGGCAAATTCTTCGTGCAGGCTTTTTTCCCGGCCCATATCGGCGGCTTCCACCCGGCTTTCAGTGTCCTCGACCCGGCGCTCCATCTGGCCAAAACGGGTCATGACGTCCTCGATCCGGTTGTCATACAGTTTCTCGCGAACCCGAAGCTGGCTTGAGGCAGAACGCTGACGCTCAAGCAGGGATTTCTGCTTGGTCTTGGCTTCCTTGATCTTGGCTTCCAGGGAAATAATATCGGTTTCATATTTGGCCAGCGCCTCTTCCAGGGGATCCCTGTCATTTTCCAGACGTTCAGCCATTTCCGCAAGCTTGGCCCGTTCCATCAGGGCGCCATTGGCCAGGTCTTCACGATTCTTGCTCAGGGCCAGTTCGGCCTTGGCATACCATTCCTGCTGGGCGGCATCGAGGCGCGCCAGATTGCGGTCCAGTTCCTTGCGGTCGGCGATCACCCGGGCGGCGGAAGACCGTACTTCCACAAGGGTGTCTTCCATTTCCTGGATCATCAGGCGGATCATTTTTGCCGGATCTTCAGCCTTGTCCAGAATGTGGTTGATGTTTGAATTCACAATATCACTGAGGCGTGTAAAAATGCCCATAATCTTTCTCCAATTTAATAGCTCTGTTCCCGCTACCCGCTTTGACATTTGCAGAAAGCGTGCCAGTTTTTGGAAATATTTATAACATATTGTTTTATATATACTTTTTAAAGATACCGAATTCTGTTGAAGTTTTTTGGTTGATAATTTACGCTACCTGTTAGGAATTTTTGATAATTTTTGGTGAAATTCATGTCATCCCCACAAGACCAGCCCATTATCGGTGAAAGCCCCGCCTTTCTGGAGGTGATTGACCAGGCCTCCCGCGCCGCCAAGCATGAACGCCCGGTCCTCGTAATCGGCGAGAGAGGCACCGGCAAGGAACTGATCGCCGCCCGCCTTCATTTCCTGTCGCCGCGCTGGGAAGGAAACTTCATCCAGGTCAACTGTGCCGCCCTGACCGAGAGCCTGCTGGAATCAGAACTGTTCGGCCATGAAGCCGGCTCATTCACCGGGGCCACCAACAAAAGGGTCGGCCGTTTTGAAGAAGCCCACGGCGGCACCCTGTTCATGGATGAAATCGCCACCTGCTCCATGTCGGCCCAGGAAAAAATCTTGCGCATCACTGAATATGGCACCTTCCAGCGGGTCGGCGGCAACAAGGTCCTGACCGTGGATGTGCGCCTGATCGGCGCCACCAACATCGACCTGCCGTCGGCCGCCGACGCGGGAGAATTCCGCCATGACCTGCTTGATCGGCTGGCGCTGGATGTGATCACCCTGCCGCCGCTTCGGGCCCGGCGCGAGGATATTATTCTGCTGGCCTTTCATTTCGGCCAGCGCGCCGCCCATGATCGTGACTGGGCGTCTTTTCCCGGTTTTTCCGGGGACATGATCGAGGCGCTGCAGGATCATGACTGGCCCGGCAACATCCGCGAACTGAAAAATGTGGTGGAGCGGGCCGTCTGGCATGCCGAAGACGAGTTTGAGCCGGTTCACATCGTCGAGCTGGATCCCTTCAGGTCACCCTGGCGACCCAAAACCGCATCCCCGGTCCGACAGCAGGAGCCTGTAGGGAGACAGGACAATGAACCATCCTCTTCAGGCCCTGTAACCTCTCCCGCCCTGGGGCCAACTGACTATAACGAGACGGTGGCCAAACTGGAGAAAGACCTACTACAGAAGGCGCTCAAGGCCAACAAGCACAATCAGCGGGATACGGCGGTCTATCTGAACCTGACCTATCACCAGCTGCGCCATCAGCTTAAAAAGCACGATTTGCTATAAAAAGTTCTAGAGAAAATGACCCGAACGTTTTTTCTTGGTTCTCAGATAGAATTCATTGTGGCCGTTGGACGGGAATTTATGTTCCACTCTCTCGGTCACCTTGATGCCGCAGGCTTCCAGGCCTGCCACCTTGTCCGGGTTATTGGTCAATAGACGCACGGCCGAAAAACCCATTTTTTTTAACATCTGCGCGGCCGGTTCGAAAATCCGCTCATCACTGAGAAAACCGAGCCTCTCGTTGGCATCCACCGTGTCAAAACCCTGATCCTGCAGGTGATAGGCCCTGAGTTTGTTGATCAGGCCGATGCCCCGCCCTTCCTGGGCCAGGTAAAGCAAGACACCGCCGCCCTGCTCCTGCATGAATTTGATGGCGCCCCGCATCTGGTCGCCGCAATCGCATTTCAGGCTGCCCAGCAGATCACCGGTAAAACATTCCGAATGAATGCGGGCGAGGACCGGGTCATGGCGATTGGGCGCCCCGATCAGGATCGCGAAATGTTCAGTGCCCCCGTCCTTAGGACGGAAGGCAACAATCTCGGTCCGTTCCGCCCCTTCCAGCGGCACCCTGGCTGACGTCACCTTTTCCAGCGACAGGGCATCCGCAAGGTCATAGTCGGTCACTTCGTCGACCGTAACACTCAAAAGGTCTTCAAATTGCCCCTTCCGCACCGGCCCGGCAAAAACGGCTGCCGGCAGCAGGCGGGCGATCTTGCAGAGCTTTATCCCGGCCTCTTGCATCGGACCAGCCGTTTCCGCCGCCGCCTTATAGGGTCCCATCAGGGGATGGTCGAGATCATCGGCCGGGTCCACCATAAACTGGATTGCCGCACTGTTCATGTGGGACGAGACCTCCACCAGCGCCACATCGCCCTTGCGTGGAGAGACCTTGAGCACATTGGCCCGGTTATAGGTCAGGCCCACATGCACCCTTCCATCCCCGACGGCTTTCAGGCTTTCCAGCCACTTATCCGTCAGAAGTTCCGGGGGGAATGCAAGAATTTCCTGGTCGTCACTGGAGACCAGAACAGGCCTGCCGCGCCGCAATTCACTTGCCGCGCGTTCCACATTCACTATCTTGTGATCGAATGTCATTTCCCCTGCAGGGTTATTTGATGGCAGGTCTGTACCCATTAAAATATCCAGAATTCAGGTAATCTGATATACTAAGTTTGTGCTTTATATAGTGTTGTAACCCAAAAAAGAACAGAATACAGAGGGAAAATTAACATGGCCCAGACCTACCGGATCCTTTTGGTGGATGATGACGAGGATCTTCGCGCAACCCTGGCCGAACAACTTGCGTTCCACGAGGAGTTCGAGACCGAACAGGCCGGCACCGGCATGGACGGCCTGAAAGCCGCCAAGGAAGGTGCCTATGATCTGGTCGTTCTGGATGTGGGCCTGCCGGATATCGACGGGCGGGAAATCTGCCGGATGATGCGCAAATCCAACATAAAAATCCCCATTATCATGCTGACCGCCAACGATTCCGACGCGGATACCATTCTTGGGCTTGATGCCGGCGCCAACGACTATGTTCCCAAACCCTTCAAGTTCGGTATTCTGCTGGCCCGTATCCGGGCTCACCTGCGTCAGCACAGCATCAGCGAGGATGCCTCCTTTGTGATCGGTCCCTATCTGTTCAAGCCCGGCGAAAAGAACCTGACCCACCAGGAGAGCGGGGAAAAGATCCGCCTGACCGAAAAGGAAACCAATATCCTGAAATACCTGAAGCGGGCCGAAGGCACAGCCGTCAGCCGGGATGTGCTGCTGGATGAGGTCTGGGGATATAATGCCGGTGTCACCACCCATACACTGGAAACCCATATCTATCGCCTGCGCCAGAAAATCGAACCGGATCCGTCGAATGCCACGATCCTGATCACGGAACCCGGCGGCTACCGCCTTGGTGACTAGAGGGGGTGACCAGAGAGCCGCTATCACGGGTGTCACGGACTCTTTTCTGGACTCTGGGCCTGCACTGATATATCAAGCGCCAGTTATCCTTTTTTAACGGGCGCACCATGTTTGAAATTTGTTTTACACGGCGATATTCCATGTCTCACAGGCTGTTCAGCCTGAAGGACAGCCGCTGTTTTGTGCCCCACGGTCACAATGAATTCGTAAAAGTATATCTGAGCCGCCCCGAAAATGACGCGCTGGACGGCGACGCCAACATGATGGCACCGTTTGAAACCCTGAAAAAGACCTGGCACCGCTGGATTGACGATCATCTGGATCACAGCCTGCATCTGTCCCACCGGGATCCCCTGATCGGCTATTTCCGGGACAATGAGCCGGAAAACCTGGCTCACCTCCTGGTCACCCCGGGAGATCCCACCACAGAGGCCCTGGCGGCCTGCCTGTTTGCCAAAATCAACAGCTTCCTCGATGATCTGGGCCTCGGCATACTCTGCCACCGGATGGAAATTGAAGAAACGCCGACCAATACGGTCATTTTCCACGGCGACCCGGACAAGGCGCTGTGCACAACAGGATATACTGAAGCGGCCAGTCCCTGGTGGAAACGAGCCGACATGTCGATCAACGATCTGTCCTGAAATCATCCTGCAGAAAAATCTATAGCGCTTGAACTGGCGTAACAGGTCAGGCTATTCTCCTGTAAATCTAACGGAAGGGCACAATGGACAGCAGTATTCTTGTCACCGGGGCGGCCAGACGCATCGGCCGCCAAATCGCACTTACACTGGCAAAAGCGGGCTATCATATTCACCTGCATTATCACCAGTCGGAGGAGTGCGCGCTGCAGACCCGGGCTGATATTCTGAAAAACGGTGGATCAGCCAGCCTGATCCAGGCCGATCTCTCGGATTATCAACAGGTGCAGGATCTTGTGCCCAAGCTGGGGGGACTCGAGTGCCCGCCCCTGCGCCATCTGGTGAACAATGCTTCGCTGTTCAGAGATGACAATCTGTTTTCCCTTGATGCGGGGTCCTTTCAGGCCCACATGGAGGTCAACCTCCGGGCCCCGTTGCAGCTGAGCCGGGCACTTTATGAAGCCCTTGGGGAAAACGATCGCGGCAGCATCGTCAATCTTATCGACAGCAGTATCTTCGCCATGAACCCCGACTTCCTGTCCTACAGCCTGAGCAAATATGCCCTGGCCGGCGCCACAGAAGCCACTGCCATGGCGATGGCGCCGAGGGTGCGGGTGAATGCGGTTGCACCAGGCCTGACCCTGCTCAGCGGCGATCAGTCCGAAGAAAATTTCGAGCTGACCCGCCATTTCAATCTGAATGAAACCGCCTGCACGCCGGAGGATATTGCCCGAACCGTCCGGCACCTGATCGAAACGCCGTCTTTCAATGCGGCGGTGATCCCCCTGGACAGCGGACAGAAAAATCTGCGCATGAACCGGGATGTGGCCAATATAGCGGAAAAATATCTGAATAAAGGAAGACCCGAATGAACTCCTATCAGGTCACCCGGCGCCAGATTATTCTGGAAAATTTCGAAACCCTGGTATCCATCGGGATCCATGATCATGAGCGCGCGGCACCGCAACGCATCATTTTCAATATCGTCCTGACCGTGAATACCAATTGCCCGGAGCAGGACCATATCGAGGAAGTGCTGGACTATGACTTCCTGCGCACGGGCATCACTGAACTGATTGAAGCCCGACACTATAACCTTCAGGAAAGCCTGTGCCGGGATATCGTCGCGCTGTGCTTTGGCCAGACGCAGGTCATTGCGGCACAGGTTTCCAGCAGAAAAACCGACGTCTATGAGGATTGCGATTCCGTTGGATATCAGATCGAGGCACAGAGGACAGATTGAGGATTTATTTAAGGTTCAGGTGACTTTCGCCAACAACAATAAAAACCTGCCCCAGACTTTTCCCGTTCGACAAGAAGGGAAAGACGCCCCGAAACAGACGGTGTGGCTTCATTTTATGATCCTGGGCTTCAATTTCCGAATATTGGACTTCCCCGGTGCCTAAGGTTTCCTGAGCTTCCGTCAAACGGGCCAGAAAACCATCCTCCTCCATGACATGCCTGGCGGAGTGGCCCATGTTGCTCTTTCCGGTCAGGGAAATCATATACTCCCCTTCCAGACGCGTCTGGAGATCCAGCCCCTCCTCCGTGTCCATCAGCTCCAGAACAACCACATAAGGTAAAAGGAACGGAACCTTGGCTGGTGAAAAATTACGTCTCTCGGGAATCGGCCTGTCGCCGCGAAGTGCCCGCCAATGCGACGCAAACAACCCTACCGGATGGTCCGGGGGAATATCATCGCCGGATATCCTGTTGAAAAATGTGTATTTGAGTTTAGACATATCTGCCATTAAAAATGCACCTGATTGGGGTTGCCTCTGCCCTGTTTTTCTATTTTACCATGCAAGAGCTTACCAAAAGGTAAACAAACCGTTAATAGAGGCTGACTCTAAAATTCGAAATCGACCAGCACCGGCGCATGGTCCGAGGGCCTTTCCCAGCCCCTCGCGTCTTCCATCACCTGCATGGAGCGCGGTGTATGCTGCAGGGACGGACTGACCCAGACATGATCAAGACGGCGGCCTTTGTTGGCCGTCCGCCAGTCCTTTGCCCGGTAAGACCACCAGCTATAGAGTTTTTCCTCTTCCGGCACAAATTGGCGCATGACATCCTGCCAGTCATGGGCTTGCTGCAGGTCCTTCATGCGCTCCACCTCAACGGGGGTATGACTGACCACCTTCAGCAGCTTTTTATGATCCCAGACGTCATGCTCCAATGGCGCAATGTTCAGATCGCCGACCAAAATATATTTGCCGTCTTTGGGCAGTTCCCCGGACCACCGGGTCATTTCATCCAGGAAATCAAGCTTGTGAGCGAACTTGTCATTCACGGCCACATCCGGTTCGTCACCGCCGGCCGGCACATAAAAATTATGCAGCGCTACTCCGCCGGGCAAGACGACCTCCACATGACGGGCGTCACCCTTGCCGCACCAGTCAATACGCCCCTTGTTCTCAAAGGGGGTGCGGGAAAAAGTTGCGACCCCGTGATAACTCTTCTGTCCCGCCAGGGCCGCATGTTCATAACCCCGCTCGGTAAAGAATTTCAGCGGAAACATATGGTCCTGGACCTTGGTTTCCTGGAAACAGATAATATCCGGGGAGGCTTCGTTGATAAACTGGTCGACAATATCCAGCCTGGTCCGGACACTGTTTATATTCCAGGTCGCCAGTCTAACTGTTTTCATAAAATACCCTTTTTCGCCTGAATTCTCTTTAATATATATATTTAGTGTCAGAAAATATTAAAGGTGTTGCCGACCACCCCCAATGGCCACCAGCCTTCTTCAAAAAGCTGGAATTTGAGGGCAAAGGGGTGATCTTCCTCTTCCCCGGCGGCAATCATCAGGGCCGCCTGATAACAGCTGTGAATAGCCGTTCCCGCGGCCGCGCGGATCAGTTCGTCGTCATGGATTCCCCACAAGTCCGCCGTGGTCAGAAGTGCCTCGGTGATATATTCGGAGGCCTGGGTATTCACATGGGTAAGCGCCACTCTCAAGGCGTCAGGATCAAGCATTTCCTGGGCAGACATGGCCAGTCCGGCCAGAAGCTGTTCCTCGGCTTCCCACCAGGGGCTGTTCCAGTCGTTGGTTTCCATGGTCGCCGCCGCCTCATCCCAGTCAAGTATCTGGGCGATGTCAGCACCGGGAAAACCAAGCGCATCAAGATAGGCCCGGGCCTTTTGTCTGATTGCGGGACTGAGGGGTTCCCCCACATTCCGAAACCAGTTGGTATGGGGAATCAGGCGGGCAAACCGCCCAACCTGCAACAGCGTGGGATAATCCTCAATATCAATATTCTCATCATCCATACCGGTAATACCTCAGCCACTCTAAATTGTCCTCATTACTAGTCCGCCCGGAGAGATTTAACAAGAATTGAGTAGAAAAAAACCCGGCCAGATAAATCTGACCGGGCAGTCTACGCTATGCTTGGCAAGAGGGAGGGGGAGGGAACCTCTTGCCGGCTAACCGGGGAACTGGATAATCTGAGGAAGTGTAGATCATATGAGCAACCCCGGCTCGCATATTAGAGATAATTGAATAATACCTACTTTCAAGAGCACCTTGAAATATTTTTTACAACATATTGTATTGTAAAGGTTTTTTACACCTAAATAATGTGCTTTAGGCTATCTTCGTGGTCCCTGAAACGGCCTTTTGCTGACCGGGCGGGGATCCTTGAAGGTAAACCGCTTCTTGTCAATATCCACATTATATTGCGGATTGACCAGTGCGACGCGGGTCAGGTACCCCTGGGCATCCATGACCTCCCAGGCCCTGAGTTCCATGGTGGATTCTTCAAAAATCAGAGTGATATAACCCTGCTCATCGCGCTCCTTGTCAACCACCGGCACCTTGAGCAGGCCGGCAAAACGGATGATTTCAGGGACTTCGATCTTGCCTGACAGGCTGACCGTTTCATCCACAAGAATACCAAGCGGCGTCTTGCTGATCGGCCAGCGGGTGACCTGGTCCACCTCATAATCCACAAAGCTCAGCATCGTTCCGTCACTGACAATGAGGAAAGGCAAGTCGTCTTCATAATCAAACCGGAGCTTGCCCGGACGTTCCAGAAAAACGGTGCCTTCCGATACCGCGCCATCGGGCGCCCGCTGGATAAACTGTGCGGTCAGGCTCTTGATTGTATTGAGGCTTTCTTCAATCCGGGCAATGACCTGCGTCCTGTCTTCGCCGGTCACCAGACTTGGTGCCGGCTCCACCGTCGTCACCTCTGCCTGGGCTGCCCGCTCAACCGCCAGAGCAGCCGGAGCAGCAAGGAAAAACCCGCTAATGGCCAGGAAAGTCATCAAGAGAAGTTTATTCATATTCTTTCCTTAAAACTCCCGCACGATCACACGCTAGCATGGCTTTGGGATTAAAATATGGCATCAGTTTCCGCCGCTGTGATCCTGGATCAGCACCTCGCGCTTGCCAACATGGTTGGCGGCGCTGACCACCCCTTCCCGTTCCATCCGGTCAATGATATTGGCAGCCCTGTTGTAGCCGATCTGAAGCTGCCGCTGCACATAACTGGTCGACGCCTTGCCGTCCCGGGCAACAATCGCCACGGCCTGGTCATACAGATCGTCGCCGCTGCCGGATTTACCGCCATTACCATCACTGACCGCATGCTGCAGGAAGGTGTTATCATAGCCCTCGTCCGGCTCTTCGGTGATATTCTCCAAATAGTCCGGCCAGCCCTGCTTGCGCAGTTCATCAGCCACACGTTCCACTTCCTCGTCCCTGACAAAGGGACCGTGCACACGGGTAATCCGCCCGCCGCCGGCCATATAGAGCATGTCGCCCATGCCCAGAAGCTGTTCCGCCCCCTGCTCACCAAGAATGGTGCGGCTGTCGATTTTCGAGGTCACCTGGAAACTGATACGGGTGGCCAGGTTGGCCTTGATGGTGCCGGTGATCACATCCACCGACGGACGCTGGGTTGCCATGATCAGGTGAATGCCCGCCGCCCTGGCTTTCTGGGCCAGACGCTGGATCAGCACCTCGATATCCTTGCCCGCCACCAGCATCAGGTCGGCCATCTCGTCAACCACAATGACAATCATCGGCAGCGGGGTCAGGTCCAGATGCTCTTCCTCATAGACAGGTTCGCCACTTTCCGGGTTGAAACCGGTCTGCACACGGCGCACGATATCCTCCCCCTTCTTGCGGGCCTGTTCCAGGCGCTGGTTATAGGCACTGATGTTGCGCACCTGCAGCTTGGCGATATTCTGGTAGCGATGATCCATTTCCTGCACCGCCCATTTCAGTGCGACAACGGCTTTTTTCGGATCCGTCACCACCGGGGTCAGCAGATGGGGAATATTGTCATAGACCGACAATTCCAGCATTTTCGGATCGATCATGATCAGACGGCACTGTTCCGGCGTCAGTTTATAGAGCAGCGACAGGATCATCACATTGATGGCCACTGATTTCCCGGACCCTGTGGTCCCGGCCACCAGAAGATGCGGCATCGCCGCCAGATCCGCAATAATCGGCTCGCCGCCGATATCCTTGCCCAATGTCAACGGCAGTTTGGCCTTGCTGTCCTCATAGGCCGGACTGGTCAGCAGTTCCCTGAGCGCAACGATCTCCCGCTTGCTGTTGGGCAGTTCAATACCGATAGCGTTCTTGCCCGGCACCACCGCCACACGGGCGGATATGGCGCTCATGCTGCGGGCGATGTCATCGGCCAGATTGATCACCCGGGAGGATTTGGTCCCCGGAGAAGGTTCAAGCTCGTAGAGGGTGACCACCGGACCGGGCCGGACCTGGGTAATTTCCCCCTGCACACCGAAATCATCCAGCACCGATTCCAGCATTCTTGCATTCTGTTCAAGCGCCTCCCGGGAAAGTTTTTCATCCTTACCCAGTGGCTGGGCCTTGCTGAGCAGGCTGAGCGGCGGCAGGGCGAATTCCCCGTCACCAATAATATCCAGCATCGGCTGTTTTTCTTTTTCTTCCCGTCGGCTTCTGGCTTCCCTCGGTTTTGGCGTATCCACAACCGGTATCGACTTCTGCTCAACAGGTTCCGCCGTTTTCTGGATCACCGGCTCTTTGCGGGCCTTTTTCTTTTTACCGCTGACGTCGATGACATTGCCGCTCTCGACCGGCTCACGGCGCAGCTGTGCGGCAACCCACCGCATACCGGACCCGATTCCAGCTGCCCCCCGGAGTGTGCTTTTGACCAGGAAGCGGCCAATGGCGCGCCATTCTTCCCGTTCCAGGCCAAGCACATACAAAAGGCAGAGAAGCATCAGGCCCAGGGCTACAAGTCCCATGAGAACAGGATAGGCCTCTACCCCCGTCATGGCCCAGACGGACATCAGATTATCTTTCAGCAGGTCCCCGAGAATGCCGCCCATCCCTGTAGTCAGGGGCCAATGGGAGTTGGCCGGAAAAAGCGAGCTGGCCAGCGATGCCAGAAGCACAACCACTGGCAAAAGCAGAAGATGACGGAACATAAACGGCAGTCCCTGCAGGGAAATCACCCGCCAGCCCCAGGTCAGAAACGGAAAAACCAGCACGACAGCGCCCAGACCAAGCGACTGGATCAGCAGGTCCGCCACATAAGCGCCCGGTGCGCCGAGCCAGTTGCCAACCCCTCCCACAACCTCGTTATTCCAGCTGGGGTCATGAATGTCATAGCTGACAAAAGATGCATAGGCCGCCAGGGCCACAAGGACCAGCACGGCCCCCCAACTGCGGATCAAAGCTTTTTTCAGGAACTCCGTCACCGCTTCGGGAAGCAGGGCCTTTTTTGCCGATTTCTTTATATTTTTCCGTCTGTTAGTCAAAAAATAATCCTAAAATCAATTGCCGGTACTTCAATATATTACATCTTATGGGTTTTACAAAAATTACTGTTCTATAAAATTGTGGCAATTTTGGCCAGAGCGGGTTCCAGCAGGTCTTCCCCGTGCACCAGCACCAGACGGATATAACCGCTCCCGGGATTGACCCCATTTTGCCCCGGCCGTGCCAGATAGGCCCCGGGCAGGACCCTGATTCCGGCTTCTTGCCACAGCCTTCTTGTTGCCTGCTCCCCGTCCCCTACATTGAGCCACAGGCAGAAGCCACCGGCCGGCCGGCTAAAATCAAACCGGCCCGCCAGGTATTTTTCCGCCAGGTCGAACTTGCGCCGGTAAAGTGTGCGGTTTTCAATCACATGTTTTTCGTCCCGCCAGGCCGCAGCAGACGCCGCATAAACCGGCAACGGCAAGGGTGATCCGCCGTAATTCCGCAGTCGCCGGAATTCACCGGCAATGACCGGGTCACCGGCCATAAAGGCCGACCTCAGGCCGGCCAGATTTGATCGTTTCGACAACGAATTAAAACAGACCACATTGTGGAAAGGATTGTCTTTATCACCCTCACCCTCCGCGACCAGTTCCATACAGGCCTGCAGAATCCCGGCCGGCACTTCGGCATCATAAATTTCCGAATAACATTCATCGCCCACAACAACAAAGTCGTATTTCCGGGCCAGCCGGATTGCTTTTTTCAGATAATCGAGCGAGGCCAGGCTGCCCTGGGGGTTGGCCGGGTTGCAGATAAAACAGAGCGCCGTCCGCCGCAGCACCTGTTCCGGCAGGCTTTCATAATCCGGCAGAAAACCGTTGTCCGCCTCAGCATTCACATAATAAGGTTCGGCATTGGCCCCGATCGCTGCCCCGGCATAGGGCTGATAAAAGGGATTTGGCATCAGCACCAGCGGCACCTGGCCGTCCTTGCGGCGATCAATGGTCACAAAACCAATTGAAAACAGTCCTTCCCGGCTGCCGGACAGAGGCACCAGATGGTCGCCGCCGAGATGACCCGGGGCAATGGAAAATCTGCGCTCCAGCCAGCCTGCCACCGCCTCCTGCCAGTCTTCGGTCCCGGCAACCGGTGGATATTTGTGATAGGCCGCCCGTTCCCGGTCCAGAATATCGGCGACAAAATCCGGCACCGCGTGCTGGGGTTCGCCTACGGACATATTCAATCCTGACGGATCACCGGGGGCAATATCACTGAGCAACGCCCGCATGCGGGGAAAGGGATAGTCCGGCAGGGCCTTCAGGCGGGAATTCAGCAAAATTCGGGTCCTCTGTAAAAATCTCGCGCTACTTTACTTGTCCCCGTTGGGGGAAACAAGAAAAGAAATAAACCCCGAAAAGCAAAAGGGCGATCCCGATGAACCGCCCTTCGCCTCTCATACAGCCGTGGCACCCTATTTCATGGTCAGGTCTTCTTCCGGATAGGCCGAGATCTTGTGGATACTCAGGTCAGCGCCGCGGAATTCCTCTTCCTCGTCAAGACGAATGCCCATGAACTGGCGGATCACGCCGTAAACTGCAAATCCGGCGACAAGGGCGAAGGCCGCCCCGATCAGGCTGCCGACCAGCTGGGACAGGAAGGTCACGCCGCCCAGGCCCCACAGGGCCTCGAGACCGAAGATACCGGCAGCGATCCCGCCCCACAGGCCGCACAGGCCATGCAGGGGCCAGACCCCCAGCACATCGTCGATTTTCCATTTTTCCTGGCAGATGACAAAAAGATTAACAAAGATCACGCCGGCCACCGCACCGACAACCAGTGCCCCCACGGGGTGCATGATGTCGGAACCGGCACAGACCGCCACGAGACCGGCAAGGGCGCCGTTGTGCACGAAACCCGGGTCGTTTCGACCGACCACAAGAGCCGCAAGGATACCGCCGACCATGGCCAGCAGGCTGTTCATGGCGACAAGGCCGCTGGCGCTGTCCACCGCCTGGGCGCTCATCACGTTAAAGCCGAACCAGCCGATACAGAGAATCCAGGAGCCAAGAGCAAGGAAAGGGATATTTGACGGTGGAATACCAACCGGCGAGCCATCCTTGCGATAGCGGCCCTTGCGGGCACCCAACAGAACCACCGCGCCGAGCGCCAGCCAGCCGCCGACCGCATGCACGACAATGGAACCGGCAAAGTCATGGAAGGGTGCCCCGAAGACCTCTTCCATCATGCCCTGGAAATTGAGGGTGTCGCCCCAGACCATCCCCTCAAAGAAAGGATAAACCAGCCCGACAATCACGGCCGTTGCCAGAAGCTGGGAGCCGAACCTGGCGCGCTCTGCAATTCCGCCGGAAATAATCGCCGGTATGGCGGCGGCAAAGGTCAGCAGAAAGAAAAATTTGACCAGGTCATAACCATTGGCCGCAAAGGCCTCCCCGGTCATGCCGCTGATTTCTGCCGCACTGGCTAGAAAACTCACACCATAAGCAACGCCGTAGCCGACAAAGAAATAGGCCACAGTCGACATGCCAAAGTCTGAGATGATTTTGACCAGGGCATTGACCTGGTTTTTGCGCCGGACGGTTCCCACCTCAAGAAAGGCGAAACCGGAATGCATGGCGAATACGAGTATGGCGCCGATCAGTACAAAGAATACGTCGGCGCCCGATTTAAAGGCTTCCATGATATTTGTCCCTCATTTTCAAAGCCCGTTTGGCGGACCTTTCGCGGAAAGCTTACTCAAAAACCGTGCCAAAAGGGAAAAACTAAGCCTGAACAACATATTAACAAAATATGACCAAATCGAGCATACTTGCAAAATGCAAAAAGAACAGGCAAAAACTGTTCAGCTTTTGCCCATTTGCTTAAATTATACTCAGATCTGAAAAGAGGGACAGGCGGGCGCTCATGAGGGACAGGAGCACCCGCCTGATGGTCAGTTAGCTAGAAGACCCAAGCCAAAGACCAAACTTCTTAAGTTACAGCTTCTGGGAGCCGTGACCGAATTCGGGGTAAGCTTCCAGACCAAGCTCGGCCAGATCGCTACCACGATCTTCGTCTTCTTCGCTCATCCGGATACCCATGGTATATTTCAGCACCAGCCAGACCACAGCACTTGCAATGGAGACAAAGGCACCAATGGCAACCACACCGGTCAGCTGGGCCATGAAGGGAACAGCATCATTGGTGATTGGCACAGCCAGGGTACCCCAGATACCGCATACCAGGTGAACCGGGATCGCACCGACCACGTCGTCGATTTTCAGCTTGTCGAGCAGCGGCACCGCCAGAACAACCAGAACACCGCCCAGGCCACCGATCAGGATCGCCTGACCAATAGTCGGGGTCAGTGGTTCAGCCGTGATGGACACAAGACCGGCAAGGGCGCCGTTGAGGGCCATGGTCAGGTCGACTTTTTTGTACAGCAGTTTGGTCATCAGGATCGCAGCAACCACACCGCCGGCAGCGGCCATGTTGGTGTTGGCAAAGATCTGGGACACGGCAACGGCATCAATGGCAGAGCCAAGAGCCAGCTGTGATGCGCCATTGAAGCCGAACCAGCCGAGCCACAGGATGAATGTACCCAGTGTTGCCAGCGGCAGGGATGAACCCGGGATTGGACGTACAGAACCATCTGCCGCGTATTTACCTTTACGGGCTCCCAGCAGAATGGCGCCTGTCAGAGCCGCCCAGCCACCAGTGGAGTGCACCAGGGTAGAACCTGCAAAGTCACTGAAGTCCATCTGGTCGAGCCAGCCTGCACCCCATTCCCAGGATCCCTGGATCGGGTAGATTACGCCGGTCAGGACAACCACAAAGATGAAGAAGGGGAACAGCTTGATGCGCTCGGCAAGGGTACCGGATACGATAGACGCTGCTGTGGCCACAAACACCATCTGGAAGAACCAGTCGGAGGCAGAAGCATATCCGCCGGAGGTGTCAATGGCCTCGGCAGCAGCTGTCTCACCGGCAGTCCACCACTCGAATGTGCCCATGTAACTGGTCACATCCATATACATCAGGTTATAGCCGATCGCCCAGTACATGATACCGGCAATGGCAAACAGACCGATGTTTTTAAGGCACATGGTGGCCACATTCTTGGTCCGCACGAGACCGGCTTCAAGCATACAGAAACCTGCCGCCATCCACATCACCAGGAAACCACCAATCAAGAATAATAGTGTATTTAAGATATAAGCTGTTTCTTCACTCACTTCGGCGTGGGCAGCAGAGACACCCATAAACGCCGAAAGCACTAAAAACAAACCTGTCCCACGTAATAACTTTTTCATAATTCTTCTCCTAAAGGGCGTCTTCGCCCGTCTCTCCTGTCCTGATCCGCATGGCCTGCTCAAGGTCGACCACGAAAATTTTGCCGTCGCCAATGCGGCCGGAATAGGCAGCCTGTCTGACAGCCTCGATCGCTTTTTCAGCGAGATCCTCTTTCACGGCCAGTTCAAGACGAACCTTAGGCACAAAGGCAACGTCATATTCGGCACCGCGATAGATTTCGGAATGGCCCTGTTGACGACCATAACCCTTGACCTCATTGACAGTGAGACCTTCAACGCCGATACCGGTGAGGGCCTCACGCACCTCATCCAGCTTGAACGGCTTTATTATTGCAGTTATCATTTTCATAGACTCTTCCTCCTGTATGTCCGAGTTGCCAGATTCATTACAAGAGTCGTGCCAGAATCAGAATTTATCTCTAAGATACTGAAAAATATGAAGAAATAATTTTTCTCTGGTTTCGGGTCATTTATTTAATCATTTATTAATGACTATTTTTTAGGCATTTTATTTATTTGCATAGTTTTTAATCAATTTATTTGCATTGCCAGCAGGGAGAAGATTTCTGTATATATCTCCTGTAAATTTACGATCGGGATCAGTTGATTTTCACCCGCTCTTCCAGGTCCAGACAAATAACGGACAACACCATGGGTCTAGACAGTGATGTAATTATTTCCGGCAGCGGTGTCGCAGGAATGACACTGGCGCTCGGGCTTGCCCGTCAGGGCCTGAAATGCACCCTCATTGACCGGATGGATCTGGCGCCGACCCTGAATGATGAATTTGACGGCCGCTCCTACGCCATTTCCCACGCCCCCTATATGATGCTTGAAAGTCTTGGTTTGTGGGAAAAGATCGGATCAGAAGCCCAGCCCATCAATGAAATCCGGGTCACCGATGGTTTCTCGCCGCTTTACCTGCATTTTGATGAAAAAGAACTGGGCGAAGGTCCGCTGGGCTATATGGTCGAGGTCCGCCATATCCGCAAAGGGCTCTATGACGCCCTGACTGCCGAGAAAAACATCACCCTGCTGATGCCGGAGCATGTTACCGGTTGCCGGGCCTCAATCGGCCATACAGAAGTAACCCTTTCCAACGGCAAGAAAATAACGGCGTCCCTTCTGGTTGCCGCAGAAGGACGGCATTCACCGTTACGCGATCTGCATGGCATCAAATGCCGGACCTGGAATTATCATCAACAGGGGATCGTCACCACTGTCGAACATGAACTGGATCACGGCGGCATTGCCCATGAACGGTTCTTTCCCGGCGGCCCCTTTGCCATTCTTCCCTTACGCAACAACCGCTCCTCCATCGTCTGGACGGAGCCGGAGGACCTCGCCCCCACAATCATGGGACTGTCAGAGGACGCCTTTAACCGGGAACTGGCCAAAAAGTTCGGCGACTTCCTTGGCGAAGTTCGCTCTCTCGGCCAGCGCTGGTGTTATCCCCTGACCCTGCAGCTGGCGGACCGTTATACGGCCAATCGTTTCTGTCTTGTCGGCGATTCCGCCCATGGCATTCACCCCATCGCCGGACAGGGATTTAATCTGGGACTGCGGGATATTGCCGTGTTGCTGGAAGTGATTGTCGACCGGGCCCGGCTCGGTGGCGACATTGGGGCGGCAGATGTGCTTGATCATTACGCCCGCTGGCGCCGCACCGACAATGTCACCCTGGCCGTGGTCACCGACGGCCTGACCAGACTGTTCTCAAATGATATAGCCCCCGTCCGCCTGGCCCGCAGGGTCGGGCTTGGCCTGGTCAATGAAATCCCGCCCTTAAGGAAGTTCTTTATGCGCCATGCGCGCGGTACCGTCGGGGAACTGCCACGCTTATTGAAAGGCGAGGCGCTCTAGGTAAAGGTCAGTCCGCATCCAGTTCGCGGGCTTCCTCGACCAGCATGATGGGAATGCCGTCGCGGATCGGAAAGGCAAGGCCTGCCTTGCGGCTGATCAGTTCGCCCGCGTCCCGGTCATATTCCAGCGGCTCCTTGGTCACCGGGCAGGCCAGAACCTCAAGAAGTTTCGGGTCCACCTTGCCGTAGTTGGCTTTTTCCGGCTGCTGTTCGTCGGTCATATGTCACCTTTAATGATAATGTTTGTCGTTTGGTCCGGACGGTCCGGCCAGACTGAATTCCAATAGACTGATCATCAGGTCAAACCGGGCCTTCAGGTTTTTCGCCTCGAGAACGGCCTGGGTTTCGCCGGAACTGGTCACACAATATTTGGCCAGTTCATTGATCAGCACCTCGTCTTCCGCCCGGTCGAAAAAATCACCCCATTCCGCCGACAGATTGCGGGCCTCAAGGGAACGTTTCAAAAGATCCTGAAGCCGGTAGCGGTCAATGTCGGGGGATCTTGGCGGTGCCCCGCAATCATCCGGATAATTGTCATAACTCACGCTCAGTACCCGGTACTTGTGTTGTTGCGGTAACTCCTCAATAACATCAAACCGGCTGAGGCCAGTCAGCATGATGGTGGTCGCACCGCTGTCACTGGATTCATAATCAGAGATCATACCCAGGCAGCCGACCTTATAAAGTGGCGGGTTGTCCGGACCACAACCAAGGTTATCCAGGGCAATACTTCCCGGCCCGAAACCTTCCGCCGGCAGAGGCTGTATCATGCCGATAACCCCCTGCCCTTCGCGGGCATGTTTGACCATTTCCAGATACCGTGGTTCAAAAACGTTGAGGTAAAGCTGACCCTTGGGCAACAGCAGCGCCCTCGTCAGCGGAAACGCCGGTATTTCCCGGGGCAGTTCCTCAAGTCCGAACATATCGCCTCCTCAGGCAAAAAGAAGACTGGAAAGTTTACGGCGCGCCGATACGGTAAAAGGATCAGTCGGGCCGGCAATCTCAAAGAATTTTACAAGTTGGGCCCGGGCGCCGTCGTCCTGCCATTCCCGGTCCCTGGCGATAATTTTCAGCAACTGGTCACCGGCGTCGTCCCGTCGTCCCTGGGCCCAGAAAGCCAGGGCCAGATCAAACCGGGCCTGATGATTGTCCGGATTCTCGAACAGCATGGCTTCCAGTTCCTTGACGTCACCAAGGTCACCGGCCTGGCGGGCCATATCCAGCGCCGCCCGCGCAGAGGTGATCTCCGGTTTGCTTTCCAGATTGGCCGGGGCGCTGTTGAGCACATTTTCGGCATTTTCCAGATCACCCATTTCAATAAGAACACGGGTCAGCCCGGCAATCGCAATAACATTTTGCGGTTCGGCCTGCAGAATCTGTGAATAGATGCCACCGGCACTTTCAAAGTCACGCTCTTCAACCAGCATCCCGGCATGTTCCAGCATCTGTTCAATCGGCGACGGACCAATGTCGCCGGCAAATTTGGCGATGAATTCCTTGATTTTATCTGCGGGCAGCGCGCCGGCAAAGGCATCCACCGGTCGGCCGTCCTTGAAGGCGACAACGGTCGGCACGGACCTGATTTGCATCTGGGCGGCAATCTGCTGGTTTTCATCAATATTGATCTTGGCCAGGCGAACCGCCCCGCCGGCCTCGTTCACCACTTTCTCCAGCACCGGGGTCAGCGCTTTGCAGGGTTCACACCAAGGTGCCCAGAAATCCACAAGTACGGGCACCTGCTGGGACGCCTCGATCACGTCCGCCATGAATGTGGAGGTATCCGTGTCCGTTATCAGTCCCGCCTGTCCCTGGTCGGCTCCGTCCATATACTGCATCTTAGGTCCTTTTATCTTTGGGGCGCATCTTGCCGTTGCCCTTTAATATAGAGTGATTCATCCCCGGGTTAAAGAACGGCCGCATCAAAATCCATAATTATCGGCTCAATTCCAAAATGGCGGATAAATTTCACCAGATCCCCGCTGCGGATTGTCGTCGTCGCTTCGTTATGCAGGGGGTGGTAATTCAGAAGCTCGTGACCCATCATCTGCCGATCAAGAATCAGTGAAAATCCGCCTTCGCGATATTTGGCCGGAAGGTTGACCAAGCTGAAGGGGGTGACCGATCCGGGTGTGACGCCCAATACTTCCTGCATCAGGTCGGCCGAACCGAAACTTAAGCGGCCGACATCAAGTTTATCGCTTTTCTGCAGGGCCTTGACGTCGAGGCGACGGTCTTCCAGCAGCACCACAAGCAGTAGATTTCCCTTCTTGTCCTTGAGAAACAGGTTTTTGCAATGGCCGCCCTCGATGCCACCGCATACGGCCTGGCTTTCTTCTACCGTGAATAGTGGTACATGACGGGTAGTCCGGGTTTCGATTCCCAGTTCCTCAAAACATTTAAAGAGTTTTTCTTCTTCAGGTCTCGTCATTTTCCGTCAGATTCCCTTCTTATTTGACCTTCAGGATGGGCTTTTTTATACTGGTGACGCAGCAAAACAATCAATTAATATTTATTTGGATTTTGTACTTGCATTTGAAAATCTTCTGCGTATTATCCGCCCACAAGTCGCTTATGTGACTTACCCAAATTGGAATGCGGGCGTAGCTCAGGGGTAGAGCATAACCTTGCCAAGGTTAGGGTCGTGAGTTCGAATCTCATCGCCCGCTCCAATTTCTTTTAGAGAAAAGCATTTACTCGGCCGTCTCACTTGTGAGCGGCTTTTTTGTTTGTCCGGCCCGAACACCCGCGATATTTCCTGTACCTCCGCCATCAAAGCCGCTAGCATGGACCGCAGGGAGACAATAAAAAAACAAAGCGGGAAATGCGCAACCAGAAAACCATCATCATCGCCGATGACCACCCCCTTTTCCGAACGGCCCTTCAGCAGGCCATCGGACAGGCTTTTGGCGACTGCCGCATCCATGAAGCAGGCACGCTGGATGACCTTCAGCAGCTTCTGGAAAGCATCCAGACGCCGGATTTTCTTCTCCTTGACCTGCAGATGCCGGGCACCTTCGGCTATTCGGGTCTTATTTTTATCCGTGAACACTATCCGGAACTGCCGATTGTCATTGTCTCAGGCAATGATGGGACCTCCACCATTCACCAATGCCTGAATTACGGCGCGGCCGGTTTTATTGCCAAATCCCTGAGCCTGCCGGAAATGTCCGAAGCCCTTAAAACTGTGGACGGAGGGCAGGTCTGGATTCCGGAGACCGCCCGCAACAGCCACCCCGCGCCTGATCCGGGCAAGCAGGATGTAGCCCGAATTCTCGGCAGTCTTACCCCGCAGCAGTACCGGGTCCTGAGCTATATGGCACAGGGGCTGCTCAATAAACAGATCGCCTACGAGATGGATCTGTCCATTTCCACCGTCAAGGCGCATATGACCTCGATCCTGAAAAAATTCGGTATGTTCCGTCGCACCCAGATTGTCGCCGCCATGAAACAGCTTGATCTGGAAGAACTGGACCAGCCGCAAAATAATGCCTGAAAAGTGGTAGCTGACGTCAGCTACCTTCCCAGACTTTCGCCAGCACCGTCCTGAGGGAGGCCGCCCGGAGCGGTTTCGGCAGATAATAATAGCCGGTTCCCCGGGCTTCTTTCTTGACCTGTTCCGTCTGGTCGGCGGAAATCACTATACAGGGGATAGCTGGTGACCGTGTTGCATTACAGGCAGAGACCACGTCAATGCCGGTGCGCACGCCGTCCAGGTGATAATCAGCAAGGATCACATCCGGCGCACCCTGCTCCATCGCATCCAGGAATTCCTCTTCATTGCGACAACCGGTCACGTCGCATTTCCAGTTGCCCAGCAGGGCCTCCATGCCAATCAGGATCGAGCGATCGTTATCAAGACAGAATACCCTGCGGCCGGTAAAATTATTCAACGGCCCTGGCGCGGCCTCGGCCGCAGGTATCGCCCGGCCCTGCCGGATGCCGATCGGCACCGTGATGGAAAAGACGCTGCCGCGGCCATGTTCCGACCTGACCGTTACCTTGTGATTCAGCATGCGGGCCATGCGCTGGACAATGGCAAGGCCGAGCCCCAGCCCCTTCTCCGTCGACTGGTCAAGGAAATCAAGACGCTGGAATTCACCGAAAATCTGGTCAAGATATTCTTCCGGGATGCCGTTGCCAGTATCCCAGACCTCGATCCGGAGTGTTTCCCCCTGACGCCGGCAGCCCATCAGAACCCGGCCCGTCCGGGTATATTTCAGGGCATTGGACAGGAAATTCTGCAATATACGCCGCAGAAACTGCCGGTCGCTGCGCACAATATAACCGGAACACAGCATCCGCAGGTCAAGCCCCTTGTTCACATACAGAGGCTGGAATTCAGTGCGGAGACCGGCCACCACATCCTCCAGGGCAAAGTCAGTCACTTCCGGCCGGATTGCGCCGGCTTCCAGCTTGGAAATATCCAGCACCTCCTTGAGGATTTCCTCTACCGAATTCAGCGACGTATCGAGATGACCGATCAGGTCCCCGGTCTTGCTGTCGACGGAATTCTGATCCAGGGCAGAGGTGAAGATCCGGGCTGCATTCAGCGGCTGCAGAACATCATGGCTGACGGCGGCCAGAAACCGCGTCTTGCTGCGGTTGGCGTCTTCCGCCTCCGCCTTGGCCGTAGCCAGTTCGCGGGTGCGTTCCGCCACCCGCTGCTCCAGGGTTTCATTGGCTTCCTTGAGGGCTGCTTCCGCCTTCTTGAATTCGGTAATATCCGTATAGCTGGTAACGAACCCGCCCCCCGGCATGGGCTTGCCGCGCATTTCAATCACCGTGCCGTCCCTGCGGAATCGCTGGTAGGTGTAGGCGGAGCCCGCATCCATATATTCGAGCCGCTTGCGGATTTCCTCTTCCGGGTCGCTGTTACCGAAATCGCCCCGGTCCGCACAGAAACGGATCAATTCCGATACATGCCGCCCTTCATAAAGAAAGCCGTCAGGATAGCCGAGGATTTTCTCATAGCTACGGTTCCAGGCGACCATGCGCAGATTATGGTCGACCACACTGATGCCCGGGCTCACATTATCCATGGAAGACTGCAGCAGGTCCCGGTTATATTGAAAGACCGTGGAGGCCTCATCAACGATGCTGACAAAATCATCCAGCTTTATATTGCTTCCCTCAAGCGCCATTTTCAGCACCACCCGGGCCGAGGCCGATCCGATGGCACCAGCCAGCAGCCGTTCGGTAAACAGGATGGTCGCGCCGACCGCCTTTTCCGACGGCAACAGGACCAGGCCCTTGTCATCGGCAAATTTGCGGAAGGCCTCCTGCGCCGCCTCTTCGCCAATAAAACGTTCCGCCAGGGTCTGCAGATCTGCGTTATTGACCACTTCCCGGAACTGGCTCAGGTCCTCCCCGGCGCCGCTATGATCCTGGTCGGTGAAGGTGGCCGCCTGGATATGTTCCACCAAGTTCGCCCGGGATCTGAGCGAAACAAACACGTAGAGTCCCGTGTTGATCAGCAGGCTCCAGAACAGGCCGTGCCCCACCGTATCCATGAAGTCTGTGCCGAACAGGGCTTCGGGGCGAAGCCAGCCCTGACCGAACAGCCCCTCCCGGATTACATCGCCGGTCCACAGGCCGGAGCGGGCCAGTTCGGGAATGAGCAGGGTATAGAAACAGACGGCAAAACCGGCCAGCAGGCCGGCCATTACCCCGCGCCGGTGCCCCTGTTTCCAGTACATGCCGCCGATCAGCGGCGGGGCAAACTGGCTGAGCAGGGCCATGGACAGCAAACCAAATGACGCCAGTTCCGAATAACTGGCCAGGATCCGGTAATAGAGATAGGCAAGACTGATGATCAGCACGATGGCGAGCCGGCGCACCAGCCGCACGATCATGGAAAAATCCCGGGTCTTGTCGCGGGTAAAAAAAGGCAGACGCAGCAGAAGCGGCATCACCACATCGTTACAGATCATGATACTGAGCGCCACGGTGGAGATGATCACCATACTGACCGCCGCCGCCAGACCGCCAAGATAGACGGTGATCGCAAGGACGGGATGTCCGGACGACAGCGGCAGATCCAGAATGAACATGTCCGCATTGGCGCCTGCCGGCAAGATCAGAAGACCGGCGCTGGTGATCGGCCAGATAAACAGGCCGATCAGAAACAGGAAGGCAATGAAAATCCAGCGCGCCACTTTCAGGTCGGAAACCCGGGTATTTTCCACCACAATCACATGGAAGGACCGGGGCAGACAGAAAATGGCCAGCCCGCCCAGAACAATGGACGACAGGAAACTATATTCAGACGATTTTGTCTCCGGCACATGATCATAGATCCCGGCCGCTGCCGCCCGGTCGATCAGATCCCCGAGACCATCAAACAGGCCGTAGGTCACAAACAGGCCGGCACCGATAAAAACCAGAAGCTTGAACAGGGACAGGAAGGCAATCACCAGCATCAGGCCTTCATGCCGTTCCGAAGACACAATCCGGCGGGTGCCGAACAGAATGGAAAACAGAACCATCAGCACCGCCACGAACAGGGCTGTGTCCCGGCCGAACGGGAGAGAGGAGGAGGGCCAGCTCTGTTCCGCAAAACCACCGGTCAGCACATTGAAGCTGCCGGCCAGCGCCTTCAGCTGCAGGGCGATATAAGGGGTCACACCGATGATGGCGACCAGGGTCACCAGGATGGCCAGGGACTGGGACTTGCCATACCGGGCGGAAATGAAATCGGCAATCGAGGTGATATTCTGCCGGTGGCCGACGGTGAGCATTTTTTCCACAAACCCCACCGCAAACAGCATCACCAGAATGCCGCCCACATAGGTGGGACCGAAAACCCAGCCGTTCTGGGCCGATTGGCCGATGGTGCCATACATGGCCCAGGTGGTGCTGTGGACGGCAAAACCCAGACCGTAGATCACCGGACGCCAGCGGGACCGGTTAAGCGTCTCCGCCCGCCGGTCCCCGAGCCAGGCCATGAAAAACAGCCCCCCCATGAAAATGAGGGAAATCAGGATGATAGTCCAGTTACTCAGAAGGTCTGCCAACTCGGATGCGTCCTCCCGTCAGCTATTTTGTTGCCCCTTGTTGCCTGCCTATTCTGGAACGTTCAGGCGACTGCCGTCAAATGTAATTTCCATATCCCCCGGCTCGGCCGCGATCTCCGGCAAATGCTTTTCGCCAAGCGGCGGTACCTTGCCGTCTGCCCCCATGCCCCGCTCCCGGGTATCCAGAAGCTGGCTCGGCGGCAGCGGTGTGCCCTTTTTCAGATGATCCCACATCAGGTCCAGTGACTGTTCAAAATAATAATGCATGGGCGCCAGTTTGGCGGCGAAAGCCGGCAACATGGCAAGGGCATCAAAATGCTGACCATTGCGCACTTCATAAAAACTGAGGCCGGAGTTTCCCCCCTCCCTCAGCTTGTTCAGGGCGTAATAGGGCCGGGAGGAAAAATTCACATGGATCAGGCTGTCCCTCCGGCCATGCACGATGATGGCCGGGCGGCCGCCGAGATCAGCACTGTTGCGCACTTCATCCCTGCCTTTAAGGATCGCCGGATCGTTGCGGACTTTATCGTCAAAACAAAGCGCACTCGTTGCATCATGATCCAGCAGGCCATTTTCCGCATTGGGCGTAAATTGGGCACGTTTCCAGCCATCAGCCGACTTTCTGACCCAGTTGATGTCGTTGCTCGGAATCATACCGGTGCTTTTGGCAAAATTCACATGCTTGCGGGCCAGTGGATAATCCTCCAGTTTTCCTGCTTTGCCGGTCGCGCCAATGGCCACGCCACACAGATCATCCTCCACCCCATAGCGCCCGAAGGCCGGCGCATAATCGCCTACCACGGCCGGCCAGATTTCGGAAAAGACCGAGAACCCGTCCATCAGGCTGCTGTCTTCCAGAAATCCGTAAGCCCCGAGCTGGGCCCGGGCATCCCGGGACTGTTCTTCCGCGGTCTCTCCCCGCACCAGTCCCTTTTCCGCCAGGGTACGGCAACGATTGGCCAGCCCCTGGTCGCCCAGGGGAATAAAGAGTTTCAACGGCACATCAGCAGGTTCCGCCAACAGAGCACAGGCCATAAGCACATTGGCCTTGCTGCTATAATCAAGGAACTGCCGTCCGGTCACCGCAAGTTCATGATCGCCCCAGGCGATGGACACCGGCCCCACACCGGCCATGTCCGGCGACACATTGGGCTCGGACACCACAACGGCATCGATAAGTCCCTCGGTGTCCTGTTCTGCCGCCTTCAGGCTGCTGTATCCTCCGTTGGAGATACTGGACGCAATCACCGTCACAGTTTCTTTGTTATATGTTTTGCCGGCTTCTTCGGGCCGGTGATATTTATTCAGGATATAAAAACCCACCCGGATCGACTCCAGCACCGTCTGGCCCCAGTCCTTCATGCTGTTGTCTTTTGAATGGGCGTGTTTCAGGGCGATATGGTCGGGGTTTTCCTGTGCATAGGCTTTCAGGGCTTCCGTTACCTCAAGCTGGAAGGGGGATTGCCCCTCGCCTGCTTTCACCAGCCGTCCATGCATATCATAGACCAGCCCTTGCCCCAGAAACTGCATGCCGATTCCAGTCGCCTTGTCCGTATAGGCCACAGCACAGCCCTTGGGCAGGGCCCAGCTGCCCACCGTGCCCACTGCCCCGTACACAGTGCGGCCGCCGGATGACGGCGCCGTCACCAGGCAGGGATCCCCAGCATCGAAATTGTCCGGCACCTGGATCATATAGGTCACCGGATGATTGAGGCCTTCAATATGTCCCATCACCAGATATTCATACCCGCCGGCTTTGCCGTCCCCTTTGGGGCCATACAGGCGACCGTAACCACCGTCGTCTGTCACATCCACCAAGGCCCGGAAATTGGAATAGATGGTGAGCCGGCGGATTTCCTCCAGCGTCGGGGCAAGCGGGTCAGCGGGTTTGGGCTCTGCCCCCCGCAATCCTGCCGTACCCAGACCAGCCGTCAGCAGATCATTGTCCTCGCCCCCGTAATAGGTCCGGGTTTCCATTCCGATCAGGGAAGCAGGTTTCTGCGCTTCTGACCTCTCCCCGTTACAAGCAGAGAGCGTTATCACTCCGGCTAGCGAAGCGACAGTTACGGACAGCAATTTCAGTCTGGTCAGGGTCAGGGTCATGATCATTCTCTTACAATATAAACAGGGCTATAGCCATGATCAGCCCGATGGTGGGCACAATCACAGTCAGGGCCCCCATGGGGGCATAGGCGTTTTGATGGGTTTCCTTACAGATCGCCTGGATCGTGGTCACCACATATCCATTGTGCGGCAGGCTGTCGAGGGCACCGGAAGCAATGGCGACAACCCGGTGCAGGGCTTCCGGATTAACCCCGGCATCAAGATAATGCGGCGCCAGCAGCGGCAGGGCAATGGATTGTCCGCCCGAGGCCGATCCGGTCAGACCGGCAATCACCGTCACCGCCACCGCCGCCCCCACCAGTTCATTGCCCGGCAGGTTGGTCATGAAATCGACTGCCGAGGCAAAGGCCGGGGTGGCCTGGGCGACAGTACCGAAACCCACTACAGCCGCCGTGTTGGCGATGGCAATGACTGCCCCGGTCGCCCCGATGGCACAGGTTTTCTGCAGGTTGTCAAAGCGGTGAAGGTTCAGGAATATCCCCATCAGAACCCCGCTCAGAAGCGCCAGAATCAAAGCCGATTCCTTGAGTGTTTCGTGAAACAGAAAGGACACCACAAGCACTGTCAACAACGGCAGAAGGCTTAAAACCGGATGCGGCTTGGACGAATAGCTGCGCTCGAACACATCATCACTGCGGGTTTCAAAGCGCTCCCCGTTGCGCACGGCGCGGCGCACCATGAAGCTGAGCCACCAGTAACCGAACAGCATCATGAACAGGGCCACCACCAGGCTCACCTGCCAGCCGGCAAAATGGGTCGTGCCGAGATATTTGATCGGAATCCAGTTCTGGATTTCCGGCGATCCGGCTGACGTCATGGTGAACGTTACCGACCCGAAGGCCAGTGTCGCCGGAATAAAGCGGCGCGGCAGGTTGGCTTCCTTAAACAGGCTGAGAGCGATCGGATAGACGGAAAAGGCGACAACAAAAACGCTGACTCCGCCGTAAGTCAGGATGGCGCAGGCCGCCACCACCGCCAGGACCGCGTTACGTTTACCGAGCTTGCCAATCACCCAGTCGGAAAAACTGTAGGCTGCACCGGAATCTTCCATCACCTTGCCGAAAATGGCACCCAGCAGGAACATGAAGAACCAGCTGAAAATAAATTTGGTGAAGCCGGACATGTAACCGCTGACGAAATTGGCCTCCCCGGCGGCGGCCCACTGGGGCATCAGGGACAGATCCCCGGTCAGTGCCACGATCAGGGCGCAGAAGGGGGCGGCAATCATGATGCTCACCCCGCGGATTGTGAGGTAAATAAGTAGCGCCAGCCCGCCGACAAGACCAATCAAACTTAACATGATATCTGCGCAACCTCCCGGGTATATTTTCGTAACATATTGTTTTTTATATAATTATTGTATAATTGACTCGCATATTAGGGGAAATTCACAGGTCAGGGGTATATGGACCTAGGTCTATAGAGCCCATTCACCGAAGCTGTGCTAGGTTTCCTGACGTCGAGCGGAAAACAGTAAAAACTCCGTCAATAAATAAAGGTCGATGTACCAAAACATCGGTCGGGAAACCTAAACACATCTGGGAGGTACTTCTGATGAACAGAACACCAATGAAATCGAAATTTTTGCATTCCGTCTCTCTGGCCGGGATGCTGGTCGGCGCTACGGCCGTGACAGCACCGCATTGGGCCACGGCTCAGGAAGCCGATGAGGGTTACACCCTTGAGGAAATCACAGTCACCGCCCGCCGCCGGTCGGAAAGTCTGCAGAGTGTTCCGGTCGCTGTAACTGCTTTCAGCGGCGACAGCCTGGATAAAATCGGGGCGCAGGACATTACATATCTATCCCAGACAGTCCCCAACACGACGCTGGAAGTTTCCCGCGGCACCAACACCACCATCACCGCCTTCATGCGCGGTGTCGGTCAGCAGGATCCTGTAGCCGGTTTTGAGGCCGGTGTCGGCCTCTATATTGACGATGTATATCTCAACCGTCCGCAAGGTGCCGTGCTGGAAATTTATGATGTGGAGCGGATCGAGGTGCTGCGGGGTCCGCAAGGCACGCTTTACGGTCGCAATACAATCGGCGGCGCCATTAAATATGTGACAAAACGACTTGGCGACGAGCCTGAAGTCCGGGTCAAGGGCAGTGTCGGCACCTACATGCAGCTGGACGGCCTTCTATCCGCATCCGCACCTATCAGTGACAGTTTCAAACTGGGCGGTTCCTTCGGCTATTTCAGCCGCGACGGATTCGGTGAAAACATTTACAACGGCAAGGAACATTACGACAAGGACATCCTTGGTACGCGCCTGACCGCAGAATTCACCCCTTCCGACAATCTGCTCATCCGGGTCATGGGGGACTACACCAAAGATACCTCCAATGAAAAATCAGGTCATCGCCTGACCGTCGGCAACACATCAGGCGCTCCTGTCCTGGATGATGTTTTTGATACCCGTGCCGGTATTGAAGGCGAACAGAAAGTCACCCAAGGCGGCATCTCGGGTCTGATCGAATGGACTGTGAATGACGAGGTCACCTTTAAATCCATCACTGCATACAGGGAAGACGACACAACAACCCCCATCGATTTTGACAGCCTGCCGGCGCAGGATTTTGATGTTCCAGCTATATATACAAACGACCAGTTCAGCCAGGAGCTCCAGGTCCTCTATGAAGGTGAGAAACTGCAGGGCCTCGTCGGTTTCTATTACCTCAATGCTCATGCCTTTCACAGCTTCGATGTGGTCCTTGCCGGTCTCGGCGTTACCACCTACACACTGGGTGATATCGGCACAGATACGTGGGCTGTTTTCGCCGACTTCAGTTATGATCTGACAGAAACCTTCAGCATCAACCTGGGCGGCCGCTATACCAGCGACAAACGCGACGGCAGGGTCCTGCGCCAAACATACCTCGGTGTGAATTCACCCTTCTTCGGCAATGACGATGCCATCCTGATCGCCCAGCCTGCCGACTTTGACAAATCACGTACAGACGACAAGTTCACTCCCAAGGTAACCCTGAAGTGGCAGCCGAACGACGACCTGAACCTCTATGCCTCCTATTCCCAGGGTTTTAAAGGCGGCAGCTTCGACCCCCGTGGGGATGACCGCGCCGCTGACGGGTTCAAACCCGAAATCCTTACCAGTTACGAAATCGGCCTGAAATCCACGCTGGCAGGCGGTCGGGCGACCGTCAACATGGCTGCCTTCTACAGTGACTACAAAGACGTTCAGGTTCCCGGTTCAGTGGCTATTGACACTGACAACGACGGTACCGATGACAGCTTCGTGGGCACGGTGACCAACGCCGGTAAAGCGGAAATCTGGGGTTTTGAATTTGAAGGCACAGCCCTGCTTACCGAAAACCTCACCGCTGTTGCAAGTCTGGGTTACGTCAATGCGGACTATAAGGAATGGATCATTCAGGGTCTGGATGTGTCCGGCGACCGGGTTTTCCAGAACACCCCGGAATGGACCGGAAGCTTCTCCCTGAACTACGCCCGGGATCTGAAACTGTTTGACCATGATGGCACCCTCAACCTGATCGGCGCCATGTCTTTCCGCAGCAAAACCTATCAGTTCGAAACACCGATACCGCTTCTTGACCAGGACGGTTATGCCCTGGTGGACGCCAGCATTGTCTGGACGTCTGAAGAAAACGGGCTGCGGGTCGGACTGCACGGTAAAAACCTGACGGACAAGGAATATAAGGTCGCCGGTTACAACTTCCCGACGCTTGGTTTGGAAGGGGTGGTTTCCGCCTTCTACGGCAACCCGCGGACCTTCACCCTGACTGTGGATTATCGTTTCTAGAACTTTCCTCCCTGAACTTGCCTGCCAATTATCCCGGGGCGCCTGTCGCCCCGGTTTTTTTATGCCCCGGCCAGAAAGTGCCCTAGAAAGTCCCCGGGTAATCACCGCCGTCAATCAGCAGGTTCTGTCCGGTGATATAGCCGGCACGGGCGCTGCAGACAAAGGCACAGAGGACCCCGAATTCATCCGGATCGCCAAGCCGACCGGCCGGAAAGCTGTGCGCAAACATGTCTATGGCTTCCTGTTCGGAAATGCCGTCCCGGGTCGAGATCATGTCAAGAAGTGACGTCATGCGGTCGGTGGCAAACAATCCCGGCAGGATGTTGTTGATGGTCACATTGTTGGCCACGCCGTCCCGGGCGATGCCGGCAACAAATCCGGTCAGGCCAGCCCGGGCGCCGTTGGACAGACCAAGCGGCCTGAAGGGCGATTTGACCGCTGCACTGGTGATATTGACGATCCGGCCGAACTTGCGGCTGATCATGCCGTCAAAACATCTCCGGATCATTTCGATTGGGGCCAGCATATTGCCGTCCAGCGCCATGTGCCAGTCTTCACGGGACCAGTCCCGAAAATCCCCGGCCGGCGGCCCGGCCGCATTATTGACCAGTATATCCGGCCCCGGGCAGGCGGCAAAAATATCATCCTGCCCCTCAGGCGTTGTCACGTCGGCCGCCACTGCCGTGACCTTCACGCCATATCTCTCACGGATTTCAGTGGCACAGTCTTCCAGTGGTCCCTTTGTCCGGGCATTCAGGACAAGGTCCACACCAGCCGCCGCCAGATGTTCCGCACAGGCCCGGCCCAGTCCCTTGCTTGATGCACAGACAATGGCCTTGCGGCCCTTTATTCCGAGATCCATTTCTCATTCTCCCTGTTGGCTCCGTCTTTAATATCAAATTGCCCCGGCTAATGAAATGCCCTCCCGTTCACAGAAGTCCGGTTTCTTCGTTAAATTGACAATCAATTATATATTGTGCACAATATAATTGTTTAAAATCATTTTCAGGATCATACAGTATGTCAGACATTTACAGCATTCCGGTCACGAAGAAAAACGGCGAGGAAAGCACGCTCGCTGACTACAAAGGCAAAACCCTGCTGATCGTCAATACGGCCAGCAAATGCGGCTTCACCCCACAGTTTGACGGGCTGGAAACACTTTACCAGACATATCAGGATCAGGGACTTGAAATTCTCGGTTTTCCCTGCAACCAGTTCGGCAACCAGGATCCCGGCAGCCAGGATGAAATCGAAAGTTTCTGCAAGGTGAATTACGGGGTGACCTTCCCCATTTTCAAAAAGATTGACGTCAACGGGGAAAATGAAGCGCCGCTCTTCACCTGGCTCAAATCAAAAGCATCGGGTCTGTTCGGCAGCCGGAAAATCAAATGGAATTTTACCAAATTCCTTGTCGACCCCAGTGGCACAATCGTCAAACGCTATGCGCCGCTGACCAAACCGGAAAAGCTGTCCGGCGATATCAGGAAACTTCTGGGAAGTGGTTCATGACCGACCTTCCGGATGACGACAGCCTGCTCAGGCTGGAAAACCAGACCTGCTTCCGGCTCTATGCCGCATCACGGGCCATTACAAAGGTCTATCAGCCTTTACTGGCCGGAATTGACCTGACCTATCCCCAGTATCTTGTCATGCTGGTGCTGTGGCAGGAACGGGACGGGATTACCATCCGGGAACTGGGTCAGCGCCTGATGCTTGATTCGGGCACATTGAGCCCGCTTCTGAAAAGGCTGGCAACCAAGAGGCTTCTGGAGAAAAAAAGGGGAAAAAAAGACGAGCGAGAAGTTTATGTCAGCCTGACCGATGAAGGAACAGCGTTAAAGAAAAAAGCCCGGCAAATACCGGAATTCCTGCTGTGCCAGGCCCTGGAAAGGCAACTGCCTCTGCGCGAGATCAATGGGCGCCTTGATCAGCTTCTGGATTTCCTGGCGCCCAAACCTTTCAAAGACGTCGTTTGAAAACAAAAAATGCGGCAGGTTTGAGCCTGCCGCATTCTTCCAGAAACCAGTCTGTTTTTTAACTTGCAGAAAGTTTGCCTGCAGCCATACGGCCGTTGCGGCCTTCTTCCAGATCGTATGTAACTTTCTGACCCTCATCCAGGGAATCCAGTCCAGCCTGATGAACCGCAGTGATGTGTACAAACACATCTGCACCGCCGTCGTCCGGCTGAATGAATCCAAATCCTTTGGTGGGGTTAAACCATTTGACAGTACCAGTTGCCATTTATTCGTCCTTCATCTTGATCGTCTATTAACTTCACTGTACGCAATACACGCACTTGATTCTCCCCGGATCATTCCGGAAATATATTAAAAATCAGGAAGTTAGCGTATTTTCATGGTCCGAATTAGGCATATCTTCACTGTATTTTCACCCTATTTGTACTTTTTTTATAAGGATTTGGCAACCGGTCTTAATGTTCCAGAGCACTTAAACTTCACAAATTTCACAAAAACAGCAAATATTTTTAATATTAAGCAGGACAGACGTATCCGACGCCGGTCCCGCTGTCTTTACATCATTCGGCGATATGCCGTGTCTGTTCGGTAAACTCGTCATAGTGCTCCTGCCAGTCAGACCGTTTATTGGTCCGGCGCACCTGAACGGCTGTCACCTTGTATTCCGGGCAATTGGTCGCCCAGTCGCTGAGCTCCGTAGTCACCACATTGGCGCCGGTTTCCGGCATATGGAAGGTGGTATAGACCACACCCGGCTGCATTCGCTCTGAGATATGCGCCCTGAGGCTGATCCCCCCCATACGACTTTCCAGGGATACCAGTTCACCTTCAGCGATATTCCGCTCCTCCGCATCAAAGGGGTGAATTTCAAGGATATCCTCGGAATGCCAGATGTTGTTTTCTGTACGGCGGGTCTGGGCGCCGACATTATACTGGCTCAGGATACGACCGGTGGTTAGCAACAGTGGGAATTTGCGGGTGACCTTCTCTTTGGTCGGTACAAATTCAGTAATAACGAAATTGCCTTCGCCCCGGACAAACCCGCCGACATGCATGGTTTCGGTACCTTCGGGAGCCTCATCGTTACAGGGCCACTGGATACTGCCCAGACGATCGAGCTTGTCAAAGCTGATGCCGCTGAAGGTGGGTGTCAGGCGGGCGATTTCATCCATGATCTCGGACGCACTGTCATACTGCATGTCATAACCCATGGCACGCGCTATGCGACAGGTAATTTCCCATTCATCCATTCCCTGGCCGTCTGGTCCGTTGCGCGGCTGGAACGCCCGGCGCACCCGGCTCGTCCGGCGCTCGGCATTGATGAAGGTACCGTCTTTTTCGAGAAAGCTTGTGCCCGGCAGGAATATATGGGCAAACCGCGCTGTTTCATTAAGGAACAGGTCCTGAACGATCAGGCAATCAAGGTTGCGCATCGCGGCTTCTACATGATGGGTGTTGGGGTCGCTCTGGGCCACATCCTCACCCTGTATATACATGGCCTTGTATGTGCCCTCCACTGCCGCATCAAACATGCCGGGAATCCGCAGACCCGGTTCACCGTCCAGTTCCACGCCCCAGTCCTTTTCAAACAGGCTGCGTGTTGCCGTGTCAGACACAGAGCGATAACCCGGGAATTCGTGGGGGAATGACCCCATATCACAGGATCCCTGAACATTGTTCTGCCCACGTAATGGATTAACACCGGATCCTTCAAATCCAATATTGCCGGTTGCCATGGCCAGATTGGCCATACCCATCACCATGGTTGATCCCTGGCTGTGCTCGGTCACGCCAAGTCCATAATAAATGGCGGCGCGGCCTTCCCTGCCGTCATGGGCAGAGGCATACAACCGGGCCGCGGCACGGATATCCTCAGCCGGTACGCCGGTGATTTCCGCCACCTGTTCGGGGCTGTTTTCCGGACGCAGGACAAACTCCCGCCAAGCCTCATAGGCCTTCATATCGCAACGTTCACGGATATAATCTGTCTGCTCAAGTCCTTCACTGACGATGACATGAGCCAGTGCATTGATCATGGCCACATTGGTGCCCGGTTTCAGGGGCAGGTGATACTCTGCCTTGATGTGGGGATTCTTGACAAGGTCAATGGCCCGCGGATCAACAACGATCAGCTTTGCGCCCTGGCGCAGCCTGCGTTTCATTTGCGAGGCAAAGACCGGATGAGCATCGGTCGGGTTGGCCCCGATCACCAGGATCACATCTGCCTGCATGACACTGTCAAAGGTCTGGGTTCCCGCACTTGTTCCCAGGGTCTGGGCCAGACCATAACCGGTCGGGCTGTGGCAGACCCGGGCACAGGTATCCACGTTATTATTTCCGAAAGCCGCCCGGATCAGTTTCTGGACCACATAGACTTCCTCGTTGGTGCAGCGGGAAGATGTAATACCGCCAATGGATTTGCGGCCGTATTTATCCTGCACTTCCTTGAGGCGTCTGGCGCTATACTCGATGGCTTCATCCCAGCTTACTTCGCGCCAGGGGTCGGTGATCTTTTCCCGGATCATCGGGGAAGTCACCCGGTCGCTATGGGTCGCATAGCCCCAGGCAAATCGTCCCTTGACGCAGGAATGGCCGTGATTGGCCTTGCCGTCCTTCCAGGGCACCATGCGGACAACTTCGCTGCCCTTCATTTCCGCCTTGAAACCGCAGCCCACACCGCAATAGGCGCAGGTGGTAATCACGGAATGTTCCGGCTGCCCCATCTCAATGACGGAATCCTCCATCAGGGTCGCCGTCGGGCAGGCATCCACACAAGCGCCGCAGGACACACAGTCACTTTCCAGGAAGGATTGTTCCGCGCCCGCGGAAACATGACTGTCAAAACCACGGCCGCCGATGGTCAGGGCAAAAGTACCCTGGACTTCCTCGCAAGCCCGCACACAGCGGGAACAGACAATGCATTTGCTGGGATCAAAGGTGAAATAAGGATTGCTTTCATCCTTTTCCGCCTGCAGATGGTTTTCACCTTCATAGCCGTAACGGACATTGCGCAGACCGACCTGACCGGCCATATCCTGCAGTTCACAATCACCATTGGCCGAACAGGTCAGGCAATCCAGCGGATGATCGGAGATATAGAGCTCCATCACCCCTCGACGCACCCGGGCCAGTTTTTCATTTTCGGTAGTTACCTTCATGCCGTTTTCCGCCGGCAGGGTACAGCTTGACGGCAGGCCGCGACGGCCGTCCACCTGAACCACACAGAGACGACAGGAGCCGAACGACTCCAGTTTATCGGTGGCGCACAGTTTGGGAATATTGATCCCGGCCTCTGCCGCCGCCCGCATCACCGAGGTGCCTTCGGGTACGGTTATGCTGCGGCCATCGACTTCCAGCGTGATCTGTTTATCGCTGGTACGGGCCGGCGTTCCAAAGTCCTTGTCCCTGATCAGAGTCATCTTGTCTCACTCCGCTTGTGTATCGTGTGACCGGAAATCTTCCGGGAAATATTTCATGGCCGATTTTACCGGATAAGGGGTCATGCCGCCCATGGCGCACAGGGACCCGTCTTCCATCACTTCACATAAATCTTCCGTCAGCTGCAGGTTCTGCGTTGCGTGTTCGCCGCGGATGACTTTTTCCAGGGTTTCCATGCCCCGGACTGACCCGATCCGGCAGGGGGTGCATTTGCCACAGGATTCGATCTTGCAGAATTCAAAAGCGAAACGGGCCTGTTCGGCCATATCCACTGTATCGTCAAACACCACAATGCCGCCGTGACCGACCATCGCGCCTTCGGCAGCGAAGGATTCATAATCCATGGGCAGGTCAAATTGCTGTTCCGGCAGATAAGCCCCGAGGGGACCGCCCACCTGTACCGCCCGCGCCGGTCTGCCGCTGTGGGTGCCGCCGCCAAACTCTTCCATGAGTTCACGCAGGGTAACGCCAAAGGCTTTCTCCACAAGACCGCCCTGGCGGATATTACCGGCAAGCTGGAAGGTCATTGTACCACGAGAACGGCCCATTCCAAAATCTGCGTAAGTCTTGCCGCCGTTCGACAGTATGTACGGTACCGACGCCAGGGTAATCACATTATTGACTACGGTCGGCTTGCCGAACAGCCCCTCAATAGCCGGCAACGGCGGTTTGGCCCGCACCATGCCTTTTTTGCCCTCAAGGCTTTCCAGCATGCTGGTCTCCTCGCCGCAGATATAGGCGCCGGCGCCCTTACGGACTTCCACATCAAAGGACTTGCCGGAGCCCTGAATGTCCGCGCCGAGATATCCGGCCTCCCGCAGCACCTGCAGGGCTTCATTGAGGATTTCATGACACAGCGGATATTCGCTCCTGAGATAAATATATCCCTTGGTCGCGCCCACCGCCAAACCGGCAATGGTCATACCTTCCAGCAGGCAGAAGGGATCGCCTTCCATCAGCAGGCGGTCGGCAAAGGTGCCGCTGTCGCCTTCATCGGCGTTACAGGTAATATATTTCTGATCGGCCGGCGCATTCAGCACCGTATTCCACTTGATGCCTGCCGGAAAGGCCGCGCCGCCACGACCGCGCAGGCCCGACTCGGTGACTTCCCTGACGATATCCGCCGGAGCCATGGACAGGGCCTTTTGCAGGCCGGCAAAACCGCCGTTTGACCGGTAGTCCTCCAGGTTGAGAGGGTCAATCAGGCCAACCCGGGCAAAGGTCAGACGTTCCTGTTTCTTCAGATAGGGGATTTCTTCGGTCAGCCCCTGTTTCAGGGCATGCTCCCCGCCGTCCAGAAAACCGGCCTCGAACAGGCCCTTGACCTCTTCCGCCGTCACCGGACCATAGGCCACCCGGCCCTTTGCGGTTTCCACCTCGACCAGCGGCTCGAGCCAGCTCATGCCCCGGCTGCCGTTGCGGATAATTTCCAGCTCAAGTCCCCGGTCGGTGGCTTCATCAAAAATAGCTACAGTCACTTCATCAGCGTCAAGCGACAGGGCGGTCGTTTCAAGGGGAATATAGATTTTTACCGGCTCATTCACGACTGTTTCTCCCCGAGCAACTCTTTCAGTCTTTCCACGGTCAAACGGCCATAAACCCGGTTATCCAGCATGACATTGGGGCTGACGGCGCAGTTGCCCAGGCAATAGACCGGTTCCAGAGTGACTTCACCGTCTTTGGTCGTCTCCCCGAAATCAATACCAAGAATTTCCCTGGTCTTTTTGGTCAACTCGCGCGATCCCATGGCCTGGCAGGCTTCGGCCTGACAAATCTTCAGCACCCGCTTGCCGGTCGGATGATCATGGAAGTCATGATAAAAACTGACCACGCCATAGACCTCGGCCCGCGAAATATTAAAGGTCTTGGCCAGCGGCTCATAGACCTGCTCGTCAATATAACCAAAGGCCTCCTGCAGGGCGTGCAGGGCTTCAATCAGCCCGCCCTTCACATCGGCAAAATTCGCGATAATCTGGTCCGCACGTTGCGGATCCCAACTTTTCTGCATTACCCATCCACTCCCAAATACACCAGGCCAGGGTACAGATCGGCAAGATCTGCAGGCACTCCCTACCCCAGAAGATCGGCATGATGCTTCAAATGATCCTCGATGAAAGACTGAATAAAGAAATATCCATGATCATAGCCATCATGCCGCCTCAGTATTAGCTTCTGCTCCACCTGGGTGCAAGCCTCTTCGAACAATTCCGGTTTGAGCTGCTCCTCCAGGAACGGATCGCCCAGTCCCTGATCGACCAGTATTTCCGGACGAGCCGAAGCATCCCCCAGGGCCCGCATCAGTTCACAGGAATCATATTGCCGCCAGCCTTCCCGGTCCTCGCCGATATATCCGCTGAGCGCCTTGTGACCCCAGGGACAATTCATCGGGGAAACAATAGGCGCAAAAGCGGACACGGATTTATAGATATCCTGATTCTTGAGGTAAATGGTCAGGGCACCGTGACCACCCATGCTATGGCCGAATATTCCTAATTTATGGGAATCAACAGGAAATTCCTTCAGCACCAGTTCACGAAGCTCCCGGGTGATATAGCTGTACATCTGGAAATGGGGTTTCCACGGCTCTTCCGTGCTGTCCACATAGAAGCCTGCCCCCTGGCCCATGTCATAGCCTTCATCATCGGCAACACCGTCCCCGCGGGGTGAGGTGTCCGGTGCCAGAATGGCAAGACCCAGCTCAGCCGCCGCCCGGTAAGCCCCGGCCTTGGAGGTGAAATTATCCTCTGTACAGGTCAGCCCGGAAAGCCAGGTGACCAGGGGGACGGCCCCCTTGTCTGCCGCCGGCGGCAGAAAAAGAGAGAAACGCATCCGGCAGTTGGTCACAGCCGAGTCGTGCTCGCAATAAAGCACCCGGCCGCCAAAACAGCGATGTTCGGCAACAATAAGTTCAGACACCTGTTTTCCCCTTAATAAAGAACGACGCTACGGATACTTTCACCATGATGCATCAGGTCAAAACCCTTGTTGATGTCTTCCAGTGGCATGGTGTGGGTGATCAGATCGTCGATATTGATCTTGCCATCCATGTACCAGTCAACAATCTTCGGCACATCGGTACGGCCGCGGGCGCCGCCAAAGGCGGAACCGCGCCACACCCGGCCGGTGACCAGCTGGAACGGACGGGTGCAGATTTCCTGGCCGGCACCGGCGACCCCGATGATCACACTTTCGCCCCAGCCCTTGTGACAACATTCCAGCGCCTGGCGCATGGTGTTGACGTTGCCAATACATTCAAAGCTGTAATCGGCCCCGCCGTTGGTCAGGTCCTGAATAGCCTCAATCACATTGTCGCATTTTGACGGGTTGATAAAATCGGTCATGCCGAATTTCTTCGCCATTTCCACTTTGCCCTCATTCAGGTCAATACCGATAATCTTGTTGGCGCCGACCATACGGGCGCCCTGGATTACATTGAGACCAATCCCGCCGAGACCGAACACAACAACGTTGGAACCCGGCTCCACCTTGGCATCATAGACCACGGCGCCGACACCGGTGGTCACGCCACAGCCGATATAGCAAACCTTGTCAAAGGGGGCGTCTTTACGGATTTTCGCCAGCGCAATCGCCGGCAGAACCGTATAGTTGGAGAAAGTGGAACAGCCCATATAATGCAGGATCGGCTTGCCATCGAGGGAGAAACGGCTGGTGCCGTCCGGCATCACGCCCTTGCCCTGGGTTTCGCGGATGGACTGGCACAGGTTGGTCTTGGGATGCAGGCAGTAATCGCATTCCCGGCATTCCGGCGTATAGAGGGGAATCACATGGTCGCCGACGGACAGTGACGTCACGCCTTCGCCCACTTCCACCACAACACCGGCCCCTTCATGGCCGAGGATGGCCGGAAAGGCGCCTTCCGGATCGTCGCCAGAAAGGGTAAAGGCATCGGTATGGCAAATCCCGGTGGCTTTCAACTCCACCAGGACCTCGCCCTTGCGCGGGCCTTCGAGTTGTACAGTTTCAATAGACAGGGGGGCTCCGGCCTTAAAGGCCACGGCTGCGCGGGTTTCCATGACATCAGTCTCCTAATATTGGTTTGCTTTGGCGGACAAATTACATTGATTTCATAGACGCCACAATTTATTTATATTTCAACAAAGTGTTTCCATATGGAAACAATGGGAGAGAAATATGGACAATCGCTGGAACGGCATCATCGAATTTGTAAATGTGGTTGAAAGGGGCTCCTTCTCCGCTGCCGCCAAAAAACTCGACGTCTCCAAGTCCCATGTCTCCAAACAGATCCGCGCGCTGGAGGAAAGTCTCGGCGTGCAGCTTTTGCACCGGACCACCCGCAAACAGACCCTGACCAATCAGGGGGTGGACTTTTTCATGCGCTGCCAGAAAATCCTGCAGAACCTGGACGAGGCAAGGAATGCCCTGGGCGAGGAACTGACCACCCCGCGCGGTCAGATCAGGCTGACGGCAGCCGGCGCCTTCGGGGAGGAGTTCCTGTCCCCGGTCCTGGCCGATTTCCTGACCCTTTATCCGGAAGTGAATATCGAGGTCAGCTTCACCAACCGGCTGGTCGATATCCATGAAGAACATTTCGACCTGGCCATCCGGGCCGGGTTGCCGGAACGGGGGCACCTGTCTGCCGACAAACTGTACAGTTATCGCCTGGTGACCGCCGCGAGCCGATCCTATCTGGAAAAATATGGGATGCCGGAAACGCCGGGGGAGCTGGAAAATCACAACTGCCTGGTCGGCACCTTGCCCTACTGGCGGTTCCGGGACGGAGAGAACATCCGGGAAATCATTGTCCGCGGCAACTGGAAATCCAACAACGGCCGGGCGCTTATTAAAGCCGCAGAGGCCGGGCTCGGCGTTCTGCAGGTGCCGGAATTCTATCTGGATTATGCCCCGGCGGACAGCCTTGTTCCCCTGCTCCGGGACTACAGCCTCAGCAATGTGACCATGTGGGCCATGTATCCGTCCCAGCAATATGTGCCGCGCCGGGTCTCGCTGCTGATGGAATTTCTCAAACAGTCTTTAAAGGAAACCGGTGGACTCCGTAAAGGGATCTAATTCGCATATTGTTGTCTGAGAATATTTTTCTGCACCTTGCCCATGGTGTTACGCGGCAGTTCCGCCACCAGATGATAGCTTTTCGGATGTTTGAAACGGGCCAACTTTTTCGAGACAACTTCCCTGAGTGCCGCTTCGCTTATGGTTTCCGGGACTTCCGGCACCACAACGGCGATCACCGCCTCGCCGAAATCCGCATCCGGCACACCGATCACGGCTGACTCTTTGACCCCGTCAATGGCATCCAGGCAGGCTTCTATTTCCTTGGGATAGATATTAAGACCGCCGGAAATAATCAGATCCTTGGCCCGGCCTTCCAAGGTCAATCGGGCCTCGTCATCCAGGCTGCCCACGTCGCCGGTGATGAAAAAGCCGTCATCGCGGAATTCCTCGGAGGTTTTTTCCGGCATCTGCCAGTAGCCCTGGAAGATATTCGGTCCCCGGGCCTCGACAATACCGGTCTCTCCAGCCGGCAACAGATTGCCTTCCTCGTCAGCGATCCGCACCTCTATACCCGGCAGAGCAAAGCCCACCGTGCCGGCGATCCGTTCCCCGTCATAGGGATTGGAGGTAATCATACCAGCCTCGGTCATGCCATAGCGTTCCAGGATCCGGTGGCCGGTGCGGGCTTCGAACTCCCGATGCACCTGCGCGGTCATGGGGGCGGAACCGGAAATAAACAGGCGCATATTGGCACAGTCCTCTTTACCGAAATCCTCTTCCGCCAGCAGCCGGGTATAAAAAGTCGGCACCCCCATCAGGATGGTGCTTTCCGGAAGATATTTGCGGATCAGGCCCACTTCGTATTTTTCCAGAAAAATCACTTTTGATACATTAAGGAACGCCGTATGCAGGGCCACAAACAGCCCGTGCACATGAAACACCGGCAAGGCGTGCAGCAACACATCGCCGTCCTCAAAGGCCCAATAGTCAAGCAAGGTCAGGGCATTGCTGGAAAGGTTGCCGTGACTGAGCATGGCGCCCTTGGGTTTGCCGGTAGTGCCGGAGGTATAGAGGATCGCCGCCAGATCATCCTCTTCATAATCCTCGATGTCCGGATCCGGGTCGGTTGCCAGCGCCTCCGCCCAGAAGCAGTTTTCCGGCGAGGTGCCCATCAGCTTCAGAAAAGGCACGCAGGCATCAGCGGCCAGCTTTTCCGCCGCCTCTTCACCCTCCGGCCGACAGACAAAAATCTGCGGCCGCGCATCTTTCAGGAAATAGTCCACTTCCTCTGCCGTATAGGACGTGTTCAACGGAATAAAAATCGCGCCGGCCCGAAGGCATCCCAGATACAGCGCCACCGCCCCCACCGACTTGTCCACCTGCATCACCACCCGGGCGCCTGGGGTCACGCCATAACGCCTGAGCAGTCCGGCAAACCGGGCGCTCAAATCATCCAGGTCGCCGTAAGTCCATAACCCGCCCTCCGGCGTGACAATGGCCGGGCGATCCGTTTTCCCCTGCATACGCTGCTGGATAAGTTCGTAAAGATTGGCGGACATTTATGCAGGCTCCTCGAGGACAGAAATTCCGCTCAGAGACTAGCCTCCCCTCCGGGTAGGGGACAAGCAAAAACTGGGGCAGCCCCTTAAATCAATGTTAACCCTTACTAATATAATTTAAGGCAGATTTCTTTATAACATTTGTATCAGGGTTGTTTACCAAACGATGTCAGAACCTGTTTTCCAGCTTATCTATGTCAGCGCCGCCAGATCCGCAATATCGGAAAAAGAAATCATGGAAATCGTCAAGGATGCAAAAGATCGAAATTCCGCACGGAACATTACAGGTCTTCTGCTACATCACGATGGCAGTTTTCTACAGCTCCTGGAGGGGCCCGAGGATCAGGTAGCGAACGTTTTCGAAGCCATCCGCAACGACCGGCGGCATGGCGGTATCCGGGTTCTGCACAGGGACATCGCACCAAAAAGACTGTGCGCCGACTGGAGCATGGGGTACGGTCGCCCGCCGAGGGAATCCAAAGAAGAGGAACTGATGTTCCAGATCACCAGCCAGGACCTGAATCTCCGCTTGTCGGAAGAAAGCTCCGTTCTGGCACGCTCCCTTATCCGGTCATTTCTACATTTCATTTAACCTCCGCAAAGACCCCTCCCAAATATTTAGTCTGTTTCCTGAACGGAAAATCCGCACTATAAGCAGATCATAGAGACAAATCTTTATGGAACGAAAAATGAAAACCAGCGGACAATGCAACTCAAGATCGCTGATGTTTCAGGGCACGGGCTCCGATGTGGGCAAGTCGCTGATGGTGGCCGGCCTGTGCCGGGTTTTCCATAATCGCGGCCTGTCAGTCCGCCCCTTCAAGCCGCAGAATATGTCCAATAATGCGGCAGTAACCCGGGACGGCGGCGAAATAGGCCGGGCCCAGTGGCTGCAGGCACGGGCCGCGCAAGTTGACCCCACCGTTCATATGAATCCGGTTTTGCTCAAACCCCAGAGCGATATCGGCGCCCAGGTCGTGGTCCACGGAAAGGTTTACGGCATCGCCGGGGCCACAGATTACCAGACCCTGAAAAAGGACCTGTTAGCGGCCGTGATGGAAAGTTACCGGCTTCTGCAGGCGGAATGCGACCTTGTGCTGGTGGAAGGGGCCGGCAGCCCGGCTGAAGTCAATCTTCGCGCCAACGATATTGCCAACATGGGTTTCGCCCGGGAAGCCGACTGTCCGGTGGTTTTGGTTGGCGATATCGACCGGGGCGGGGTCATTGCCAGCCTGGTCGGCACCGCCGAGCTTCTGGAACCCGAAGACCGGGAAATGGTGGCGGGCTTTCTCATCAATAAATTCCGCGGCGATCTCAGCCTGTTTGACGACGGCTATAAAATCATCGGGGAACGCACCGGCTGGCCCGGCTTCGGCACCCTGCCCTTCTGGCTGGATGCGGCGAAACTTCCGGCCGAGGACGCGGTGGTTCTGGAACAGTCAACAGATCGTGAAAAGAGACAGATCCATATCATTATTCCGATGCTGAGCCGCATTTCCAATTTTGACGATTTCGATCCCCTGAAGGCGGAAGAGGATGTGTTTGTGGAGTTTGTTCCACCCGGAAAGCCGCTGCCCCGCGAGGCCGATGTGATCATCCTGCCCGGCACAAAATCAACCATTGCCGACCTCGACTTCCTGCGCTGCCAGGGCTGGGACAGGGATATCGAGGCCCATCTGCGCCATGGCGGCCGGATACTTGGTATCTGCGGCGGCTTCCAGATGCTGGGGCGAGAGCTTTCCGACCCGGAGGGGATCGAAGGCCCGGCCCAAACCGTGCAAGGTCTTGGCCTGCTGGATAGTGAAACCGTCTTCACTGACGATAAACGGCTGATGGAAGTCACCGGTATCCATCTTCCGCTCAACAGGCCGGTGCACGGTTATGAGATGCATATGGGCCGCACCACGGGCCCCGACTGCGACCGTCCGTTGCTTGATCTCGGCCGCGCAAAAGACGGCGCCCGTTCGGCCGACGGTCTTGTCGAAGGCTGTTACCTGCATGGCCTGTTTGCTGATGATGATTTCCGCGCCGCCTGGCTTGCCACCCTGAAGCAGGGCCGCACCTCGGGGATACATTTTCAGGGACAGGTCGACCGGCTTCTGGACGGTCTTGCTGACCATATGGAAAGCTGGCTCGATATTGACGGCCTGCTGGCGTCAGCCCGCTGAAACCAGGGCCATAAATTGTTCCATCATCTGCCGGAGCACCGGCCGAAGCCGTTCTGCTTTCCCTACCTCAAAAGCATAGGGCTGGTCTTCCTGCATATAGGTGGCTTGGGAAATTTCCATCTGCACCGCATGGATCTTTCGGGCCGGATCGCCGTAGTGCCGGGTGATATAGCCACCCTTGAAGCGGCCATTCATGACGGTTGTGTACTTGCTGGCCAGTCCGATCTCCAGAAGTTCGGCCGCAACATTCACAGCACAGGCCAAGCCGGCACCAGTGCCGATATTGAGGTCCGGCAGTTGCCCGTCAAAAAAGCGCGGCACATGACTTCTGATCGAATGAGCGTCCCACAGCAAGGCATAGCCATATTTGGCTCTGATCCGTTCCAGTTCCTGCCGCAGCTTGTCGTGATAGGGCCGCCAGTAAAGCCCGATCCGCGCCGCTACCTCCTGTTCACCGACCGGCTGCCCGTTCCTGTAAATCGGCAGATTGTCAAACATACTGCTGGGACATATTTCCGTCTCGCTCTGGCCCGGATAGAGCACCGCGCCTTCCGCATCCCGGTTCAGATCAACCACATAGCGGCTGTAGCGGGCCCGGATCACCGGCAGATCCATGTCGCCCAGGAAATCATAGAGCCGGTCCACATGCCAGTCCGTATTCGGTACGCCGAGGGCTTCCTCTGTCAGGCGCCCGGCAATATCCGCCGGGATTTCCGTACCCACATGGGGCATACTGACCAGAAGCGGCCCGCTGCCAGGTGAGAAATAAAAGATATCAGCCGTCATTACCGATTCTCCTCGTCCGGCAGTATCCGTTCAGCAACGGCAACAAATTCACCCGCCAGCACCATCTCTGTAATCTTCTGCAGATCGGGGGCAAAACTGCGGTCCCGGTCATAAAATGCCACCTCTTCCCGAATCCGGTCATGATAGATCTGCAGGGCCGGTGACGTCTTCAGCGGCCGGTGGAAATCGATGCCCTGGGCCGCCGCCAGAAGCTCGATACCCACCACGGTGGCCGCATTGCGAGCCATTTCTCCGGTGCGCCGGGCACCATAGGTCGCCATGCTCACATGATCTTCCTGATTGGCGGAAGTCGGCAGACTGTCGACACTGGACGGATGGGCCATGGTCTTGTTTTCCGAGACCAGCGCCGCCGCCGTCACCTGGGCGATCATAAAACCTGAATTGAGGCCGCTGTCCTGCACCAGGAAAGCCGGCAGGCCGCTCATCTTCGGATCCACCAGGATGGCCGTGCGCCGTTCCGACAGGGCGGCGATCTCCGAGACCGCCATCGCCAGCATGTCGGCGGCAAAGGCCACAGGTTCCGCATGAAAATTGCCGCCGGAAATCACATCCCCCTCGCGGGAGAAAATCAGCGGGTTGTCGGTTACGGCGTCAGCTTCCCTCAGCAGGGTCGCCCCCGCCTGCCGCATCAGATCCAGACAGGCGCCCATCACCTGGGGCTGACAGCGCAGACTATAGGGGTCCTGCACCTTGGAACATTTTTCATGAGAGGTCAGTATTCCGCTTCCTTTCAGAAGCGCAGGATAGAGAGTCGCCACATCGCGCTGGCCCGGCTGCCGCCGGATCTGGTGAATGCGGTCGTCGAAGGGCGCCACACTGCCCTTGAGCGCATCCAGGGACATGGCCCCGGCGACGACCGCCGCGCCGAAGACCTTTTCAATATCAAACAGGGCAGACAGGGCCAGCGCCGTCGACACCTGGGTGCCGTTGAGAATCGCCAGGCCTTCCTTGGCTTTCAGTTGCAGGGGTTTCAGACCGGCCTTGTCCAGCGCCACCGGCGCGGGAAGTTTCTCGCCGTCCAGACGAATGAACCCCTCACCCATCAGCGCGCCGGCATAATGGGCCAGCGGTGCGAGGTCACCGGACGCCCCGACCGATCCCTTTTCCGGGATGCAGGCAACAAGTCCCGCATTATGAAAGGCAATCAGATGTTCCACCAGTTCCCGGCGCACGCCTGAATAGCCCTGGGACAAGCTGGAAAGTTTGAGCACGGAAATCAGACGCACCACATTATCGGGCAGGTCATTACCGACACCGCAGCTATGGGACAGTACAAGGTTTTTCTGCAGATCATCCAGTTGATGGGGCGGGATTCCCGTACTGGCCAAAAGGCCAAAACCGGTGTTGATGCCGTATGCCGTATCATGGCCTTCAATGATCTTTTCAACTGTAGCCCGGGACCGTTCAATTTGCTGCCAGGCACCGTCGGCAAGCTCGATGGTGCAGTAACCGGCACAGATCCGCCGCAAATCCGCAAATGTCAGTTTGCCGGGATGGAGAACAAAATTTGACGTCATGGCCTCATTTTCCCCCGTTTGTCTCGCTGGCACCCGTAATCATCGGCAGGTTCAGCCCCTTTTCGCGGGCGCAGTCGATGGCGATGTCATAACCCGCATCCGCATGGCGCATCACACCGGTCGCCGGGTCATTCCACAATACCCGGCCGACTTTTTCCGCCGCTTCATCCGTGCCGTCACACAGCACCACTACGCCGGAGTGCTGGGAAAAGCCCATGCCGACCCCGCCGCCGTGGTGCAGGCTGACCCATGTCGCCCCGCTCGCCGTGTTCAGAAGGGCATTGAGCAACGGCCAGTCGGAAACCGCGTCGGAGCCGTCCTTCATGGCTTCCGTTTCCCGGTTGGGGCTGGCCACCGATCCTGAGTCCAGATGATCCCGTCCGATCACCACCGGCGCCGACAGTTCGCCGTTTTTCACCATTTCGTTAAAGGCCAGACCGAGCCGGTGCCGGTCACCAAGTCCGACCCAGCAGATCCGCGCCGGCAGGCCCTGGAACTGAATGCGCTCCCGCGCCATATCCAGCCAGTTATGCAGTTGCGGATTGTCGGGGATCAGTTCCTTGACCTTCTGGTCCGTCTTGTAGATATCCTCCGGATCTCCGCTTAAGGCCGCCCAGCGGAACGGACCAATGCCCTTGCAGAACAGGGGCCGCACATAGGCCGGGACAAAACCCGGGAAGGCAAAGGCGTTTTTCACCCCCTCGTCAAAAGCCATCTGGCGGATGTTATTGCCGTAATCAAAAGTGGGGATACCCATCTCATGAAAAGCCAGCATGGCCTCCACATGAATCGCCATGGACTTGCGGGCTTCTTTTTCCGTGGTTTTGGGATCGCTCAGGCGCATGCGCTCCCACTGCTCCACCGTCCAGCCCAGCGGCAGATAACCGTTGACCGGATCATGGGCCGAGGTCTGGTCGGTCACCGCATCGGGCTTGATCCCGCGCCGGACCATTTCCGGGATGATATCCGCCGCATTGCCGAGAAGACCGACGGACAGGGCGCGACCTTCGGCACAGGCCCGGTTGATTTTCTCCATGGCCTCGTCCAGGGTTTCGGCCCGCTCGTCCAGATAGCCGGTACGCAGGCGAAAATCGATGCGGTCCGACTGACATTCTATGGCCAGCATGCTGGCCCCGGCCATGGTTGCCGCCATCGGCTGGGCCCCGCCCATGCCGCCAAGACCCGCTGTCAGTATCCATTTACCAGCAAGATCGCCGGCGTAAGACTGCCGGCCCATTTCCACAAAGGTTTCATAGGTGCCCTGGACAATGCCCTGGCTGCCAATATAGATCCAGCTGCCGGCGGTCATCTGGCCGTACATCATCAGGCCCTTTTTATCCAGTTCGTTGAAATGATCCCAGGTCGCCCAGTGCGGCACCAGGTTTGAGTTTGCGATCAGCACCCGGGGTGCGCCCTCATGGGTGCGGAAAATGCCGACCGGCTTGCCCGACTGCACCAGCAGGGTTTCATCTCCTTCAAGTTCCTTCAGGCTTTTGACGATGCCGTCGAAACAATCCCAGTTGCGGGCCGCCTTGCCGATGCCGCCATACACCACCAGTTCCTCGGGATGTTCCGCCACATCGGGATCAAGGTTGTTCATCAACATACGCAGGGGCGCTTCCGTGGCCCAGCTTTTGGTATTCAGGGTTGTCCCCGTCGGGGCCTTTACAGTTCTCACATTTTTTGTGTTCATTTTTCTATACCTGTCTATACAAGTTGATTTGTTAAATATCCCCACCGGGCTTGCCTACCAAAACACATACTTTACCTAAGGCCGGAATTTACCCGATAATTCATACCTCGTGCCCGGATGCCACAGCCGGGCAATGGTGACCACCCGGTCATTGGACCAGGTCCGCCGTTCTACCAAAAGGCAGGGTTCATTTGCTGCCATGGCCAGATGTTTGTGCACGGCCTCGTCCGGCATGACGGCCCTGACCACATGTTCCGCCTTCAGCAGCGGCGCCACAGACATCAGATATTCATAGGGTGTCATGCGGCTGAAATCCTGGGCCATATAGCCGGGCACCACGTCCGGATTGACGAACCGGTCCTCGAGCTGGATCGGCCGGCCCTGTTCCAGATGAATGATGCGGGAATGGAAAACCGAGGCCCCCTTTTTGATATCCATCCAGCCTGCGGTTTCGGCGCCGGCCCGCACTTCTTCAAGAATCAGGACCCGGGCGCTGTAATCATGGCCGCGTCCGCGGATTTCGTCGGCAATATTGTGGATTTCCAGCGGATGGCTGCGGGCCTTGACTTCGGCCACAAAGGTGCCGACCCCGGCAACCCGCACCAGCACGCTCTCGTCGGTCAGTTCGCGAAGAGCCCGGTTGGTGGTCATGCGCGATACCCTGAACAGCTTCACCAGCTCATTTTCCGACGGCACCCGGCTGCCAGCCGGCCAGTCGCCTTTGGTAATCCGCTCCAGGATGTGATTCTTTATTTTCTGGTAAAGCGGTCCCATGTCATCTGCCATTTTATGCATGCGCCCCCTGTTCCGCCAGAAGGCTTTCCATTGTTTCCCGGAAGTCAGTATTTATTTCATCTTCCCGGCTATGTCGACCGTCCTTCAGTACCCATTTGCCGCCGACCATCAGATGATCAATGACACGCTCGTTGCCGTTGAAAATATAAGCGTCAACAAGCTGTTCGTCCGGCAGACCGGCAAGCAACAGGCTGTCTTCCTTCAGCACCACAAGGTCGGCCCGGTATCCCGGCGCAAGTTTCCCGGTCCTGAATCCGCTGACCGATGCCCCGCCCTCAAGGCAGTCATTGTAAAGGCGGTTACCGCAATGAAGTGTTTCACTACTCGCAGCAACGGTGCGACGGCCACTATCCAGCCGCTGGCCATATTCCAGCCAGCGCAGCTCTTCCCGCACCTCGCGGGACACATGACTGTCAGAGCCAATGGCAATCCTGCCGCCGGCATCCAGATAGTTCTCCATCGGAAACAGCCCGTCGCCAAGATTGGCCTCCGTGGTCGGGCACAATCCCGCAACCGCCCCGCTGGCGGCAAGTCGCGTTACCTCGTCATTATCCAGATGTGTCGCATGAACCAGGCACCATTTATCATCGATATCCACGTGATCCATCAGATAGCTCACGGGTCTCTGGCCGGAATGGACAAGGCTGTCTTCAACTTCCTTGACTTGCTCTGCAATATGAATATGACGGGGAACGTCAGGAGCAAAATCTTCAAACTCCCGGATCACCTCGACCGGCACAGCCCTGAGACTGTGGAAAGCAAGACCAAGCGTTACATCCGGCCCACGTTCCCGTTCCAGGGATTGCCAGAGCGCACGGTAACTTTCCGGACTGTGCCCGAAGCGGGTCTGCCCGCCACTAAGCGCCCGCCGGTCAAAGCCGCCGGTCATATAAAGTACCGGCAGATGACAAAGGGCAATGCCCACATCCCGGGCCGCGCGGATCAGCGCCAGCGACATTTCCGCCGAGTCTTCGTAAGAGTGGCCATCCGGCCGGTGATGCAGGTAATGAAATTCGCAGACCGCCCCGTATCCGCCCCTGATCATCTCCAGATAAAGCTGCCGGGCTATGTGATAAAGAGTATTCGGGGTCATCTGTGCCGCACAGCGGTACATGACCTCACGCCAGGTCCAGAAGCTGTCCTCCCCGCCCGATCCATATTCCGCCCGGCCGGCCATGGCCCGCTGAAAGGCGTGGGAATGGGCATTGGCTATGGAGGGCAACACATAACCCGTCACCACTTCTGCTTTTTCCTCTCCCTCATTTTGGCCGTCATAGGGCTCAAGGCGCAGAATCATGCCCGCCAAGTCGACCTCCATCAGAAGGTTTTCCTGCCACCGGCCCTCAATATAGGCCTTTCTGATCAAAAACTTAGAAAGAGTGCTCATTTCTTATAACCTGTATAGACAAGTTAAGTCTATGTGTTACAATGGGAAAGTCAACCATAAACCAGTGGAACATATCATGTGGGATGAAATTTGGGAAAACTGCACCCTGGTAACCCTGGACCCGGCACAGCCGACCCCCTACGGCCTGATTGCGGATGGCGCCATTGCTGTCAGAGAGGGAAAAATAACCTGGGTCGGCCGCCGGGCCGATCTGGAAGATGCAGCCGGCATACCGCGACGGGACGCGGAAGGATATTTCCTCACCCCCGGTTTCATTGACTGTCACACCCATCTTGTGTACAGCGGCAGCCGGATTGACGAATTTGAAAAACGCCAGCAGGGCATGAGCTATGCCGAAATCGCCGCCGCCGGCGGCGGCATCCTGTCCACGGTCCGGGCCACCCGGGACGCCAGCGAACAACAGCTTTATGACAGCGCCGCGGCACGGCTTGGTAAACTTGCCACGGGCGGCATGACCACTCTTGAAATCAAGTCCGGTTACGGCCTGGATCTGGAAAATGAGCTGAAAATGCTGCGGGTGATCCGGAAGCTGGATGAAAATTTCCCCCATGATATCCGCGCCACTTTTCTGGGCGCCCACGCCCTGCCGCCGGAATATGCCGATAACCGGCAGGGATATATTGACCTGATCTGCGAGCAAATGTTGCCGGCCATCGCCCGGGAAAAACTGGCCCATGCCGTGGACGGTTTCTGCGAAAACATTGGATTTACTACCGGGGAAATCAGACAGATTTTCCAGCGTGCACAGGACCTGGGGTTTGCCCTGAAACTACATGCGGAGCAACTCTCCCATTGCGGCGGCACCGCTCTTGCCGCCGGCCTCAACGCCCTGTCGGCCGACCATCTGGAATATGTCGACGAAGCGGCTGTCAAGGCAATGGCGGAAAGTGACATGACCGCTGTCTTGCTGCCCGGCGCATTCTACTTCCTTCGTGAAACCAAAAAACCACCCATAGACCTGTTCAGGAAACATCATGTGCCGATGGCCATTGCCACCGACCATAATCCGGGCACATCGCCAACACTGTCCCTGCCGCTGATGATGAATATGGCAGCCGTCCTTTTCGGGCTGACCCCGGAAGAATGCCTCAGGGGCGTTACGGTCAACGCAGCCCGGGCCCTGGGCCTGACCGATCGCGGTATTCTGAATGTGGGATCACGGGCGGATTTTGCCCTGTGGGATATCGATCACCCGGCGGCTTTTGCCTGCGAGTTCGGCATGCTGCAGTGCCGCCGGATGGCCAGGGACGGGCGGGAAGTTCCCGTCCACTGGGAGTAAGGTCAGCCGGCCGCCGGCGCTTCCATAGTTCTGGCCAGTTCAAGAGCCTGCTGCAGGGTTTCGGGATCCCCGACCTGATTGGCGAGGATAATGATCAACCGCGCATTCATGGCCTGGCTTTCCTCGTCGCTGAGACCTTCGTGGGCCTTGATCAGGGACTGGTAAAAACCGTCAGGGTCTTTGATATTGGCATCCATCTTGAGGGACATGACGATTACTCCTTGCCTGTGGCCCGATCAAGGGCGGCTTTGATTTTTGCGGGATCAGCCTGCTTCCAGCGAGCGGCCACATACTGGTCCGGGCGGATCAGGTAGAAAGTGCCCGGGGCGGCATCATATCTTTCCCGGACCAGACCGGTATCGTCGATCAGGTCCACACCAGATGCGGCCTCCGGTCCGACCACAAGGGTCTTCACGGGAAGTGACTGCCTGACGTCATCACTACAGCCTTCTTGTCCGGCAAAATACAGACCGAGAAATTCATTGCCCAGCTGGATCTGCAGCCAGTCCGCCCCATTATTTACAGGCGCATCCAGCACCGGACATCCGGGGGCGATACCACCAGCCCAGTCATCCACGTCCGCCGTGTTCAGCGGACTATCCGGGAAACTGACCGGTGTGGACAGGCGACCACTATTCACCAGCGGCCGGGCAAAAGCGAATTTTTCCGCGAGACTCAGCACCGCATTGCGGAAACACTGGCTGACCGCGGATTTGGGGGTAATAAAATCGGTGGAACGGGTGGAGTTGAGAATATTCTCGTCCGCCGTGATCACCTCTTCATAGTTATAGCTCTCCAGCAGTGAAGCCGGTGCCTCACCCTTCAGCACCATATCCAGTTTCCAGACCAGGTTGTTGACATCCGCGACACCGCTGTTGGCGCCCCGGGCCCCGAAGGGGGACACCAGATGGGCGGCATCACCGGCAAAGATCACCCGGTTATGCAGAAACCGCTCCATGCGGCGGCACTGGAAAGTATAGATACTGCGCCATTCCCATTCAAACTCCACATCGTCGCCGAGCATACCGTGAATAAAGGGTTTGACGTTTTCTTCCCTGATGGTTTCGGCCTTGTCCACATCCCAGCCGACCTGGAAGTCCAGCCGCCAGACATCGTCCGGCTGCTTGTGCAGCAGGGCGCTTTGCCCTTTAAAGGCAGGCTCGAACCAGAACCAGCGTTCGGACGGGCGCTCCATCGGAAACTTGATATCGGCAATCAGGAAATTATCCTCAAACACCCGGCCTTCGAAATCCAGGCCGAGCATGGTGCGTACCGGCGACTTGTTACCATCGCAGGCGATCAGATATTTGCAGTCCACCTCATAGTCTCCGTCCGGCGTTTCCACCGTGGCGGTGACTTTCTCCTCATCCTGCTGCAACGTGGTCAGTTTATTCTTCCAGCGGAGTTCCACATTATCCAGGCTTTCCAGCTCGTCGATCAGATATTCTTCCAGATAATATTGCTGCAGGTTGATGAAGCCGGGGTTTTTCTGGTTTTTCACCGGCAGCATATCGAACTCATAGATGGGGTCGGGGCGATCGCCCCAGAAGACCTTGCCCACGTTCCAGATCACGCTCTTGTCCATGATCGGTTTGGACACACCCAGACGGTCGTACACATCCAGCACCTGCTTGGCGAAACAGATCGCCTTTGATCCGTCGGCCAGAATATCCATCTGGTTGAGGATGACCACATGATAGCCCCTGCGGGCCAGATCCAGCCCGGCTGTCAGTCCGATGGGCCCGCCGCCGACAATCAGAACTTCCAGCTCTTCCCGGCCGCCCTGATCAAGGACGGCGGGACGCTTGTAGGTATATTGTTTGCGGACAGGTATCCCCGCCTGCGAAACAGGCTGAATCTTCGCAGTCATAAAAGTCTCCCTTGTTTTTTACCTTAACTAGTCCTGCAGCTGGTCCCAGACTTCCAGGTCACGCTCGGCCGTCCAGATGCGCGGCCAGTCGATGCCGTCGAACTCGTCCCACAGGCGCTGTACATCAAAGGGCAGGCAGTGTTCAAAAATAGGCCAGTGGCCGAATTTGGGGGCCAGTGCCTCATGGGTGGCGAGGAACGCTTCTTTCAGGCTGCCGCCGCGCTTGTGCACTTCGCCGACCTTGGCGATCATGGTGTTCAGGAACTCGCGGGTCTGTTCCACCGCGGCGTCACAGGCTTCGCGTCCTTTTGGAATGGTGCCGCGACCGCCCATGATGGCTTCGGCGCCGTAAGACTTGATTTTATCCAGGGTGCCGCTGGCCCAGTCCATATGGAAGGCATCACCGGTATAAAGGGCGGCTTCTGCCTCGATCAGGTCGCCGGCAAACAGGATTTTATGTTTCGGCAGCCAGGCGACAATGTCACCGGCCGTATGACCGCGTCCGCAATATTCCAGCACCAGCTGACCGCGGTCGCCGCCCAAGTCGATTTCCAGACGGTCATTGAAGGTAATGTCCGGGTGAGTGAGACCGGGAATGCTGTCCGGGTCCTTGAACAGGCGCGGCATCCGGCCGTATTCGCTGTCCCAGTCCTGCTTGCCGCGTTCATCAATGAGGAATTTTGTTTTCTCATGGGCAATGATGCTTTCCGCCTCAAAGGCCGCCGCGCCAAGGACGCGAACCGCATGGTAATGGGAGAGCACCAGATATTTAATCGGCTTGTCGGTATGTTCCCGTAATTGCTTGAGCCAGGCTTGCGCCGCCACCGGGGTCGCCCGGGCCTCAAAAGCGACAATGAAATCTTCGCCTTCGATGGCGCCCACATTGGGATCGCCTTCAGCCGTCAGCGCATACACGCCGTCCGCCAGAATTTCAAGTTTTTCGACTTTTTCGCCAAGATCGGCCGAGGATGCAAAAGCTTTTGCCATAAGTATTTTCCCTGAATTGTACAGATTATGATTCCAGTATGAAGCGAACATATCATAGCACATGTCTGCCTGTCTGTCCCCATACCGGGGGACAGGAGAGCCCTATGGAAAACTCGCTGATCTGCAGAACATTCTGGACATTTTAACGATTAATCCGTTAAAGTGATGGTATGGACAAGACAGATGAAAAACTGCTGGAACTGCTGCGCCTCGACAGTCGGGAACCGACGGCATCACTGGCGCGCAAGCTCAAACTCTCCCGCTCCACCGTGCAGGACCGGATCAACCGGCTGGTGGAAAAGAAGATTATTTCCGGGTTTACCATCAAATTTCACGAAGAATACCGCCAGCAGCAGATTGCCGCCCATGTGATGATCTGTGTGAACCAGCGCCAAGCGGCAAACGCCATCGTCCAGATGAAAAAGATGGCCGCCATTCGCAGCCTGCATGTGGTCAGCGGCTCTTATGACATGATTGCTGTCATCAAGGCCCCGACCATGACCGAAATCGACGAAACCCTGGACGACATCAATGCCATCGACGGCGTGGAAAAAACCACCACCTCACTGGTCCTGAGCACAAAGATCGATCGTTAACGGGCAACAGACCTGGCCTGCAGGCGGTCTTTGGCAAGAGCGATAATCTCTGCATGATCAAAAGCGAGGTCCGGAAGTTCGGTTAGAGGAAACCAGCCCGCCTCGGCTGCATCTGAACCGGCGCAAATTTCGGGCGTTTCAGCCGGAGCCACCGCCATATAGGCCACAGAAATCACCCGCTCCCGCGGATCCCGGTTTACTGCGCCGAAGGTGTGAAGCTGCTGCAGGGGAATACCAGTGAGACCGGTTTCTTCCTCCAGCTCCCGCATCGCGGCCTGCTCCAGATCCTCGTCGATATCGACAAAACCGCCCGGCAGGGCCCATTTTTCCTTGAACGGATCCTGTGCCCGGCGAACCAGCAGCACATGGGGAGTGTCATTGCGAAAAGAAAACAAAATGATATCCACCGTCACCGCCGGATGGGGATAGTCATAACTATGGGACAAGACACGACCCTCACGTTATTGCCACAAGAAACTGCTGAATCAGACAACACTGCAAAGCGCCCCTGATCTAGCATAGTATAAAAGTTGGCATGTTCCCCCATGCACCCGGACAAAGAGGAATAATTTTGCAGGGCAATTATTATTTATCGCCCTCCTTTTCCTTACTTTTTGAGAGCTCGCTCTTGTCCACTTCCTCGACGGTCACTGACCCGGTACTTTCCATCCGTTTCTTATTAAGCTGCATCAGGATTTCAAATTCGGCCGGATCAAAACGGCCGTAGGCCCGCAGGCTACTTTCCATATTGTTATTCATCGCCATACCGTCAGCCAGATGGCTACCTCCCAGGCCGCTCTCACTGGTAATTCCGGAACCGGGGCCGCCCGATACAACCGCATCCAGCATGGCCGCCCGGCTTGTCGCAACAGATCCCGCATACGCCCGGCTGTTACCGGTCAGGCTGACGATGGTCCAGTCGTCAATATCAGCCTCAATCTTTCCCGCCCTGTCAAGTTTGTGTTCATAGGACGGACTGATAAACTGATAAAGGTGGCGCTTCAGATCCTGTTCAAAGTCGGGGAAAAACACTTTGTTACGCTTGTAAAAACTCGACACCCTGAATTTCTTGACATCAGTGCTATATGTTCCTCGATTGCTGTTGATAAACTCCCGGGCATTTTTTTCAAGGTCCTCATAAACATATTTTCCCGTATAGGCCGCCTTGCGAATATTCGGGCTGCCAATATATCCCTGATGCAGACCGTAAATCACCAGCGGTTGGTCCGCATAGTTCACCGCCAGAATCTTGTATTGAATATCGTTCAGCGACAATGGCACCCCGGCTACATCGAGAATCTTTTTATTGAACACTGCTTTCCGGCCGACAACCTTGTCTTTCAGTTTCCTGTCCGGATCCGCCGTCAGTTGTTCCAGCAATGCCACCTGATAAAGGTTGAGCCAGTAGGCCAGCTGTTCGCGACGATTGAAAAGATCTAGGGGCGCCTCAGACGGCAGGGTCTCGAGGCTTTTCCTGATCTTCGTCAGCCAAATTCGGTTTTCTTCTTCCTTGAAAATTTCATAGAAAAAACGGTTACCTTCAAGTGCCGTAAGGACCTTCTTCTGGGCCTTCATCCGGGTGCCCGTAGAGGCGGTGGACCGTTCGGCTTTCTCGCGGGTCGACCGACCGGTCACAAGTACCGTCCTTTTCAGAACTGACGTCAGATCGTCATAGTTTACTGACAATTCAGACGAAGCTGTATAGTTCCGAAAACTGTCCGGTATTTGAACTTTGTCACTGTCCGCCGACCAAGACACTGCCGGCATATAGAAAATACTGAAAAGGATAGTAAGAGCGGCTTTCCTCAGCCCCCACAGAACTGATCTGGACATATGACATTCCCTTTTTTGATACCGTAGATTAATTGGTTTTTATTTGTTTTAGAAAGCCGATTATATGTGTGAGGCCTGGTTTTTTCAACCGGACAAGTAAAATAGCCTGATTAATAAAAAATAACCCTCGCCGTAACCGGCGAAAGCGGACAAAAATCAACAATGCAGACATTTAAACCAGAACCAATTACTGCGCTGCAAGTTTATCCATCAGGTGCTGTCGGGCAGCAGGAGCAGCATCAGTCATCAAAGGATCCTGGCGCAGCCGATGGACTTCCTCCTCCTTGTAGGGTTTGAAGTCCCGGGGAAGGTTTTCCGGATCATAGGTCGCCAGCATCCAGTTCAAAAGTTCCGCCGTCTGCTGATCCGAAAGCGGGGAAAAGGCAACTCCCGGCACCCGGGAGAGATATTCCCGCCCGCCGTCGACAGTCAGGAATTTGGATACATAGCCATTCATGGACGGAACTTCCCCGTCCACACCGCTGGCATCAGGTTTATGACAGCCCTGGCAGTTCAGCATCCAGTTGACTTTCGGCGGCAGATTCCCGGCATGACCTGAAGACACAGCTGTCAGCCCGAAAAGGCCGGACAGACAAACTGTCAACACAAGCTTTTGAAGGATTCTGCCGGTCACACTTATTCTCCTATTCGGACCCGAAGACGTCCGCCCGTTTCTGCAAAACGTCGCGGGCACGGACTTTCGGGTTTTTCCCGAGGATGGTTTTCACTTCCTCTTCGGTGAAGGGGGTCCAGTTCTCATCACCGGCAAAACCGTTCAGGTCTTCCATTACATAGTTAAGCACCTTGGCAATCCCGCCCTCTTTCAGGGCCGCCGCCTGGGCCGGCATCATACTGCTGTAGGAGACCCCGTCCACGGTGAGAGGCCCCATCAGGCCGGCCTTGAGCACAAGCACCAGATATTCCCGGCCCGCCTCACTGACCGCCAGCGGCTTCAGCCGTCCGGCAATGGCGGGATAGGATCCCGGCACACCCTCGCCGGTGTCCAGATGACAGGCGGAACACCGTTTATAGAGCTGCTCGCCGGTCTTGGCCGGGGCCGCAGACGCCAGGGTTGCCACCCCCAGGCCGAGGCAAAAAACGGCTGCAAAAATCTTCCGCATGTTACTGCTCCAGCGCCAGACCGATAATCACGGCAGTGGAACAGGTGTAAATGTTGCTGGACGTGCCCAGACACCAGTTGGTGTCGTTGTTGGCCTGGGGACGAACCATCGGCCGGTCGCCTTCGTTGCGGTTGCACATACAGCGCCCGCAGCTGGTTTTACCGCAGCAGTCGTTGTAGGAAATGATATAATTCTTGCCGTCAGCCGGATTCTGGCAGGTGCCGATCCAGGTAATGGGGCTCATTTCAGTACCGGGAGGACAGGCGCTCTGGCTGCCGCCGCAGCAGCTGCAGAGAAAACCGTCAATGGCGCAATACCGCCAGTAATCGCAGCTTGTCGGATCACCCGGGTCTTCCGGATTACCGGTGCTCTGCGGTGCCACGCCGGGATAGCCACCGCCGGATCCTGTCGAGGCCCGGGCCACCGGCAGAACCGGAAAGGCGGTCGCGCCGACAAGAGCCGTGCCGAAACCGGCCAGAAAACCGCGACGGGAACTTTTCTGGGCCACTTTACGGGCCATTTTTTCAGTCAGTTTATCTAAGATACTCATCGTTTCTCTCCAAATCCCTTTAGGCCGGTTCACGTTTGTTGAGATAATCCTGTATGGAATGCACACCTTTTTGCTTGGCCACAAACAGGCTGTCCAGATGCTCACGGCTGTTGACCAGTCCCATAGAGGCGATCTTGCCGTTTTCATCAATCAGCACACTATAGGGCAGCTTGGCAATGCCGAACTGGCGCCCGAGAATTTCAGAATTTACATAGGGGAAATCCTCAAGCCCCTGGGCCTTGACATATTCCTTATGGGCCTGGTCGCTGCCGTCGCTGGCCAGAACAATATCGAGCCAGTCTCTTTCCGCCTTGCGAATGGACTTGACGGCCGGCAGCAGACTTTTACAGACTGGACAGTCAGGCGACAGGAAAAACAGCAGCTGGCTGCGCTTGCCGTCCCGTATACCACCGATTTCCTGCAGGGTCCCGGTCAGGGTCGGCAGAGACATGGCCGGAGCATCTTCGCCCGGCTTCAGCACCTCGTTCATGGACAGGGCGCCGGCCGGGGCGATACGTTCGTATAATACCCCGATCTGGCGGGTCAGGGCGAAACAAAGCACCCCGAGTCCGATCACTGCAATCCACAGGAAAACCTGGGAGATCACCAGAGCTTCAACCATGCAGCTGCTCCTTCTTCAAAATATAGTTTACATAATGCGACCTGTTGGACAGAAGTTCCTCCAGGCACATATACATTAGTCCGAGAAACAGTACTCCGCCGGCAATATTGATAAAATCAGCCAGATAGAAACCCCGAGCTGTGGTCGGCATAACCGGCAGCAGCGCCACAAGGGCCAAAGCGATATTCCGCGGCACCATCCACAGACTGAGACGGCTTTCCCGCTGCCCGAAATGGCAGCCACAATCGATTTCCTGCTTGCCCCGATAGAGGGATACGGAAATCAGCAGGCCATAGGCCAGGAAAACCCCGGCCGCCAGCATCCCGGCATACGCCGAGGTCACAGGCACCAGCAGGCCGATACCGGCAACAGCTTCCACCAGAGGCAATGTCAGAACCGGCACAATCACCAGCGGGCGGGGCAGGACTTCATATCCCTCGACAGCCCGGCGGAAATCATCCAGGTGACGGATCTTGTGCAGGGCTGACACAATCAGCAACAGCCCGGCAAACAGACTTCCGGTGATGGTAACGACCGGGTCCAGCATTACTGGTTTTCCTCAACCGCGTACATGATAAAGGGCGTACCGGCGTCATTGACGCTGATATTGCGAATGAACTTGCCGGAAGCTGCGTCATATACATCGAGTTTGAATTCCGCATTGACCACCGCCAGCATGGGTTTTTTGGTGTTGGTCACCTCGATGGAAATACCCCAGGTATCCAGCTTGATCCGCTGCACCCGTTTCTTTTTCTTCACATCATAGACCCAGACTTCGGAACCGCCATTCTTGTGGCTGCCTTCAACCCCGTCCTCATGAACCAGGACATAAAGGTGGCCGTTTTTGTCATCGGCAACCAGATACCAGCCGCCCGGACGCCAGTTTTTGGCCTTGTCCTCTTCAGGAATCAGGGACCAGGCCGGAAGGTTTTTAGCTGCCTTGCCGCTCAGGTCGACTGGAACCACATCGCCGAGGAACGTCGGGAAGTAGGCGACGCCGTCAATCATGCCCATTTTCATGAACATCGCATTGTCGTCAATGTTGTTAAAGCTTTCGGTGGTCGACTTTTCAGCAACCTTGCCGTCGTCGTCCAGCACCAGGCTGAGCATGGTGCCGTTACCGCACATAGTGGCGAAACCGCGCTTGCCTGTCGGATAAATCATGCTGCATCCCGGGGTCGGGATTTCATTGACAATCTTGCGGGCGGCAATATCGATCACGGAAACCGATGCGGCAGGGGTAAAATTGAAAACCAGAACGAATTTGCCGTCATTGGTCTGCTGCATGGCGCCTTTCTGGGGCATGAACTGGCCGCGCTTGGCGCCGGGAAGGATAATTTCATCAACGGGCGCCAGATTTTCCTTGTCAAGGATGACCAGGACATCGGTCTTCTCCCCGTAAGTGCCGCGACTGTAGAAGGTCTCGCCCACATAAAGCTCCTTGCCGTCTTTCGACTGCAGGAAGGCGCCGAACATGGCCGCCCCGAAGGATCCTTTGTAATTTCTGTTTTCGGAGGCGATGTCCATCAGGATCACCTTGCCGTCAATCATCGCATTGAAGTTGCCGTCCGCCACAAAAATCCAGTCTGTCGGATAATCGGCCGGGAGGGTCGCCACATTGGGAATCTCCTCGATTTCAAGTTCTGCATGACCCGCAGCCGGCCACATGGCAACTGCACACAGGGCACCAATCAGGGCTTTCCTCTTCATTTCCAACTCCCGCGTATTTATCATAAATAAATTAGTACACTCGTCCTAAATAGCAAAATGATCAAAAAGAGTCAATAATACTAAAGAGTCAAAAGCTGACCCTCCGTGATTATTCTCATGCCCGGTCACGTCCGTAATTACGGACCATGTCCAGAAAATTATTCACAGCCAGATCTATGATCTCGCGGCTTTTGTCATTCCAGCTCTTGTCATGGCCGATAAAAATGGTATGCCCCTCTATCGCCGCGGAAATATAGAGCGACAGCTTTTTAAGGTCTTCCGTTGCAAGGTCGGGCCGGACTTTCTTTACCAGCCCCTCAATGATTTCCTGTTCGCGGATATAGAGGTCCTGAACCTCCCGGTTGACCACCGGATCATGATTCGACATGGCCCAGAGCTCCGGAAAGAATCGGGTGGTTTCCCGGGTCATCAGATCCTGCATCAGATACTCAAAGGCCCTCGCAAGCTGTTCTTCTCCGGACAGGGAGCTATCGGACATAATCTCGCGGATATGATCGTTATAGCCTTCCAGAGCGACATCCAGAAGGACATGCACCAGATCCTGCTTGGTGCTGAAATAATAGGTCAGATTGCCGACGGTCATGTTGCAGCGGGCCGCGACCTTGCGCATTGACAGTCCGGCATAACCTTCTTCAATCAGAAGAAATTGGGTGGCCTCCAGAATCTCCAGCACCTTGGCCGCCTTCTGGTCGGTCAGATCCTGAAAATCGGGATGTGTGAGTGTTAATTTGCGCATGTGCCTCTTTGCCCGACTATATTGTCGCCTGTTTTATTGTGTTCGCTCTTTATACAGCAGACAAGTAAAAAGCGCGACCCGAAGGCCGCGCTTTCGCTCATAACAATTTCCGTGAGATCAGAAATTATAAGTCAGGTTGACACCCCAGGTGCGCGGCATGCCGTAATATTTCTCGATCAGACCGAACAAACCGCCGTTGCTGGGACTGCCGGACAGGTCAAAGGTCTGCACCACATAATTCTTGTCGGTGAAGTTCTTCACAAATGCCCGGACACTCCAGTTTTCATCCGGTGAATAGTAAGTCACGGACGCATTGGCAACAAAGTAGCTGTCCTCGGTGGACGCCGGGGCATTGGTCAGGGCAAAGTAATGTTTATCACGATACTGACCATCCGCCTGCACAGCCAAGCGACCTTCGCCGGCGTCAAATTCATACCGGATCAAACCGTTCAGGTTCCATTTCGGTGTTTGCACCGGTGACAACTCTGTGTCTGCCGGGAAGATTGCCGGAATGTCTGTAACACCATCTCCATCGATGTCCACATCAAGCGTAAGGCCGGGTACATCCGTCACTTTCACATCGGTATAGGCGATGCCAAAGTTCAGGTCGAGGCCGTCAACCGGATTGGCCTGGATTTCCAACTCGAAACCCTTGTTTTCAGCTTGCGCATTCAGGGTAGAGGTATCCAGCCCGATAATGGAGAAGGCCTGGTAGTTGTTGTAGTCATAATAATAGGCGGCTGCATTGACGCGCAGGCGCCCGTCCATGCCGTCCCATTTGAAGCCGAGTTCGAAGGCATCCAGTTTTTCCGGATCGTAAGTCATAAAGAATTCTTCAACCGCGAATTCACTGGGTAGCAGCGGTGAGTTATAGCCGCCGGATTTCACGCCCCGGTTCCAGCTTGCATAAACCAGCAAATCTTCACTTGGTGTGTAGTTTACCTGCGCCCGGGCCGACCAGTTGCTGTCGCTGCGGCTATGCTCAAAGGGAACATTTGGCAACCCCGGGGTAATCACCTCTGCATTAGGGTCCAGGCCACTGCTGGCCGTATCCGGGTAAAACATATATAGATTGTTGTAATAATGAGATTTATCTTCTTCGATCCAGCGGAAGCCACCAATTAACGCCAACTGGTCTGTAATCTGGTAGTCCAACTGGGCGAACAGGGACCAGGTTTCCGTATCAGTTTGATAGGGATTGTAGACGCCGTTGAACGGAACATCGCCCGCCAGTGCCTCCCAGAGGCCCGGCGTAATTCCCCCGTTGGAATCGTCAACCTTCAGGTCCATATAATAGAATCCGGTCACCCATTTCAGGTCACCACTCTCACCGTTGAGGCGCAGCTCCTGGGAGAACTGTTCCGCGTCGGTGGTCAGGAAGAAGTTGAAATAGTTGGCCGGTGAAGCATCGGAATCCTCGATATAGTCACGCTTCACAGTCTGGAAGTCGGTAATACTGGTCAATGATCCCCAATCCTGGTCCCATTTGATGGTCGCGGAATAACCTTCGGTATCCAGGATATTGTGGCCCTGACGATCGTAATCACCGGCAAAATTATCACCGTCCGTATCCACATAACCGCCAAGATCCGGATTCGGCACGCCCGGCGTAGCTTCACTAGTCGGGAAAATAGCCGATTCAAACTCAAAGAAACCGGTACGGATGTCCTGCTTGCCGAAACGGGCATTGAGCAGGATCTCCAGTTCGTCTGTCGGCTGGAACAGCGCCTGCAGACGGCCGGCTGTTTCATTGGCGTTATTCAGTTTTGAATCAGGCTTCAGGCGGTTGGTCACATAACCGTCACCCTGATGGGTAGCGAAAGAGGCCCGCAGGGCAAATTTATCGGTCACCGGAATGCCAACGGCGCCCTGGAATTTCATCCGTTCGAAGCTGCCATAGGAAACGCTGCCGTAACCGTTGAATTCTTCCAGATCAGGTTTAACGGTAATGTAATGAACCAGACCACCGGTGGCGTTACGGCCGAACAGAGTGCCCTGCGGGCCGCGCAGAAGCTCTACACGGTCAACGTCAAACAACAGGAAGCCGGCGCCGGACATCTGGCTGATATAAACCTCGTCCACATAGACAGCCACCGGGCTTTCCACGTTGGTGGTAAAATCATTGTTGGCTACACCGCGAATACCAATCGCATAGTTGGCTTCACCGTTCGGCTGCAGGGTGGCAACCCCGGGGGCCAGGGAAGTCACTTCCTGGGCGTTGGTATAACCAAGCGCTTTCAGCTGGGAACCGGAAAGGGCGGTGATGGCAATACCCACATCCTGTGCGGACTGTTCGCGTTTCTGGGCGGTAATGACGATTTCATCCATAAAGATGGAACCGCGTTTTTCTTTTTCTTCTTCCTGGGCGTATGCGCCGGAAGTGGCCAGAGCGGCCAGCGCCGTTGAAGCAACAAGAGCCGCTTTAAAGGCGGAATTTCGTATGGTGTCGGATTTTTTTTTCAGCATATGTCTCTTCCCTTGGTCGTTATGGGATGGATCAAAAGAAATGACCTCCCTCTGGGCATTTCTTCACCCCGTCCATCAATGGACTTATGTACGGAGACCACAGTCTCACAGTTAAATTATAGCGGTTCCAGGCGACCTTCCACCAGTAGACAAAGGGATCAAAAAGATCACCGGGTCTGATACTATAGTATTAAGCCTCGATTTTGTCATCCTCTCTATAAAAGTTCCTCCTATTTTACAACAAGTTAGTGACATCTTCAATAATCCATCCCTGCTAGTTCTGTGATCCCAAGGTCTAGTTTCCCACTGTGGGCTTACATGGAATAATTCATTCTGATGTTCTGCGCCGGTGCCTGTATGGCAATCCTCCCGTCCAGCGGGCAAATAGCGCGTGTACAAACAGAAACAAAAGTCGACAAAAATACAGGAATGGAGAGACACATGGACGCGGTTACCGACAGCAAGGCTGCACTGGGAGAAAAAGCCAGGAATTTTGTATCCAACACCCGAAAAATGCTTATCGACGGTAAATGGGTATCTTCCGTTTCCGGAAAAACCTTTTCCACAATCGACCCCGCGACAGGCTCGGTTATCACTGACGTCTGTGAAGGCGACAAGGAAGACATCGGTCTGGCCGTCATGGCCGCCCGCCGCGCCTTTGAGGACGGTCCCTGGGTCAAGATGATCCCCAGCCACCGGGAACGGCTGCTGCACCGCCTTGCCGACCTGATCGAGGAAAATGCCGAAGAGCTGGCCGAGCTGGAAGCGCTGGACAACGGCAAAAACAAAGCTATCGCCCAGGCTGTTGACATCGGCATTGCCATTGAAACCTTCCGCTATATGGCCGGCTGGCCCAGCAAGATTACCGGCGACGTGCTTCCCCTGAGTGTGCCCATTGCGCCGGATCAGGACTTTTTCGGTTATACCCTGCGCGAGCCGGTGGGTGTGATCGGCCAGATCATCCCCTGGAACTTCCCGCTGCTGATGTGTGCCTGGAAGCTTGCCCCGGCCCTTGCCTGCGGCAATACCATCGTGCTGAAACCGGCCGAGGAAACTCCGCTGACAGCCCTGCGGCTCGGTGAACTGATTTGTGAAGCCGGTTTCCCCGATGGCGTTGTCAACATTGTCCCCGGCTACGGACATACGGCCGGCGCCGCGCTTACCGCCCATCCCGAAGTGGACAAGATCGCCTTTACCGGCTCTACCGAGGTCGGCAAGATCATCGCCCGCGAAGCGGCTGACAGCATGAAAAAAGTTTCCATGGAACTGGGCGGCAAGTCCCCGGCCATCATCATGCCCGATGCAGATCTGGAGATTGCCATTCCGGGCGCCGCCAGCGCCATCATGTTCAACCAGGGTCAGGTCTGCTGCGCCGGTTCACGGCTTTATGTGCCTGACAATCTCTATGACGCTTTCCTTGAGGGCATGACCGAAAATATTTCCTCCCTGAGCATTGGTTCCGGTCTCAATCCGGAAAATATGGTCAATCCGCTGGTTTCCGAAATCCAGCTGGAACGGGTCATGAACTACATCGATATCGGACGCCAGGAAGGCGCTTCCGTGGTGACCGGCGGCAAACGCAGGGGCGATACCGGCTATTTCGTTGAACCCACTATTCTGGCGGAAACCAGTCAGGATATGAAAGTGGTCCAGGAAGAAATCTTCGGCCCGGTGGTCTGTGTCCAGCGTTATTCAGATGTCAGTGAAATCGTAAAACTTGCCAATGACACCATTTACGGCCTCGGCGCCAGCCTCTGGACCCGCGATGTCGGAAACATCGTCAAGATTGTGCCAAAAATCAAAGCCGGCACCGTCTGGGTCAACTGCCACAATATTCTTGATGTCGCCATGCCATTTGGCGGCTTCAAACAGTCCGGGTACGGACGCGAACTGGGTAAGGAAGTTCTTGAACTTTACACCCAGACCAAGTCAGTCTGCATTATGGCGTAAATCTTCGCCTTGCTCTCTGACTTGTCTCCCAAGGCCTCACGACCTTAAACGACTGGAGGTCCTTTCCCGGTGAAAGGACCTCTTTTTTCTGGCGATCAGGCAAGAACCGGATAGAATTGGCAGCAGGTAACGAACAAACGAGTGAAAATGACAGAGTGTATCGACGCAGAAATTAAACGGGCTTTTTCCCTCTCGCGGGATGAACGAACTGCCGTGCGTGAACTCTATGACGGACTGTGCGCCGGGGAAGAGAAACCGGAAGCCGTAATCTTCTTCTGCTCTCCCGAATATGATACTGCCATTCTCGAACAGGAACTGAACCGGCAGTTTGGCGATATACCGCTGATCGGCTGCACCACAGCCGGCGAAATAACGCCTGAAGGATATCATACCGGGTCAATCACCGGCGCCGCCTTCAGCCGGGAACATTTCACCTGTGTCAGCAAACGCTATGACGCCATCAGCAACTTCAGCATGCAGGACGGCATCGAATTCGGACGCAGTCTGCTGGAACAGCTGGGCAAAATCACCGACAAGGCCGGCGGATCCAACAGCTTTGCTTTCATGCTGATCGACGGACTGAGCGGCGCCGAGGAACGGGTCACCGCCTCGCTGGGCAGCGAGCTTGGTGAAATCAACCTGATTGGCGGATCCACGGCTGATAATTTCAAGCTCATACAGACGCAGATTTTCCATGAGGGAAAATTCCGGACCGACAGCGCCGTGGTCACCCTGTTTCATACCGACCTGCCCTTTCAGGTTTCCTATACCCACCATTATGTGGCCAGCGACGCCAAGGCCGTTATCACCGAAGCAGACCCTATCACCCGGGAGGTTCTGGAAATCAACGGTCTTCCCGCCACGGTGGAATATGCCAGATTGTGTGGCGTGGACGAAAAAGATCTGGACCTTCTGGTGGCCAGCAATCACCCGGTGATGGTCAAGGTGGGCGGGACCTATTTCTCCCGCGGGGTGATGGGAATTTCCCATGACACCCAGAGCATCAAATTTGCCTGCGCCATTGACAAAGGTGTGGTCTGCAGCATTGCCCGCCCCGATGATCCCCAGCGAAATCTTGAGAGCCTGTTCCGGGACATCGAAGCCGAGATCGGGCCACCGGCCCTGGTGATCGGCTGCGACTGCGCCGCCCGCAAGATGAACTTTCAGGTGCGTGGCATCCTGGATGAGATGTCAGGCATTTATGCCGCTCACAATGTGATCGGTTTTGCTTCTTTCGGGGAACAATATAATACCCTGCATATGAACAATTCTTTTTCCTGTGTCGCCATCGGTAAAAAGGCGCGCAGCCATGACTGAACACTCACGTCGACTGTCCGATGAGGAAATCAAGCGGCTGGTTCTTGAAAATGTCCGCCTTAACAAAACCGTTCAGGCGCTGATGGAACGGGTCGAGCGGGACATGGACCAGCAGCGGGACAGTTTTTCCCTTTTCCAGACCGCCATCAACCTGGAAAAAACCGTCGAACTCCGGACCCGGGAACTGAAAATCCTCAACGCCCGGCTCCGCGAGGAACTTGATGTCCGTGAGAAAGTGGAGGACGCCCTGCGGATTGCCAAGCAGCAGGCGGAAGACGCCAACCTGAGCAAGACCAAATTCCTCGCCACAGCAAGCCATGACCTGCGTCAGCCGCTCAATGCCGCGCGGCTTTTCCTGGAAACGCTGGAAACGGAAAGCGCCGACAAAAACCAGGAAACCATCATGCGGATCAGCACGTCGCTGGATGCGCTTGACGACCTGCTCAGTGTCCTGCTCAATATTTCCCAGCTTGACGCCGGCGGCATCAAACCCAACTTTACCCATTTTAGGATCCAGGACCTGCTGGACAGGATTGTGCCTGAATATGTGAAAACCGGTGAAACCCGCGGACTGGAAGTGAAGATGGTGCCCTGTTCCGCCGTCATCCATTCGGACGAGCGACTGCTGGAAACCATCATCCGTAACTTTCTCAGCAATGCGGTGCGCTATACCAAACAGGGACGGATTCTGGTCGGCTGCCGGCATACGGAAAACGGGATCATGATCTGCGTTCATGACACCGGTATCGGTATAAGGGAAGACAAACTGGAAGCCATTTTCGAAGAGTTCACCCAGGTGCACGAGGATCGCAGCATCGGTACCCGGGGGATCGGCCTCGGCCTGTCGATTGTCGACCGGATCACCCGCCTGCTGGGCCTGCCGGTCCATGTGGCCTCTGTCGAGCACAAGGGGTCCAGATTTGCCGTGACTGTCCCGACGGGGAATGAACAGGATGTCCTGACTGACCGGACCAGGCGCCCGGTAACCTCCAACCTGCCCGAGCTGATCCGGGATCGCGTGGTCGTCGTCATCGACAATGACCTGCAGGTGCTGGACGGCATGCAGGCCCTGCTCAGGAGCTGGGGATGCCATACCGTCGCCGAACCCACCGCCGAAGCCTGCCTGGTCCGACTGATCGGAAATGACCAGGTGCCGGCCATGATCATCGCCGACTATCATCTCGACGGCGGCATCACCGGCCTCGACGCAACAACTGAAATACAGGCGGAGTTTGAACCTTCCATTCCGGTGATGATCATCACCAGCGACCGGGACCGGCAACTGGCGGAGAAAGTGGCGCAGCTGAATATCCCGCTATTGCACAAACCGGTAAAACCCTCCCGCCTGTCCGCCCTGATCCATCATATTCTGACAGAAGAACGAAGCAAAACTCAGGCCTGAGCAATCAGGTTTTTGGCCGCAATGACAGCCTGCAGGCGGTTATTGACCTGCAGTTTTCTGAGGATTGCGGAAACATGCGCCTTGACGGTGATTTCGGAGATATCCAGTTCGTACGCAATGACCTTGTTGGGCTTTCCTTCCGCCAGCAGTTCCAGAACCGCCATCTGACGGGGCGTCAGGCTGGCCTTGTCCGCATCCATCACTGATACACCGGATGCTGAACCCGGCATATGATCCGGTGAGCGCTCTCCGCCCCGGCCCAGGGCCTGGGACGGAATATAGCTGTTGCCGCTGCGCACCAGCCTGAGGGCATTGCGCATGACTTCCCGGGAGGAGGATTTGGGCAGATAACCCATGGCGCCGTAGGAGAAACTCTCGCGAACGGTTTCGTCATGATCGGTTGAAGAAACGATGACAATCGGTGTTGACGGCAGCTTGTTGCGCAGGCTGATCAGACAGGAAAATCCCTCGGCGCCCGGCAGCAAAAGGTCAAGGAGGATCATATCGAACCCGCCGGCGACCTCTGTCGCCTCCAGGGTCTCCGATGCGTTGCAGACTTCAAGACAGTCCACTGCCTCCTCATAGACGGAACGCACAATATCGCTCAATGCTTCCCTGAACAGAGGGTGATCGTCCGCGATCAGAACTCTGTTAGATGTCATGCCTTCATCCCGACGTTAAAACTTCCCCTTTTTTGAGCTTACGTTATTCTAGTCGCGTAAACAATCCTTATAGGTTTCACGCAGGGTTATTTTCTTGATTTTGCCGGTTGCCGTCAAGGGCATTTCATCAACGAAAAAAACCCGGTCCGGCATCCACCATTTGGCGATTTTCCCATCCAGGAAAGAAAGGATTTCCTCTTCTGTCGGCGGCGTGCCCGGTGCCGCCCGGAGGATCAGGATGGGCCGTTCCTCCCATTTGGGATGATAGACCCCGACAACCCCGGCCTGCAGCACCTTGGGATGGCCAACCGCCAGATTCTCGATATCGATGGAGCTGATCCATTCGCCGCCGGACTTGATCACATCCTTGGCCCGGTCGGTGATCTTGATATAGCCGTACCGGTCCAGGGTTACCACGTCACCGGTCGGAAACCAGCCATCGTCATCCAGTAGCTCACCGCCGTCTCCGCGGAAATATTCCGCCACCACCCACGGACCGCGCACCCAAAGGTCACCATAGGTCACACCGTCCCGCGGCACCTGGTTGCCCTGTTCGTCAATCACCTTGATTTCGAGACCATATTGCACCCGGCCCTGCTTGCTGAGAATCTGTTCCCGTTCGTCCGCCGGCAACCGGTCTACTTCCGGTGTGGAGGACGCCACCGTTCCCAGCGGACTGGTTTCCGTCATACCCCAGAGCTGAAGCACCTTCACGCCATAGCTGTCGAGAAACTTTTCCGTCATCGCCCGGGGCACGGCAGAGCCGCCGATCATGGTGCGGCTGAGGCTGTCCACCCGCTTGCCGGTTTCCTCCAGATACTGGAACAGCATGGTGAAGACCGTCGGCACCGCGCAGGAGAAAGTGACCCCTTCTGTCTCGATCAGCTTCTGAATGCTCTCCCCGTCCATTTTCGGTCCCGGGAACACCAGCTTGGCACCAAGCATGGGGGCGATATAGGCCAATCCCCAGGCATTGCCGTGATACATGGGAGCAATGGGCATGATCACATCATAGACCGACAGGCCGAAGGCGCTGTTCTGGGCCGCCCCCAGGGCATGAATGATGGTTGAGCGATGGGAATAAAGAACTCCCTTGGGATTCCCCGTCGTTCCGGATGTATAACAAAGTGAGGAAGCGCTGCGCTCGTCAAACTCCGGCCAGTCGAGTTCATCACTCGCATCGGCGATAAACTCCTCGTAACACAGAACATTTTTCAGAGTTGTTTCCGGCATATGATCCCGGTCGGTGAGGATGACGACGCCTTCCACATGGCTGAACGTGGGAGCCAGCCTCTCGACAACAGGGACAAAATCCAGATCAACAAACAGATAGCGGCCCTGGCCGTGATTGACGATATAGCTGATCTGTTCGTCAAACAGGCGCGGGTTGACCGTATGCAGCACGCTGCCGAGACCGGATACGCCGTAAAACAATTCAAAATGGCGATGGGTAGTCCAGGCGAGGGTGGCGATCCGGTCCCCGGATTTCACCCCCAGCTTACCCATCAGGGCATTAGCCAGCTTTTTAGCCCGCTTTTCCGCGTCAGCATAGGTATAGCGATGAACCGGCCCCTCAACGGTCCGTGTGACAATTTCCGTGGTTCCGTGATATTCCGCCGCATAGCGGATCAGGGAGGAAATCATCAGTTCATTCTGCTGCATCAGGCCTGGTATGGTCATCTATTCACTCCTGCCGCCCGTCCTCAGGCTGTTTTCTGTTCATCGAGATCGAGTTCCTCGATCATTTTATCGCGCATGATGAATTTCTGGATCTTGCCGGTCACGGTCATCGGGAATTCATCAACAAAGCGGATATAGCGGGGGATCTTGTAATGGGCGATCTGACCCTTGCAAAAGCCGACGATCTCTTCTGCATCGGCTTCCTGTCCGTTCTTGAGGCAGATCCAGGCACAAAGCTCCTCGCCATATTTGTCATCGGGCACGCCGAACACCTGCACGTCCTGGATTTTTTTATGCCGGTAAAGGAATTCCTCGATCTCGCGGGGATAGATATTCTCCCCGCCCCGGATCACCATATCCTTGACCCGGCCGACGATGTTGCAGTAGCCCTCGTCATCAAGAATGGCCAGATCGCCGGTGTGCATCCAGCCGACCTCGTCAATGGCCTCGGCCGTGCGTTCCAGATCGGCCCAGTAGCCTTTCATGACGCTATATCCCCGGGTCATCAGTTCCCCCTTGACCCCGGCGTCAGTTACCCGGCCCTGGTCATCCACCACCTTGACTTCCACATGGGGATGGATGCGGCCGACCGTGGACACGCGTTTTTCCAAGCTGTCGTCACCGCTTGACTGGAAACTGACCGGGCTGGTTTCGGTCATGCCGTAAGCGATGGTCACTTCCGACATATGCATTTGGGAGACCACCCGTTTCATCACCTCGATCGGACAGGACGCCCCGGCCATGATGCCGGTGCGGAGGGAGGAAAGATCAAAACTGTCAAAGTCCGGATGATCCAGTTCAGCGATGAACATGGTCGGCACCCCGTGCAGGGCCGTGCATTTTTCCTCCGCCACCGTCTGCAGGGTCAGCAGCGGATCGAAGCCGTCATTGGGATAGATCATGCAGGCGCCGTGGGTCACACAGGTCAGGTTGCTCATGACCATACCGAAACAGTGATAAAGCGGTACCGGAATGCAAAGCCGGTCCTGTTCGGTGAAATTCATGGCCTCGCCGACAAAAAAGCCATTGTTGAGGATATTGAAATGGCTCAGTGTCGCCCCTTTGGGCGAGCCGGTGGTGCCGCTGGTAAACTGGATATTGATGGCGTCGTCCGGATCGAGGACCGGTTTCAGTTCCTCCAGCCTGTTGCGGTGACTGTCATTTGCCAGTCCCGCAACATCTGAAAAATTATAACAGCCGGGGGTTTTATCCTCGCCCAGACGGATCACACATTCAAGCTCCGGCAGTCTTTTTGCCTTCAGTGAACCCGGGGTGCAGGTCGCCAGCTCCGGCGCCAGATCAGTAATCATGGCCATATAGTCGCTGGACTTGAAGCTGGCCGCCGTCACCAGGGCCTTGCAACCCACCTTGTTGAGCACATATTCCAGTTCCGCCCGCCGGTAGGCCGGGTTGATATTGACCTGGATGATGCCGGCCTTGGCCGTGGCGAACTGGGTAATGACCCATTCGGCGCAGTTGGGCGCCCAGACCCCGACCCGGTCGCCGGGCTCGAGCCCCAGCGCCACAAGTCCGGCGGCAAAGTCATTAACCTGCTGTGCAAATTCCTGATAGGTCCAGCGGATATCCTGGTGACGCACCACCAGGGCCTCCCGCTCGCCATAAAGATCCACCGCCTCGTCAAAGGCTTCACCTATGGTCTGATACCGCAGGGGTTTGTCCGAAATCCCGTTTACATAGCTTTTTACAAGCTTTTGCATTCTATACCTCCACTATATATGCTGAACTTATCGTTTTTATTCAGGCAGGTCCATTGGACCTAGGGTTAGACTCCCCGGTTCGCAAACATCATTCTTTAGTATAACCCTGGAAGAATCGACGTCCATAGGGGGATTCCGTCATAGCGTGAATATCAGCGGGGATTGATTCTCCTGAGGATATACCGCTATAACTTCCCGCGCGAAGAGAATCAGGAACCCCGTGGAATGACTGCCCAAAAGATCAGACTGTTTATTGATGCCGACGCCTGCCCGGTCAAGGAGGAGGCGCTGAAGGTCGCCTATCGCCATGAGCTGGCCGCCTATCTGGTCAGTAACCAGTGGATGCGCATGGAAGTGGGACCACTGGTGCAGAAAATCGTTGTTTCCGACGGAGCGGACGCCGCCGACGACTGGATTGCAGAACATATCACCAACAATGACATCGCCATCACCGCGGACATTCCGCTGGCAAAAAGATGTCTGGATGCGGGCGCCGCCGCCCTTGGCCCCACCGGCCGGGCCTTTTCCGAGGAAAATATCGGCATGGCCGTGGCCATGCGCGACCTCAAGGCCCACATGCGCGAAACCGGCGAAAGCAAAGGCTATAACCCGACCTTCAGCAAGGCCGACCGGTCGCGCTTTCTGGAAGCCCTGGAAAAGGCTGTGCGGGAAAAACTCAAAGCCCGGTGACTATTCCATCCGCTCAATCAGAGTGCGCAGCACATGCTTGAGGACCTGCTCTTCCTTGTCGCTATAGCTTTTCAGGATCTGTTGTTCCTGCTCCTTTGATTTGACCAGAAGATCCGAGACCATATCCCGGCCCCGGCCGGTAATGCGGATCAGGGTGGACCGCCGGTCATCGGGGGAATTATGCCGCCGCACCAGGTCTTCACCCTCCATGCGGTCAAGGATCTTGGTCAGGGTCGGCTGCTTCATCAGCACCGCCTTGGCCAGCCGGCCGATGGGCATTTCATCGGTATCGCTGAGCGCCGCCAGAATGCGCCAGCGCCCCCGGTCGATCCCGGCCGCCTTCAGGGTATCGCTGAAATCCTCCGCCACCAGATGGCTTGCCCGGGCCAGCAGGTGGGAAAGATAGTCATCAAGAAACCCGGACTTGGTCGTTTTAGTCACTTATATACCTTTGTATGAATTTTCATAATTTTACTTTTCATGTATTCTACCCTGTGTTAGGCTTAATGTCTATTGATTCAGGGTAATAAAATGCAAACAGTCTTTGACGTCTTTTCACAGTCGGTGAAAAACTACGGGGATCGCCCGTTTCTCCATATTCCCGCCTCCGCCGCCCGCGGCTACAGCGACGGGGCACTGGACTATACCTATGGGGAAATGAACGGCGAGGCAGAGAAACGGACAGCGGCCTACCGGAACGCCGGATATGGCCCGGGACACCGGGTCGCCATCCTGCTGGAAAACCGGCCGGACTTTTTCTTTCACTGGCTGGCGCTGAACGCCCTCGGCGTCGGCATTATCCCGCTGAACGGCGAGGCAAGCCCGCAGGACATTCATTATATTATCTTTCACGGTGATGCGGACCTTGTGGTGTCCCTGCCGGAAAAAATGACTCTGGTGCAGGAAGCCCTCGACCTGGAAACAGATGCAGACCGCCCCCCGCTGTGCGCTTCTGACCTCAATGACCTGCCGGCCGCAGACCGTCCTGCCGAGACCTTTACCCCCGACAGTACCACCGAATGCGCTATGCTGTTTACCTCCGGCAGCACCGGACAGCCCAAAGGCTGCGTACTCAGCAATGAATATTTCACCGCCTTCGGTGACTGGTACCGTAATGTGGGCGGTTATTGCGAACTCAAACCCGGCGAGGACCGGCTGTTGACACCCCTGCCGCTGGTGCATATGAATGCGCTGGCTTGTTCCACCATGGGCATGATGGCGGTTGGCGGCTGTATCATCCAGCTCGACCGCTTCCATCCGGGAAGCTGGTGGAAGAGCGTGCGCGACAGCGGCGCCACCATCGTCCATTACCTGGGTGTGCTGCCGGCGATCCTGCTGAATATGGACCCGACCGACGACGATACCGCCCACAATGTGCGCTTCGGTTTCGGGGCCGGGGTCAATCCCAAACATCATGCCGCCTTCGAGGAACGCTTCGGCTTTCCGCTGATCGAGGCCTGGGCCATGACCGAATCAGGCTGCGGCGGCTGTATCATTGCCAGCCATGAGCCGCGCCATGTGGGTGAATGCTGTTTCGGCAAAGCCACCGACCAGGTTGAATTCCGGCTTGTGGACGATGACGGAGTTGATGTGGAAAAAGGCCTGCCCGGCGAGCTTCTGGTCCGGGCGGCGGGCGACAATCCGCGCTGCGGCTTTTTCGACCATTATCACAAAAACGAGGACGCCACCGCCGAAATATGGGAAGATAACTGGCTGCATACCGGTGATATTGCCCGGCAGGGCCCGGACGGGTCGCTTTATTTTGTTGATCGCAAAAAAAATGTGGTCCGCCGCAGCGGCGAGAATATCTCTGCCCTTGAGGTGGAAAATGTGCTGCTGCTGGATCCCGCCGTCGACAGTGTCGCCGTCGCCCCGGTTTATGACGAGATGCGCGGTGACGAGGTCATGGCCCTGATCGTGCCGAAAGCAGGACAGACGGCCGGTGAGCCGCTGGCCCGGGAAATTTTCGACCGGTCCATGGAACAACTGACCTATTACAAGACACCGGGCTATATCGCTTTTGTCACCGAGATGCCGCTGACGGCCTCGAAAAAGCTCAAACGCGGCGATGTGAAAACACTGTGCGGCAAACTGGTGGAAGAAAAAAATGCCATTGACTTGCGGCATCTGAAAAAACGACCGAAAAAACAGGGAGCAACGGCCTGATGAGCAGAATGTCTGCCAAAAAACCGGCTTCTTATGACGGTGTCGCCCTGGTGGCGCCGGTCACAATCCCCTATGTGCGTTTCAGCGACCACGGCGCCCAGTGGTTTTTCGGCCGGGCCTTGGCGGAACTGGTGAAAAGCGCCGGTATTGACAAGCAGGATATTGACGGGCTGGCCGTCTCCAGCTTTACCCTGGCCCCGGATTCCGCCATCACCCTGACCCAGTATTTCTCCCTGACCCCGCGCTGGATCGAACAGGTTCCGCTCGGCGGGGCGTCGGGCGTAGTATCCCTGCGCCGGGCCGCCCGGGCCATCCAGTCGGGGGACGCCGAGGTGATCGCCTGTATCGGCGCCGACACCAGCAAAAAGGAAGGTTTCAAGGAACTGGTGGAAAATTTTTCAACCTTTTCCGCCGCCGCCTCTTATCCCTACGGGGCCGCCGGTCCGAACGGGGCCTTTGCCCTGATCACACAGAATTATATGGATCGCTTCGGCGCGAGACGGGAAGATTTCGCCCGCATCGCCCTCAGCCAGCGCCACAACGCGCAGGCTTACGACCATGCCCTGATCAAAAAGCCCCTGAGCCTGGAAGCTTATCTGGACGCCCGGCCGATCGCCGGACCGCTGCATATGTTCGACTGTGTCATGCCCTGCGCCGGAGCGGAGGCCTTTCTGGTCATGTCGGTGGAGCGGGCAAAGTCGCTTGGCCGGCCCTATGTCATCATCCGCGGCGCAGACGAGCTGCATAATGCCTATACCGACGAAGACCCGATCCAGTACCGCGCCGGCTGGGATATTTTCGCCCCCGGCATGTATGAGCGGGCCGGGATTGGGCCAAAGGACATGGACCTCTTGTATACCTATGACGATTATCCGGTGATCTCGATGATGCAGATGGAGGATCTGGGCTTCTGCGCCAAGGGCGAGGCTGCCCGCTTTGTCCAGGATAATCCACTGACCTTTGACGGCGGCGGCCTTGTCCATAACAGTTCCGGCGGCCAGCTGTCCTGCGGCCAGGCCGGTTCCGCTGCCGGATATATGGGTGTCGTCGAAGCCATGCGCCAGTTGACCGGCACCGCGCTGGGCCAGCAGGTCAAAGGGGCAGAACGCGCCCTGGTCAGCGGTTACGGCATGATCAATTACGACCGCGGCCTGTGCGCCACCGCCGCCATTCTGCAAACGGGAGAAAAAGCATGACCATCAAGCTTCCCGTCTGCACCTGCTGCGGCAAAACCCAGTATCCGGTCCGGGAAATCTGTGGCGAATGTCTGTCGGACGACCTGAAATGGATGGACATCCGGGCCGAAGGCGAGCTTCTCGCCTCGGTGCCGCTGTACCACAGTCTGGACGAATTTTTCCAGGACCGCCTGCCCTGGACCATTGGTTCGGTCCGGTTGGAAGACGGCACCGTCATGATGGTCAACCTCGGCGGGGAAGATATGGAATCCGGCACGGAAGTCAGCCTTTCGGCCGAACAGGATCACAAGGGCCGCAGCGTTTATTGGGCCCACAGGAAGGAAGAAGAAAATGACTGAACGCCCCGCAGCCGTTGTTACCGGCGGCAGCGCCGGTATTGGCGCCGCCATCAGCCGTCACCTGCTGGACGCCGGCTATGACGTGATCAGCCTGGCTCGCGGCAAACCGGATTTTGACCATAAACACCTTGCCTACCGGGAAGTGGATCTGGCCGATCCGGACGCGACAAAAGAAGTCGCCGGTGAACTGGCCAAAGAGTTCCAGATCACCTCACTGGTCAATAATGCCGGCGTCATCCGCCCGTCCCTGATCGAGGAGGTCAGGCTGGAAGACCTGGATTACCTGACCAACCTGCACCTGGGCGCCGCCATCACCCTGACCCAGGCGTTTCTCCCAGCCATGAAAAATGCCGGCTTCGGCCGTATCGTCAATATGTCGTCCCGCGCCGTGGTCGGCCTGCCGACCCGGACCAGCTATGCCGGGACCAAGGCCGCCATCATCAGCATGACCCGCACCTGGGCCATGGAGCTGGGCAGACACGGCATCACCGTCAACGCCATTGCCCCCGGCCCCATCGTCACCGACATGTTCACCGACGTCATCCCCGAGGAAAGCGACCAGGCACGTGCCCTGGCCGACAGCATCCCCGTCAAACGACTGGGCAATGTGGATGACATCGCCGAGGCCACCCTGTTTTTCCTGAAACCGTCGAGCAGCTTCATCACCGGCCAGACTTTGTTTGTCTGCGGCGGCAGCAGCCTCGGTTCAATTTCGCTTTGAGAGGAGTAAGATCGATGCATCATACGACTGAAGACATTAAAAAACTGGTGGAGCCGGCCCGGATTCACCGCAGCGTCTATACCGATCCGGAGCTGTTCGACCTGGAGATGGAGCGCATTTTCGGCCGCGCCTGGATTTACATGTGCCATGAAACCCAGATCCCCGAGTCCGGCGACTTTCTGACCGTCAATATCGGCAAGCGACCGGTCATTGTCGCCCGCGACGGCAAGGGCGAGATTCACGTCATGCATAACCAGTGCACCCACCGCGGCGCCAAGCTGGAAGGCAAACCCTGCGGCAAGGCCCGCATTTTCCGTTGCTGCTATCACGGCTGGACCTTCAAGACCGACGGCACCCTGATGGGCGTGCCTGACAAGAAAGGCTATGACGGCACCGAATTCGACATCCATGATCCGAAAATGAGCCTCAGGCAGGTGCGCACCGAAAGCTATCGCGGTTTCGTCTTCGCCACCCTCGACAGCACCATGGTCGATCTGGAAAGCTTCCTCGGTGACGCCAAAACCTCCATCGACAATATGATCGACCGCTCACCGGACGGTGAACTGGAAATTGCCGGCGGGGTCTTGCGTTATCGCCATAACTGCAACTGGAAATTCTTTGTCGATAACCTGAACGACACCATGCATCCGATGGTCACCCACAAGTCGGTCGGCGACGCCTGTCACGCCTATATCAAGGAACTGCCGAACCCTGACGAATATTCCCGCGAGGCGGACATCATCTCGCCCTTCGGTTCCAGTTACGAATTCTTTGACGAAATGGGTGTGTCCGTCGGCCCTTACGGCCATGGCTACACCGGCGGCCAGATGAGCATCCACAGCGAATACCGCGACATCCCCGGTTATATGGAAGCCATGTACAAGGCCTACGGCGAGGAAAAAACCCACCAGATCCTGTCCATCAACCGGCACAACACCATCTATTATCCGTCGCTGACCATCAAGGGCGCCATCCAGTCGATCCGCATCGTCCGTCCCATTTCCCACAATGAGACCGAGATCGAAACCATGACCTTCCGGCTCAAGGGCGCGCCGGACGAGATGCTGCAACGGACATTGCTCTACAGCCGCCTGATCAATTCCCCCTCCTCCATGGTCGGCAGTGACGATCTGGAGGCCTACGTGCGCCTGCAGGAAGGCCTGCAATCGGGCGGCACCGAATGGGTCGACATGCAGCGGTACCTGAACAAGGAACAGCATCCGGAGGGTCACATGACCCGGGCCATCGGCACCAGCGATATCAGCCTGCGCAACCAGTATCACGCCTGGCTCGACTATATGATCCGGGAAGACAAGAAGGAGGCCGCGTAAGATGAGTACTCAACCCGATATACAGGAACTCGAGGCCTTCCTCTATCACGAGGCCGATCTCTTGGACAGCCTCGACCTCCGCGCCTGGATCGAATTGTTTACCGAGGACGGCGATTACTGGATGCCGGTGACGCCGGACCAGGCTGACCCGCTCAACCATATCTCGATCTTTTATGACGACCGGGCGATGATGACCATCCGCTATCATAACCTGGATCATGCCCAGGCCCCGTCCAAGCAATATCCGGTGAGAAGCTCGCACCTGCTGGGCAATGTCCGGCTACTGGAGTTTGACGAGGAGACCGGCAACTGCACGGTGAAGTCGAACTTTCAGGCCGTAACCTTTTACCGGACCCAGACCGTCTTTGCCGGCACCTGCACCCACACGCTGGTGCGGGAGGGAGAGACATACAAGATCAAGCGCAAGCGGGTCGACCTGATCAACTGCGACGCCTCGCACGGCTCGATTATCAGTTATATTTAGACCTTAGTGTCCCCTGAAACAGAAAAGCCCGGAAGATCCCGGGCTTTTTTCTTTTTTCTCACTGAATTATAGCATAAGCTCATTTACCTCTTTTGGCAGAAAATTACTACTTTAGAGATAAAATATCTTATCGGGGCATGGAATACAAATGACAAAATATGCTAAAACTGAAGTAGATCTCCGTGAACATCTCAAGCAAACTTACCAGAGCTTGTGTCTATCAAATCATGGTTACGATCAAGGTTTTGTTGGCGAAGCAGCTAGAATTGCTCAATGTATACGTGTATTGGTTCATGATACCAATAGTTCTCACTCATTATTAAGCCAACTCAACAAAAAAGATATTCCTTTCCACTCTACTCCAATGGAAGATAACAAAGGTAATTTGCTTGAAAGTCACCATCTTGTTTATATGAGATTTGGAGCAGGCGATGACATATTCGTTCCTATCCTCGACGACAATCCTACACGGCAGCCTTTTGACAAAATAAAATTTAATTCTTGGTGGAAACAAGTTGTATCAAGGTTTCCAAGTACAATCGAGAACCCTGTAAAAGGTGCAACATTGAGTCAAGCTGGTACAATTTCCAGAAAACAACTGGTTCTAACAATGGCGAATAAAGATGGCGGTGCGCACGTTGACCCCGTCTTGACATCACATTACGCAAAAATGTCTAAATTTAACAAAGGCGGTTGGATTTTAGGTGGAGGAGGAAAACCAGACCGGTCTCCAACACATGGACCTCAATACGCAACTGTTCGACAAATTGGCCACGAAATCAAATTAACACTAGAACATAATTTTAGTGATCTATGTAATCCAGTTTGAATATCAACAAAATAAGCTTGGATACTCATCCCAAAACCCTCACCACCCCGACCGTGGCAAACAGGATCGCGACGGCGATATGGGCGTAAGTCATCAGCAGGCGGCGCATCAGCGCCTCGCCTGCATAAACCACAGGCAGGGCCATGCCGCTCAGGCGGATTTTCGAATTCGGGATTTTGGTTTGCGGGGGCCGGGCAGGTCAAGGGATGTGGACGCCGGGGCCAGGTCACGGGCAAGCGCCGCATCCAGAACGGCCGGCGCAAGGATCAAAGTCCTGATCTCGCCCGGATGTTGCCGGCTCGGTTGCAGGTTCATCATGCAGGAAACCCGGTGAAAGGCGTTAAAGGACAATCCGTCCAGAGGGGCTTCCTCTGTTTCCACGAGATAATTGCCGGCGGGCAACAGGTCATCATACCCCTCAAGGGTAAAGGGTCTGTTGAAGGTCACGGTCTTGTGGCTGGTGCGTGTTATCATCATATGCTCTTGCGGGTGGATGGATCATAATGTCAGGCGCAGAATTGTAGTAGAAGGAGAGAACCTGGGTCCTCTCCCGCGGAAGGATTACGACTTTTCAGTGACTGCGGCTTTGACCGGAGCATCGGCAGGTTTAACCACCGGACCGGAAACCGGCTGTGCCGCCACAGGGGCGGGACCGGAAGTTTTGTCGTTTGAGGCTTTATGAGTGGTGGAAAATGACTTGTAGGACATGTGACATGCCTTTCCTGTAAAGCAGCAAAAATCTGCTGCTGGCCTTTTATATGGGGCGCCCCGGAACAGGTTACAAGGAGAACACGACAGTATCTTTTCCGGCACTGTATCAGAAAAAAATCGTCACCATCCCCACCACCGCAAACAGGATCGCCGCGGCAATATGGGCGGCTTTCATGGGCAGGCGGCGCATCAGGGCCTCCCCCATATACACCACCGGCACATTGGCGATCAGCATGCCCAATGTGGTGCCCAAAGTCACGATTAGGACGGAATCATATTGTGCGCCCAGCACTACGGTGGCCACCTGGGTCTTGTCACCGATTTCCGCCAGGAAAAACAGCACCAGCGAGGCGACAAAGGCCCCGTATTTATCAAACTTGCCGTCGCCGTCACCGTCCTTGTCCGGGATCAGCAGCCAGAAGGCCAGCAGGATGAAACTGCCGCCGACGATCCAGCGGCTGATGTCCTCCGGCACGTAACCCACCGCCCAGTTGCCGGCCCAGGCGGATATGCCGTGGTTGATGAGGGTCGCCACCAATATGCCCATGATGATGGCCATCTTGTTGCGGTAGCGGGTGGCAAGGAACAGCGACAGAAGCTGGGTCTTGTCGCCGATTTCGGCCAGCGCCACGGTCAGGGTGGAAGTGAGAAAAGGGTCCATGATTTACATTATTCACTCATCTTGCGCCTGCGGCTCCAGTACCACCACATCCGCTGTTCCCTGGGCAGGTTCGCATCCCGGGCCTGGGCGATAGCGCAGTTGAAGACATCGAGGCAGCAGATATCATGTTGCTCCCCGGTCTCCAAACATAACCGGCGGTAAAGATCTTCCCCGTCGCAATCCTTCAACTGGTTCACCGTGGTGATGCCCAGCAACTCGAGATCCCGGACCGTGGCCGGGCCGACGGAAGTTAAATCGATTAGTCTTCGAGGATCAATAACGGACATCCCAACTTTCCTTCACTAATATGAAAGATGAAGCCTATCACACTTCCCGAAACATCAGGCCTCTTCCCGCTTCCATAAGGGTGCGGTCAGGCGGCGTTTGCCGTCATCGGTCTTGCTGATCCCCGGCTCGTCGAGCGCCTCCCGGTCCCAGAGCTGGCAGGTCACCACCTTGTGCTTCTGGTCGAGGCCTTCGCAGTAATTGGTATATTTGCAGACATTGACCGCAGCGCCCGCACCGGTTTTCACCTTCAGGAACCAGTCCGGGTCGGCCATGGCCTGGCGGGCGAGCCCGATCACATCGGCCTTGTCGGCGGCAAGGATATCCTCCGCCTGATGAAAGCCGTGAATGCCGCCGGCCACAACGACAGGCGTGTTCAGCCCGGCCTCGCGCAGGCTCTGACGGATATGGGCCGTGGGCTCCACATTGCGGCCGTAGGGGCCTTTGACATCGGAGATAAACTGGGGCATGCATTCATAGCCGCTGGGCCCGGTATAGGGATAGATGGCGTCACCGACGCGGGGCTGCAGCGCATCCTCGAACTTGCCGCCGCGGGAGAAAGACAGGAAATCCATGCCGGCTTCGGCAAATCTTTTGGCATAGAATGTCGTATCTTCCAGCGTGCTGCCGCCGTCAATGCAATCCTCCGACAGCATGCGGCAGCCGAGCACATAATCATCCCCCACCGCCTGGCGGCAGGCGTCATACACCTCCAGCGGCAGGCGCACCCGGGCCTCGGGCGAGCCGCCGTAACCATCGTCCCGCGTGTTCAGCTTTGAGAGGAAAGAGGCCATGGTATAGGCATGGGCGTAATGCAATTCGACCCCGTCGAAGCCCGCTTCCTTCGCCCGGCGCGCCGCATTGGCGAACAGCTCCGGCAAGACCTCGGGCAGATCGCGAATATGGGGCAGCTCGGTATCGGTCACCCGTTCCCGGTGGCCACGCTCCAGATCTTCCTGCTCCCGCGGGTCGAGGATCTTGTATAACTCCTCATTCTCCAGCACCATCAGGGCCTCACGCACCGTCTGTTCGGACCAGTCTTCCGCCCCCAGCGCCGCACGATGGGCATCTGTGATCCTGAGGAACCGGCCGAGGAATTTGTCCCGGGCCGGACGGCGGCGGATGGACAGGAAATCGATGATCTGGATATACAGCTTTGTTTCCCCGCCGCTGGCGTGCTTCACCGCCTCGACAATGCGTTTGAGCCCCTCGATATAGCGGTCATGGCCGATCCGCAGCAGCGGGCCGGAGGGCACATCGCGGATGCCGGTGGCTTCCACCACAATGGCGCCGGGCCGTCCCCTGGCAAAACGTTCATACCATTCCACCACCGCATCGGTGACCTCGCCTTCTTCCGTCGCCCGCCAGGGCACCATGGCCGGAATCCAGGTGCGCTGAAGAAGCTCCAGATTGCCGTGCTTCAGCGGGGAAAACAGACGCGACGAGGCGACTTCTTCGACACTCGGCCAGACACCCGGATCGGGCAGGCATTTGATCTTTTCAGGCGGTTTCCACATGATTTAAACTCTTTTACTTCGGGGCGTGCGGGCAGCGGCTCAGGTTCTCCCGCATGTGTTTGAGGGTCTGCATGAACTGTTCGATTTCGTCCTCGCTCAGACCCGCCACCGCAGATTTATAGATATTGGCATTGACGGACAGCGCCGTCTTCAGGGCTTCCCGTCCCTTGTCGGTGATGAAAACCTGGACGTTTCGCTTGTCCTGTTCCCAGGCCTTGCGCTCCACCAGGCCGTCCCGCTCCATCCGCTCCAGCATCCGGGTCAGGGTCGACATTTTGATCACCCCGCGCCGGGCCAGCTCCCGCACCATGCTGGGGTTTTCGTCCCCGAGCAGGCAAAGCACCCGCCACTGGGTCTGGTCCATGTCGACATTCTTGAGCGCCTGCGACATCTCGGCAACATAGGTGGCCGAGGTCCGGTTCAGATTATAGAGCGGATAGTCGTCCAGGTTAAAGTCTGCGTCGCCCGGTTTCTTGATCACTATGTTGCTTCCTTGTTGTTTCCGTATCCCGTCCGGCTCAGGCCGCCGAACGTGTCGACCCAACATGGTCCAGTGCCGCCTGAAGGGCAACACCTTCTTCATCTTTCAGGGCAGCCGATTTCAGGGTTTTCAGGCTTTCCACCGCATCGTCCCGACCTTTAAAATCTTCATAGGCCGTCATAATCCGGGCCACATTAGTCAGACCCCGCTCATGGGTTCCGCTGTATCCCTTGATCAGCCGCTGCATCCCGGCCATTTCACAGCCCAGATCATAGTCAAGACGGGCGGCTTCCATCACTTTCCCGACCCAGGCTTCAATGCGGGCTGCCTCTTTTTTATAGCGCAGGCTGCCTCGGCGCATGCCCTTGAGGCTGCTGAGTGTGTAAAACAGCAGAAAGCCGGGCAGCCGGGTTGTGGTAATACGACGCCCCTTGCCCATAAAGCGGCCAAAGAAGGCCCGCCAGAATCTGCTGTTGAGCAGATGATTGCCAAGACCGGCCGGCAGGATGTCACACAGTTCCTCGAGCCGCGGATGCAGATATTCGGACACGTCGACAATCTGGCCTTCATCCGCTTTCACTTCATCGCGGAAACGCTCGAAGCGGGACGCCCGCACCTTCAGGTCGGCGACCCGGATGGTATCGTCATAGGCCATGGCCAGCGCCAGATATCGCGCCATGCTTTTGGTCAGGGCCCAGCTTCTTTTCTCTCCGCCGAGTTCCTTGTCCAGGGCCGCAATCTTTGCCAGACGGTCGAGATAAAGATCGGCATAGGCCGGATCCTGATAATCCACCAGCTTTTTCATTCCTTCGGTGATCAGGTATTGGGCATGGCCGGGAAAGTCTGCTTTCATCCGCTGCAGCAACGGCGCCACCGCCGGTGACGGCTGGCCTGACGGCTCTTTCGCGGCCTGAATTTCCTCCACGGGGATTTGACCCTGCGCCCGCTCAAAGCCGAGGGCAAAACCGCGCAGGTTGGCCTCCACCGCCTTTTTGGTGTCCTCGATGGTTTTTTCAAAGTCACTGCGCTCGAACGGCAGGGCATTGGCCCCGGCCAGCGCCCCGAACAATACCGAACTGATCACCGAGCCCACGGAACGGGCGGCCGTATCCATGTCAAAACAGATGAATTTACAAGCGCTTTTTTCCGACAGGCGGCGTACATTATCCAGTTCGCGGCGGCCGTCGCCCATTTCCTGCTTCTCGACAATGGCATAATCCCGGTGATCGGAAGCCAGAAGCGTCGTCTTGTCGGTGACAAAACCGCGCACCAGGGCCCGGCCTGCCTCCATCATCTCGGAGGCAATGACGATATCCACATCGCCCGGAATCGGCGTCAGGGCCAGCACCGGTTTCCTGCCCGCCTGTTCGGCCAGGTGAGCCGGGAACAGCTCGATATAATAAATGGTCGCCCCGGTCCGCTGGGCCACACCCGGTACCGACGTATATTGCGCCATATAGCCTTGGGTCTCGGCTAGGTCGAGGATCCATTTGGACAAAACGCCGCCGCCCTGCCCGCCCATGGCGATGATGGCGATATTGATGGAGCGGTCTTTTGAAAGCTGTGTCATGTCTTATCCCTCTCCGAAGCTGTATTTTGCCTGTTTTTTGTCAATCCGGCGCTGCAGGAAGCCGATCACGGCGTTGCGCATGCCGGAGGTGAAGCGGTCCCATCCGTTGGGATTATAGACCAGTTCCGCCCGATAGAAGGACGGGCAAAGCACCGCCGCGTGGGTCACTTCGCCGCAGACGCCGCAACCGACACAATCATTATTGACCCAGGCGACCGGGTCCTCCCTCAGGGGGTCCGGATTGTCGCGAATGGTCAGCGACGGACAGCCGGACAGCCGGATACAGGCATGGTCGCCGGTGCAGGTGTCAGGGTCGACCCCGAAGCGCGGACGCACGACCCGCTTGCCGTCCCTGATCATCCTGTTGCGTTCCGGTTTTTCCCGGCGCTGCCGGTTGAGCATACATTCGCTCTCGGCAATGATCACCTTGGGCCCCTTTTCGCCGGTGGTCATGGCTTCCCTGAGGACATTGACCATTTCACCGATGCGGTAGGTTTCCACCGTCCGCTGCCATTTGATGCCAAGCCCGGCAATGGCCTTGCTGATGGGATTGTTGGTGCTTTTGCTTTTGTTCAGCGCCCGGGAAGACAGGATATCCTGACCGCCGGTGGCTGCACTATACCCGTTGTCGACAATCACCAGCACATTGTCATTCTTGTTAAATACCGCGTTGCCGACGCCGCTGGTCAGGCCGTTATGCCAGAACCCGCCGTCGCCCATGATGGAGATGGTGCGTTTGCTGGATTCCGTATTGAAGGCCGAGGCCCCGGACCAGCCAAGACCGTAGCCCATGGTGGTATTGCCGATGTTAAAAGGCGGCAAAATCGAAAACAGGTGACAACCGATATCGCAGCTCACATGAATATTGCCCAGTTCCCGCTGCACCAGCTTCATCGCCGTAAACACCGGCCGTTCCGGACAGCCGGTACAGAAACCCACGGGCCGCGCCGGCACCGTCTCCGCCAGTGAGGCGTGATCCTCTTTGGTCAGGGCCACCGGCAGGGCCGGGCTTGTTGACACCACCTCGGGGCTGTTCTTTTCATAGAATTTACGCACACCTTCCAGGATCACCTGTCCGGTATATTCCCCGGCCAGCGGCAACACATCCTTGCCGTGAACCTTGGTCTGGATATCCTTGCGCCTGAGAATAGTATTGATGTTCTGCTCCAGATATTCGGGCTGGCCTTCTTCCACCACCAGCACGGCCTTTTTATCCACACAGAAGCCGGCCACTTCGTCATCGATCAGCGGATAGGTCACATTCATGCAATAGATAGGGATGTCGGTCTGGCCGTAATGATCGGCAAGGCCCAGCAACACCAGCGCCCGCATCAGGGTATTATACATGCCGCCCTGGACGATGATGCCGCAGTCGCCGGAATGCCCGCCGAGAAATTCATTGAGCTTGTTCTTTTTGATAAAGTCCACGGCAGCGGGCCAGCGATGGTTGATCTTTTCATGCTCATGAACAAAGTTGGACGGCGGCAGCACGACCCGGCCGTAATCCCGCACCGGATTCTCCATGGCTTCGCGCAGGGTATATTCCGGCCGCCTGTTTTCCTTGGCAGTGAAGCTGCCGTGCACATGACAGGCCCGGATACGCAGCTCCAGCATCACCGGCGTGTTGGAGGCTTCCGACAGCTCAAATCCCTTTTCCACCATGTCCACAATCGAGGTCAGGTTGGGACGGGGATCCAGCAACCAGATCTGCGACTTCATGGCAAAGGCGTGGGATCGTTCCTGCATGATCGAGGAACCTTCGCCATAATCTTCACCGATGATAATCAGGGTGCCGCCCATGACCCCGCTGGAGGAGACACTGGCCAGGGCGTCGGACGCCACGTTGGTGCCGACAGTGGATTTCCAGGTTACCGCCCCGCGCAGGGGATAATTGACCGACGCCGCCAGCATGGCCGCCGCGGCGGCCTCGGAAGCACTGGCCTCGAAATGAATATCAAGTTCGGAAAGAATTTCTTCCGCATCGGACAGAACATCCATCAGATGGGAAATAGGCGCCCCCTGATAACCGCCCACATAGGCCACACCCGACTGCAGCAGGGCCTTGGTGACCGCCAGAATGCCTTCACCGCGGAATTCCTCCCCGGCTGCGACCTTGAGGTCCTGAACTTCTTTTGCAAATGATCTTTCAGCCATATTCCACCCGTCTTCTGAAATTTACGGGTCGCCCCCTGAAAAAACAGGGGACGACTCTCATATCAAAAGCCTAGAATATATTAATTGAAAAATCAATTGATTTTAATATTAATATCCAGCCGGGTCTTACGCAAAAGCCTGCAGGCCGGTGATGGCACGTCCGAGGATCAGGGCGTGCACATCATGGGTGCCTTCATAGGTATTGACCGCTTCCAGGTTCATCACGTGGCGGATAACATGAAATTCATCGGCAATACCGTTGCCGCCATGCATATCCCGGGCAACCCGGGCGATATCCAGGGCCTTGCCGCAGTTGTTGCGCTTGATCAGGGAAATAGCCGGCACCCCAAGGGTTCCGGCATCCATCATACGGCCGGCCTGCAGGGCAGCGTGAAGGCCAAGGGCAATCTCGGTCTGCATGTCGGCCAGTTTTTTCTGCACCAGCTGGGTTGCCGCCAGCGGCCGGTTAAACTGAACCCGGTCGAGGGTATACTGACGGGCCGCATGCCAGCAGAATTCCGCCGCACCCATGGCCCCCCAGGCAATCCCGTAGCGGGCCTTGTTCAGGCAGCTGAACGGACCTTTCAAGCCTTTGACTTCGGGAAATTTATTTTCCTCCGGCACAAAGACTTCGTCCATGACGATCTCGCCGGTGATGGAGGCGCGCAGGGAGAATTTGCCCTCGATTTTGGGGGCAGACAGGCCCTTCATGCCTTTTTCCAGCACAAAGCCGCGGATGTCACCTTCGTCATCCTTGGCCCAGACCACAAACACATCGGCGATGGGGGAGTTGGTAATCCACATTTTCGCACCGCTCAGGGAATAGCCGCCGTCGACTTTCCGGGCCCGGGTTTTCATGCCGGCCGGATCGGATCCGGCGTTGGGCTCGGTCAGGCCGAAACAGCCGACATATTCACCGGTCGCCAGTTTGGGCAGATACTTCTGCTTCTGTTCCTCGGTGCCGAACTCATGGATCGGATGCATGACCAGAGAGCTTTGCACAGACATGGCGGAACGATAGCCGCTGTCGACCCGCTCCACTTCGCGGGCCACCAGGCCATAGGTCACATAGTTGGTGCCGGCACAGCCGTAACCGTCAATGGTACAGCCCAGCAGGCCAAGCTCACCGAGCTCATTCATGATTTCCCGATGGAAAATCTCGTGCCGGTTGGCTTCCAGCACCCGCGGCAGGAGCTTGTCCTGGCAATAGGCCCGGGCGCTGTCCATGATCATGCGTTCCTCTTCGGTCAGCGCGTCTTCCAATCCCAACGGATCTTCCCAGTTAAATGAAGGTAGTGATGACATTTTATGTTCTCGCTTTAGTCAGGTAATACTGCGGTTGTTTCAATTTCAATTTTAGCTGCATCTTCGATCAGGGCGACAACCTGCACACAGGCCATGCAGGGAAAGACCTTGCCCAGCACCTCGCGCCAGACGGCGCCGATGTCCGCAAGGTTGTCGGTATATTCTTTCTTGTCCGTGATATACCATGTCATACGTACAATATGCTCGGGCGTTGCACCGGCTTCCGCAAGGACGGCTTTGGTGCTGATCAGGGCCTGCCGCAACTGGCCGACCAGGTCAGTATGCTCAAACTCTTCCCGCTCGTTCCAGCCGATTATACCGGCGGTAAAAACCATCCTGCCCGTCGCCATGATACCATTGGCATATCCCTTTGGCCGGGGCCAGCCTTCCGGCTGCAAAACTTCTCTCATATTCTGTACTTTCTTACTTTTTATTATCCTGCAAATGCTGTCTGGCGATCACGATTTTCTGAACCTCGGATGCGCCTTCGTAAATCCTGAGAGCCCGGATTTCCCGATAGAGCTCTTCCACCTTTACGCCTTTAGTCACGCCAAGGCCACCAAAAAGCTGCACCGCCTTGTCAATCACAAGCTGGGCCTGATCGGTGGCATAAAGCTTGGCCATGGCCGCCTCGCGGGTGACCCGGGTTTTCTTGACATCCTTGACCCAGGCTGAGCGGTAGACCAACAGCGCCGAAGCATCCACATCCAGCGCCATTTCCGCCAGCCTTTCCTGGGCAATGGGCAGGTCGGACAGGGTGGCGCCAAACATTTTGCGGCTAATGGCCCGTTCGGTGGCGTCGTCCAGGGCCCGGCGGGCAAAGCCAAGCGCCGCCGCGCCGACGGTGGTGCGGAAAATATCCAGGGTGCCGAGCGCGATCTTCATGCCTTCGTCATCACTGCCGATCTGCCGATCTTCAGAAACCTTACAATTGTCAAAAGCAAGAGTGCCAAGCGGATGTGGCGCGATCACATCAATGCGGTCGGCAATGCTGAAGCCCTCGCAGTCCTTGTCAACAACAACGGCACTCATCTTTTTGCCGTCCCTGCCGTTGCGGGCGAACAGAGTATAGAAATCCGCAATGCCGCCGTTTGAAATCCAGGTCTTTGACCCATTGACCACAAAACCGTCGCCGTCCCGCTCCACATAAGTCTGCATGGCCGCCACGTCGGATCCCGCATCTGTTTCAGACAGGGCGAAGGCGGCGATCTTCTTTCCCGAGGCCACATCGGGCAGATAGGCCTTCTTGAGCTCGTCCGAGCCGAAAGTGCTGATGGCGCCGGAGCCCAGCCCCTGCATGGCAAAGGCAAAGTCAGCAAGTCCGGAATGCCGGGCCAGGGTTTCCCGGATCAGCGCCAGCGAACGTACATCCAAATTCTCATGCACGCCACCGTAAGCCGCCGGCACCGCATAGCGCAGCCAGCCGGCCTCACCCATCACCCGCACCAGCGTGCGGCAAGTGTCATCCACATTCCCGTGGGCCCCTTCCGCATCGACAATGGCCGGCAGATTGGCATAGGCCCAGGCATCCAGGTCCGCGGCCAGTTGGCGGTGATGATCCTCGAAAAACGGCCAGTCGAGATAACTTTGGTCGGACATTGTCAATTCCCTTCGAAAACCGGTTTTTCCTTGGCCACAAAAGCATGATAGGCGCGGGCGAAATCCTCGGTCTGCATGCAGATGGCCTGGGCCTGGGCTTCGGCTTCGATGGCCGTATCGAGGCTCATATCCCATTCCATATTCAACTGATTCTTGGTGATGCCATTGGCGAAAGTGGGACCGCTGGCCAGCCGGCGCGCCATCTTCATGGCTTCTTCCTCGATCTCGTCAGCCGGGATGACCCGGTTGAAATACCCCCAGCGCTCGCCTTCCTCGGCGCCCAGCGCCCGGCCGGTAAACAGAAGCTCACTGGCCCGGCCCTGGCCGATGATGCGCGGCAATATGGCACAGGCGCCCATGTCGCAGCCGGCCAGTCCGACCCGGTTAAACAGGAAAGCAGTCTGCGCCTCCGGCGTGGCATAACGGAAATCGGAAGCCATGGCGATGATGGCACCCGCCCCGGCGCTGATGCCGTTTACTGCCGCGATGATCGGCTGCGGACAGCCGCGCATGGCCTTGACCAGATCGCCGGTCATGCGGGTGAATTTCAAAAGCCCGATCATGTCCATCTTGATCAGCGGGCCGATAATGTCATGCACGTTACCGCCCGAACAGAAATTGCCGTCGGTGCTGCCGAACACAATGGCCTTGACTTCATCAATATAAACCAGCTCGCGGAAGAAATCCCGGAGCTCCGCATAGGACTCAAAAGTCAGCGGGTTTTTCTGGGACGGCACATTCAGCGCCACCCGGCCGACGCCATCCTCAAACTGCCAGAGGAAATGTTCGGGTTTATATGTTTTGGGGTCAAGGCTCATGCCACATCCTTTTCGTTGTTTGACATTAGCGGCGGCAACTGACCGAGCAGTCCCTGCAGCACGGAAAGATCGTCTTCCGAAAATTCCCTGAAAGTCTCATTGATCCATTTGCGGTGCTTGTCCGCCATTTCCTCGAACAACCCCTTGCCTTCATCGGACAGGGAATAAATCACCACCCGGGCATCACTGGCATCATTGCGCTTGAGGACAAGCCCTTCCTGTATCAGCTTGCCGATCACCTGGGTTGTATTGCCTTCGCTGACAAAAAGCTGGCGCGACAATTCACCGGCCCTGAGACCGTTCCGGCCACCCCGTTCCAGGGCTGACAAAATGTCAAACCGTGAAATGGATATACCGAATTGCGTCCGCAGCTTCGAATCGATATCCTTCTTTATAGTGTTGGACGCCCGCAACAGGGCAAGCCAGGTGCGCAGGGTTTTCATATTCCTTTCCTGTTCATTCATACCCGGAGTATCCCATCGTTTGCTGGTGTGTCAAAAGGAAAAGGCCACTTGATAATGATCCAGCCATCCCGTACAATATGTCATATATTTTAGTATTAAAATAAAATTTGTCAAATCCAATTATTGGCTATATTATTATAGTTGTACAAAATGGTACGAGGGAAAACCATTTTAGTTTATAAATAAAGTAAATCGGCATTTGACCTGTCTCCAGACCGGAAAAATGTCAAAACCCGCCTTCAACGGGGGGAGACACACAAACCAGGATGGGAATGAAATATGACTGAAACCAATGTGAATGATCTGCTTGTCAATGCGCTGGCCTCCGGCTCGCTTGAAGTCATCGACCTGACGGAAACCCTGCGGGCCGACTATCCGACCATTCAGCTGCCGGAAGAATTCGGACAGGCCTGGGGCTTCAAAAAGGAAGTGATTTCCCGCTATGATGAAAACGGGCCGGCCTGGTACTGGCACAATCTTTCCTTCAGCGAACATACCGGCACCCATTTCGACGCCCCTGTTCACTGGGTCACCGGCAAGGACCTGCCCAACAACTCCGTTGACACCATGCCGCTTACGGATTTCATCGCCCCGGTCAATGTGATTGACTGTTCAAAGGAAGTGGCCGCTGATCCGGGTTTCATCCTGACCAAAGACTTCCTGCTCAAGTGGGAGGAAAAGAACGGCAAGATCGAACCCGGCACCTGGGTGTTCCTGCGTTCCGACTGGCGCAAGGTGGCCCCGGCCGGCAACTATACCAACATGCAGGCAGACGGCGCCCATTCCCCGGGTCCGGATACCGAAGCAACATTGTTCATGGTGAACGAACGAGACGTGCTTGGCTTCGGCACCGAATGTGTCGGCACCGACGCCGGCCAGGCCTTTGCCTTTGAGCCCCAGTATCCCTGTCACCATTATATGCACGGCGCCGGCAAATACGGCCTGCAGTGCATGACCAACCTGGACCTGCTGCCGGCCAAAGGCGCGGTGATCATCGCCTGCCCGCTGAAAGTGGAGGACGGTTCCGGCAGCCCGCTGCGCGTTATCGCCCTGGCGCCGAAGAAATAAACAGATTAATACCCCGATCCACCAACAGAAAAACGCCTGGAAGTTCCGGGCGTTTTTTTAGGTTGTCTGTTTGATGACCGGTTACTGTTGAAGACTTCGGTAAAGGTCAATGCCTTCCTGGGCATAGCGGTTGGACACATCAATATTCCCGGACAATTCATTCAGGTTCTGGTTGACGTCCGCCACGGCCGTTGCCGCCGTCTGCATGTTGGAGGAAATATCACGGGTGGCCGCGCCCTGTTCCTCAATGGCGTCAGCAATACCATTCACATTATCCTGCAGACCACCGATTGATGAACTGATGGAACCCAGGCGAGTTACCACATCACTGGAAACATTCTGCATGCGATTGATTTCGCCGGAAATCTGACCAATGGCATCAGTCACCTGCGTAGCCAGGTTTTTCACTTCACCGGCGACAACGGCGAAGCCCTTTCCGGCTTCACCGGCACGGGCGGATTCGATCGTGGCGTTCAGCGCCAGCAGGTTAATCTGCGAGGCGATATCCTCGATCAGGACCACGATCCGGTTCATGGCTTCCGCCGCATCGCTCAGTTCCATGGTCGATGAATTGATGGATTCCGTTTCGGTGAAGGTCTGATCCGCCGCCTTGCGGGCATGGGTCACACTTTCGGTGATTTCATGAATGGATGCATTCAGTTCCTCGGCCGCAGCTGCCACCACCTGAAGCATTGAATCGGTCTGGGTAGAGGCACTGGCGGCCGAACCGGCCTTCACATTGGCCTCACCGACTGTCCTGAGGATCTTGTCGAGATTCTCATCTACCAATGCTCCTACACGCTCCCGTTCCTGCCGGGCTTTGATCATATTGGTAATATCCGTGGCAAATTTCACAACCTTGAAGGGGCGCCCTTCCGGATCAAGGATCGGGTTATAGGTGGCCTGAAGCCAGATTTCCCTGCTGCCCTTGCCGACACGCTTATATTCCCCGGCCTGGAAAGTGCCATGGGCCAGGTCTTCCCAGAATTTTTTGTAGGCATCGCTGGACTTGACTTCTGCCTCCACAAACATGCTGTGGTGCTTGCCCTTGATTTCACCAAGACCATAACCGACTGCCGCCAGGAAATTTTCATTGGCGGTCAGAATGGTTCCCTCCAGGTCAAACTCAATAACCGCCTGGGCCTTGTTCAGGGCATCGATCTTGCCCTCATGGTCAGCGGTGCGCAGTTTTTGGTCAGTAATATCACTGGCAAATTTGACCACCTTATAGGGAACACCCTCATCATCCACGATCGGATTATAGGTTGCCTGCAGCCAGATTTCCCTGCCGCCCTTGCCAATGCGTTTATATTCAGCACTCTTGTGTTTTCCGGCCCGCAGTTCTTCCCAGAATGTCTGGTAGTCCCGACTGTTGCGGTAGTTTTCCTCGACAAACAGGCCGTGTTTTTTTCCCCGGATTTCCTCCAGGCTGTAGCCAATCGTCTTCAGAAAATTCTCGTTGGCGGTGATGATTGTCCCGTCCAGCTCAAATTCAATAATCGCCTGGGCGCGGTCCAAGGCCTTCAGTTTGCCGTCCGCATCAATATTGTTGTTCTGGAATTCGGTAATTTCAGTGGCGAACTTCACCACCTTAACGACCTTGCCTGCAGAATTCTTTATCGGGACATAGCTTGCCCGCAGCCAGATCTCATGGCCACCCTGGCCGATACGTTTGAAAATTGCTGACTGATGTTTGCCCTGCCTGAGGTTTTCCCAGAATTTCTTATAGTCACCGCTTTCCCTGTAGGCGGGCAAAACAAACATACTGTGATGCTGCCCTTTGATTTCGGAAAGATCATAACCAACTGCATCGAGAAAGAGCTGGTTGGCATCCAGAATTTTCCCCTCAGGAGTAAATTCGATTATGGCCTGGGAATTTGCCAGCGCCTTTAGCGTATCCCCAGCCTGACCGACACCCTTTGCATAGCCCATATTATTTTTTAGTTTACCAAACACCACACTACTCCTACTAATTACTATAAAAAAGCTAGTGAATTCATGCTAACTTAGAATGGTTTTATATAATATATTAGTAAATACAGCGTTAACTAATTATACATGATTATAGTGTGCTTTAAAGGGCGCTAAGAACAATGAAAACTGCCACCAGAATCCCGGCCAGCAAGGTGATAAAGCTGTATCTTCCGGGCTGGGCTTCCACCCGCGGCAAAAGGTGGCTGGCCCCCACATAGATCAGGGCGCCGGCGGAAAGCGCCAGGCAGTTACCCAGCACGATATCGTCGATGCGGCTGATCAGGGGATAGGAAACAAGCATCCCCAGCGGCGTTGTAATCGCGGCGGCCAAAAAGGCCCAGACAAAGGCGCGACGCGCCCCTATGCCGCTTTTGCGCAACAGAACATAGGTCACAATCCCTTCGGGAAACTCATGCAGGATCATACCGACTGCCGCCAGGGTCCCGGTAAAGATACTAACCGTAAAGGTTACGCTATAGACCATGCCGTCGATAAAGGAATGCAGCCCGATGCCCAGCAGGGGCACCAGGCCGATGCCATAGCGGGCCCTTTCCGGACTGTCACAGACATAGGCCGTAATGAAACGATTGCAGGCATAGAGAATCAAATAGCCGACAAGCAGGAAAACCGGGGCCTGGCTTGTCATGCCGATGGCGCGGGGAACGATGTGCAGAAACGACACTGAAATCAGCACGCCGGCCGCGAAACTGGCGAAATAGATACTGTTCCGGTTTGCCCAGTCTTCGAACCGCCGGATCACCAGCAGGCCGGTCGTTGTCACACAGGCCGCCAGCATTCCCGCTATAAACGGGGGCCAGAAGGCTGCCCCAATCATCCGGCCAGCGGAATTTCATGAAGATGGACATCATGGGCGGAATGTTTGCCCAGTATTTCGCGGGCCTTGTCACCCAAATCAGGAGAGCGCAGATTAACCCACAACAGAAACCCGCCGTGGTCAATATGCTCCTGAATTTCGTCCGCATAGTTCTTGGCCACCAAGCCGGCCAGGATCGTCCCGATAGCGGCACCCACCGCGCCGGCGGCGGCGGCGGCCAGGATCGCCGCCAGAACAGTGCCGCCGGAAGCAACGGTGATTGCAGTTGCCGAGGTCGCGGCAATATAAAGCGGTGTGCCCATCAGTGCGCCTTCCGCATCGCCGATATTTTCCAGCGGCACAAAAATTGTGCGCGGCGCTTCCGGATCATCCTCAGCCTCTTCAACACGCGTGTAGATGTGACCCAGTTTTTCCTCAATGGCTTTATCCCCGGCCAGCACACTCAGTTCCTGTCGCATAAAGCCATGCTCCTGGAGATCATCCACTGCCGCCTGCAGGCTTCTCACATCATCAAATACACCAACTGCTTCAAGAATGGTTTTTACATGTTTTTCAGACCCGGTCATCCTGCATTCCTTTCGGTTAGAGAGGTTATTTCTGGCTTCGTTCGGCTTGTTCCTTCAAATGAGACAATGTCTCAATCACTTCTTCGAGTTTGCCGGCCGTTTCATAGAGTTTCTGCGGGTCAGGTTCACCGGCGGGGGCGGTTGTGGGACTTTCGTCTTCCATATCCATATATTCCCTCCCCACAAGCTCGATCCAGTCCCTCATTTGATCCACAAGGCCGGGACCCTTGCCTTCCAGCAGCTTTTCCGCCCTGGCACTGCCCGCATAGGCGCTTTCCGCCCAGGCAAGAAGTTTCAGCAGGTCATCCCTGATCTCGGCCTGTTCAAGCTGGTTTTTATTTTCGGACAGAATCACATGAAGCTCTGAAAGGAGTTCATTCAGATTTTTCTTCAACTCGGGAATATTCTGGTCAGTCGCCATGCAGGCAAGTCCCCCTTGTCTGTCATTTTACAGGAATTACATCCCCGTAAATTTAACAGATACACGGTGTACTTGTCTATCGGCATCTGGGGAATATCCCGTTTATCTGGCGAGCCCCGACGGTTTCTTCCTCAGAAACTGACCTTTACGCCACCAACGGCCGTCCGTGGCTTGCCGGGGCGCAAGCCGATAGGGCGGCGGGCCACGGAATAGACTTCGTCAAGCAGGTTATGCAGACTGGCAAACAGCTCCACATTCCTGACAAGCTGATAATGAGCGGAAAGGTCTACAACCACCCGGCCATCGATTTTCTCATCTGCCGGGATGTCACCACTGCCGGCCCGGGCACGGGACTCGGAAACGTAATTCACCTGGGCCGTGGCGCTGAAACGCTCATGAGCCACACCGACACTGAGAGTGAGTTGATGTTCGGACAAATAAGGGAAATCATCACCGTCCGCCACATCGCCCCAGAACTCGCTGTCAAAGCTGGAGGAAAATTCCGCATCGGTATAGGTATAGTTGAACTGAAGTGGAACGGTCCAGCCGTCTCCTGCATCGATATCGTATCCCCCCACAAGTTCGAGGCCCAGGATCCGGGCGTTACCGCCATTAAACTGATCACCTATTTCACCAGCCTCACAGCCGACAGAGGCCGTACAGGTGCCGAGTATATTGTCATAATCGGAATAGAATGCCATGGATTCCATATAGAAACTGCCGGTTTTATAGACAAACCCGAGTTCTATATTCAGGCTTGTTTCCTCAATGGCGTCGGCGCTCCCGGCGCCCGGCGGATTGAAACCCTTATAGAGGCCGCCGGTCAGCGTGAGACCATCATTCACCCTGTAACTGATCCCGATACCCGGAATGAAGGCATCCACCCTGGTTTCGTCCCGGTCTGTCCGGGCTCCGGTGCGATCTGCATCACCCGCCGCCCAGTCGGAACGATTCAGGCGGATACGTTCAAAACGCACCCCCGGCACAATGGTCCAGTTACCGGCCGAAATGGTATCCTGGGCAAAAAAGGCCCAGGCATTGGCGCTGACCAGGCGATTGCCGGCTGAACCGATTTCATCCTCGGAGGCATAAACAAGCTGGCCATCTATCATGGTAAAGCTTTCATGATATTGCAGCCGGTCTTCGAAATCCTCATGATAGCGGACAGAAAATTCCAGATCATGATCAGCTGTACCGGTCTCGAACGGAATGGCAACAAGGGACTGGATGCCCTTGGCTTCATAGCTGCGGGCGTTGTGACGGATTCGAATAGCACCCTCGGCGCTGTCGGCTTCCCCTTTGAGCCAGGCCAGTTCCGTGACACATTCCACCGGATTCGCCAGCACGTAACTGCCGCTGCCGCACGAGGACACCGTTGCATTGCGAATATCCTGGAATTTGAACCAGTCACGTTCGAATTCATTGTAATAGGCCACTGTAACCACCTGCACACCGCCAAAATCAGCTGTGTGGGTGACCTGAAACTGCTGGTGGTCTGTATCGATATTATCCAGCGCGCTGGCCGCATATCGTTGATAGGGATCAGCGGCAAAGTCCGCATCGGTCAGGCCCAGATAGGTCTCGTTGGAATCACCGTCCGTCTTGGAAACTTTAAATTCCAGGGACTGGGGAACTGACGCCTCCTCGTCGGAACTGATACGCAGTTTGCCCATAAAATCCGTGACCTCAAAGCCGGTATCGGCGCCGTTTGGCAAATGCTTGAAACCGTCATTCTCGGAATGAAAAAACTCGGCAACCCCGGATACATGGTCACCGGACCCACCTATAGCGCCATGCAGGGTATAAAGGCCATCCTCACCGATACGGCCGTCGGCGAAGCCCGAGAACTCCTCCGGGATCGACCGGCTGACCAGATTAATCGCCCCGCCCACGGTACGCGGGCCGAATTTAACCGCTGCAGAACCCTTGCGTACCTCGATCGCTTCCATCCGGGCTGTTGTCGGGAAATAATAGGCCGAAGGCGCCGCATAGGGAGCCGGCGCGATTAACACACCATCTTCCATCAGGGTAATTTTGGCGGAACGTTCCACCCCGGACCCGCGCAAACCAATATTGGGCCGGAGACCATAGCCGTCTTCCTCCTGAATGTTGACCCCCGGCACCAGGCGCAGGGTGCGGAGGATATCTTCATATTTGAAAACTTCCAGGTCTTCCTTGCCGAGACGCAGGGCCGAGCCGGGAATCTTCTCCCGCCCCGAGCTCTTGCCGATCACCTGAATCCTTTCCATACCATCAATTGTATCGAACGTGGCTTCCGCTGCAGACACATTGCCGGTCAGGGTGATGCCGACAGCCATCGATGCAACACCCGAATACAAAACAGATTTCATGGAAAACGCCCTCCAGTAACTCAGAATTATTATTAATTACAAGGGAGATCACTAGCACCGCAAATATGCAAATGCAAGTAGTTATTATAAGCATATATGAGAATTCGAGTTCAGTTAAATCAGGCGTTCGCACCGGCAGGATCCCGGAATCCTGCACAGGCCACAGGACAAGTGGCTCAATAATCACTCTACAAAAGGAATAGGCAGGAGGCGCGCCTGCCAGACCTGTCAGAAATCAATATATTATATTCATGAGCAACGGCCGACCTTACGCCGTATGGATCACACAACCCAGCCCAGCTCCTGCGCCCGCTTATGGGCAAGGGCCGGAATATCTGTGGCAATCATGTTCCGGTGCAGGATCTGAACGCCCAGCATATGGTTGATCATGGCGTCCAGCTGAACCTTGCGGGCCCGGGGCGTATGATCATCCTGGGCTTCGCCGATCAGTCCCTGGACCCCTGAAGTATCAAGTACGCCTGCGTCCAATATTGCTTTCTCGCTCAGGAAATCAGCCGCCAGTTCCATCATTGCTGACCATTTTTCCCTGTTGATGGTCGCGGGCGGCGCCATGAAAGCGAATTTCTCGCGCTCATAGAGGGTCTTCGGCAGCAGACCTTTCATGGCTTCTTTCAGCACATATTTTTCCCGCGGTCCCTTGATCCTGTGCAGCGGCGGAATACGTGTTGCTGCTTCAGCCAGGTGATGGTCAAGGAAGGCGGGGCGCGCCTCCATGCTGTTGGCCATGTCCACCCGGTCGCCGCCCCAGGTCAGGATCTGCCCCTCAAGCATGGTCTTGGACCAGACATACTGCGCCCGGTCCAGCGGGTGACGGCCGTCCAGCATATTGCGGTCGAGCCGTTCAGCAATGGCCTGTCCCGGATGATAGTCGGCAAGCTCCGCCCGACGGTCCCCATTCAATATGGTCCGCGCTGTCTCTTCACAACTCAGCCAGGGCTGCAGGCAGCTCGGTGTAAAACCGACACGGTCGGTCAGATAAACATCATCATGCTGTTCAGCGGCCAGCATGGCGCCCTTGAACAGGGCGTTGCTTTCCCCCAGCATGGCTTCCCATTTCTGCCGCTCTGAAATATCAAGGTCTTCCAGCCCGTGCAGGAACAGGTCCTGCCGGAACGAAGGATAACCGGCAAACAGCTCGTCGGATCCTTCTCCGGTGACCACAACCTTGTAGCCCACATCGCGGACATGCCGGCTCATCAGGAATTTGGCCACCGCCAGGGTATTATAAATGGTGCGTTCCGTATGCCAGATGGTTTTTTCGAAATGGCCGTATAGGTGACTGCCGTCGAGCCGCAGAATATCCTGATCGGCACCGGTGGCCTGCGCCATCTCCTGGGCGATCGGCGTCTCGTCATAATCCGCATCGGTAAAGCCGATAGTGAAGGCCTTGACCGGTTCCTGGCGCATGGCGGCAGACAGGCCAAGGATCGAACAGCTGTCCACCCCGCCGGACAAATAGCAGCCGACCGGCACGTCCGCCTCAAGACGCAGCCGCACGGCCTCTGTCAGGCCCTCGCGAACGATCTCGATGCTGTCCTCTTCTGTTTTCGGTTCCAGGTGATACCCGGCTTCGGGAAACTCAAAATCCCAATAGGGTCGATCTTCGATCTGGTATCCGGGTCCCTGCCGGCGGAAGGTCACCACATGACCGGGCTTGACCTGGTGAATGGCGTCATAGGCGGTTGTTCCCGGCACCATGACCTGCATCAGCTGGTGCAGGACACCTTCGTTGTTAAAACTGCGCGGGACATCCGGATGGGCCATGACCACCTTGACTTCGGAGCCAAAAACAACGCCGTCATCACTGGCATGATAATAGAGTGGTTTTACCCCGAAACGATCCCGCACCAGGTGCAGGGCGTCTTCCTTCTCATCATAAAGGGCAAAGGCGAACTCGCCGCGCAGACGGCGGAGCGTTTCTTCAAGTCCGAAGCGGGGATAAAGATGCAGGATAATCTCACTGTCGCTTTTGGTCGCGAAACGGGCGCCCCGGCTGGTCAGGTCAGTCCTGATCCTCTGATAATCATAAAACTCGCCGTTGTGGGCCAGAAGCAGGCTGTCATCCGCAGCGCGGAAAGGCTGGCGCGCCCGGTTCTCATCAAGATCAATAATAGACAGACGGGCATGGGAAAATCCGACGCCCTTCCCCTCCATCACCTCCACCCCGAAACCGTCCGGTCCGCGGTGATACTGAATGGCCGCCATATTAGCCAGGATCTGGGGATTAACAGGGCGTTCCTTGTCGAGATAAAATACTCCGGCGATGCCGCACATGATATTGTCTGCTCTCTAGCTATGAAGTTGAATCAAAGGGTTATGTATCGGATACGGAACGGCCTCAAAGAACGTCCATCACCATTTCAGTCCGCTGCACCATGCAGGTCAGCAACGCCATGCGCATGAACACCGCTCCCCGGGCCTGGGCGAAGTACCAGTTATGGGGCGTATCATCCAGCGATGTGCAAAGCTCGTCCCCCCGGGCCAGCGGATGGAGGATTATTGCCGTAGATTTAAGCGGTGACTTGCTGTTTAGTTTGAGTTCGCTGCCCATAACCTCGAAATCATCCTTCACCCAGGCGATCGCGTTGATATAGACCACGTCCAGACCGGGCAGTTCCTTGTCAAGATTGGTACTTTCCCTAAGCTTCAGGCCGTCTTCTTCCAGGGCCTCCTTCTGGCCCCTGCTGTAAAGTTCCCTGTCCTGTCCGTCGTGGATTACCACCACTTCCTTGAGCATGCCCGGGAAACGCGACAGTAGCTTGAGAAGACTGCGCACCGTGCGCATGCGGCAGGGCACGCCGATAATGCCGATCCGGATACGTTCGCGGGCCTTTTCCGCCAGCAGGTTGGGGCGCCATTTAAGTATGGTGTATAGGTCCGCCATCGCCTGGGTCGGATGCTCATCAGTGCCGTTGCCGGCATTGATGATCGGGATGCGCAGGCTCTGCATCATCTGCATGACAGAATCCTCATTGCTGTCCCTGAGCACCACACAGTCGCCGTAATTGTTGAACATCTCGGCCACATCGGACAGGCTTTCGCCCTTGGCGATCCCCGTGGTTGTGCGGTCGGTAATGGACATGATATCGCCGCCGAGACGGTGCCAGGCGCTTTCGAAGCTGAGCCGGGTCCGGGTTGATGGCTCATAGAAAGCGCTGATCAGAAGCTTGCCGGACAGGGGCTTGATCGGGGTGAGAAAGCGGTCCGGATTGGCTTCATATTTGGCCGCCAGCCGGAACAGCTGCAACAGCTGGTCACGTTCAAACTGGGCTGCCGAGGCCACATGCCGGTTGGCAAGTGCTTGCAGATGCTCATGCTCCTCGGTAATCGCCCTGAGAAGATCCCGGGGATGGGCGTCACCGTAGATATCCGGACGTTCCCGCTCGAAGGAAGCCGCCCCTTCCGTGATGGCCTTTTCCGCACCTACCATAAGGACTTCTCCCGAATGTCACGCAGCACCAGATAGACAAGGACAACCGGGGCCACACAGGTGAGTGCCAGGGCCGGCACCACAAGAGCCTCCAGTCCGAGGACGGAAATCATTTTATCTCTCCATTTTTGATTTCACCGTTTTCGCCAAGCCGGGCCCAGTCAAATGAGGTTCGGCAAGCGAAAGCAAACAGCATAATGACCATCGAAACCGCTGCGGAAACAAGCGCCGCGACATAAAATCCGATGGCGAAGTAGGCATATAGACCACTGGCAGTTCCGGCCAGCATGGCAAGAGTCGCCAGCCGACCGCCGCCACGGCGATAGAGCAGACCGATAGCGATCGGCCATATTGTACTGGCCACGAAAGCTCCGGTAAAATGCAGAAGCGAACCCAGGGTGGCCAGTCGCGGCAAACTCAGCGCCCAGGTGAACAGGCCAAGGCCCAGGATAATCCAGACCGCTGCCTTGCGCAGTTCTGCATCTCCGGCAGCCTTGCGGAAATGTCCCTTGTAAATGTCCTTCACGATCAGGTCGCTGGTCGCCGCCAGAACACTGTCGAGACTGGACGCCAGGGCGGCAAAAACCACGACAAACACCAGAATCGCCCCCGTCAGGCCGAACAGCTTTCCGGCCACCAGCGGCGCCACCATATCCGGGGACGGCACATTAATGCCGAGCGCCGGGGCCGCCAGGGCGATAAAGCCGGCGACGATGGGGATCGGCAACCAGAACAGGCCGGCCAGAAGATAAGCCCTGAAGCCGACACCCGGCGCAAAGGCAAAGGCCCGTGACCACCAGACATTTGAATGGAAAATCTCGCCGACGCCGAAAAACAGATTATTAAACAGGAACATGATGGAGGCGGGCAACAAAAGGTTCAGAAGCTCGGGGCGTTCTTCCTGAAGACGGCTGTGAATGGCTTCAAAGCCAACCTCATTGATCACCAGAACCGCCAGCAGGATGATCCCCACCAGGATCAGCAGAGTCTGCACAAAGTCGGTGCCGATCACCGCCCGGAGGCCGCCGAATACCGTATACAGGGTACAAATCAGAACAATCACCGTCATGCCATAGACATAGGGAATCCCTGCCAGGGCGTTGATCAGAAGTCCGCCGGCCATGCCCAGACTGATCAGCCAGCCGAAACTGTAGAACAGGGAGATCAGCAGGAAAACCCGCCAGGTCGTCCTGCCGTATCGCAGGCGGATAAAGTCCCCACTGGTATAACCCTGTGGCATCATGTTGCGGATCCGCCTGGCCAGGGGAGCAAAAAGAAGTAGACCCACTGCGCCAAGGGAATAACCGGCCATACCCCAGACACCAAGTTGATAGGCAAGTTGTGGTGCGGTCATGGTTGTATTGCTGGTCACCCAGGTCGCCATGGCCGTCGCCACGGCAAACCCCATGCCGACCTTGCGCCCGGCAAGCATATAATCTTCAAGGCTGTCATTTTTACGTCCCAGCCACCAGCCGAGCCAGATCCAGAGCAGGGAAAAAGCTCCTATAATGAACCAGGCAAGGCCCGCCGGCATTACAGCATCCGCATTCATCATAAAAATTCACTCCGTCCGCCCGGCCTTGTGGAGGCCTCCGCCTCCCTGCTGTTGCCGACAGCCAGAAGGGTGACAAGAACGACAAAGATCACGGCTCCACCCCAGAAGAAGGCGAGCGCCTGGTCAAGAGGATGATGCCTGACCGTAATTGCCAGAATATCATTTTCGGCGAGCGCATTGCCTTCAGATTTCAGCCGCAACAGATAGGTTCCGTTGGCAAGGCCGCTCAGAGTGGTGGCCCGGTCGGGACCGGCATAGATGCTGCGCCAGCCAGCCTCTGATTTTAATTCGAGCTGAAAATATGTTCCCGATGCCGCCGGCCAGGCCACGGTAACATACCCTGCGGACAAACCGTCATCGGCGATCCGGAGAGGGCCGGCCAGTACTGGAGACAAGGATGCCAGGAAGAGGACTGCTATGGTTATAACACGAATTACCATAAAGATTCATTGCGTCGCCTGAAACGACCAGTTTCTCCTGAATTACTCGGCTTTACGGGCAAATTAACGAACACAGGTTCGCTTCCAAAGACCATATCATACGGATTTATATTTTGTATTCAAATATTTTGTTCTGAAACTTCATATGTCATAATCGGGGAAAGATCCCCCAACACTCAACACAGGATTTTCCGGCCGATGCCCAATGTTTCTGTTGAACGAATTGAAAAAGACCTGCTCACCCTGTCAAAGTTCGGCTTCAATGAACAGGATCGCGGCGTTTACCGGCAGGGCTTCAGCGATGCGGATATGGAAGCCCGCCGCTGGCTTATGGACCTCTTCAAAGACCTGGAAATGGAGCCCCGGATGGACGGGGCCGGTAACGTGATCGGCCGCTTCGGCTCTGCGGACAAACCCTGTGTCATGGTCGGTTCCCATCTTGATTCCGTCCCGGCCGGCGGCATCTTCGACGGCACCCTGGGCGTCATTGCCGGCGTTGAGTGCATCCGCACGATCCGGGAAAGCAATATCCATCTGGACTATCCCGTCGAAATTGTCGCCACCAGCGAAGAGGAAGGCCGCTTCGGCGGCATGCTCGGGGCCCAGGCCCTGTCCGGAAAGGTAACCCTGGCCTGGCTTGAAAATGCCAAGGATGCCGGCGGCGAACTGCTCAAGGACGCCATGGCGCGGCACGGGTTTGACTATCACGACGTTCTCCACGCCCGGCGTGACCCGGACATGGTCAGGGCTTTTCTGGAGCTTCATGTGGAACAGGGGCCGGTCCTTGAAGCCACCCACAAATCCATCGGCATCGTCGAAGGAATCTCGGGTGTGTTCAAATGGTTCGTGCGCCTGATCGGCAAAGCCGACCATGCAGGCACCGCTCCCATGGATATGCGCAGCGACGCTTTCCTGGGCCTGGCCGACTTCACCCACGAAATCCAGCGTATCATTGACGAGGAAGGCACCGACCGGTCCCGGATCACCATCGGTTTTGTCGAACTGAAACCGGGTTTTCCCCATACAGTGCCCGGAGAGGTGGACTTCACCATTGTCGGCCGCGATCTTGATGCTGACGTCATGAAAGCACTGGCCAACGCCTGCCGCCGGGTTCTGTCCTCCATTGCCCGCAAGAACGGCCTGATGTTCGAATATGAACAAATGAGCTGGCTGGAACCAAAATACTGCAGCAGCAAGGTGGTTGACGTCATAAAGAACCGCGCTGAAGGTCGGGGCTACAGTCATATGCTGATGCCGTCAGGCGCCGGACATGACGCCCAGTTCATGACGGAAATCACCGAGACAGGCCTTATTTTTGTGCCGAGCGTCAACGGTGTCAGCCACGCCCCGGATGAATGGACCCACTGGATTGATGTGGAACGCGGGGCCAACCTGCTGCTCGATACCCTTGTCGATCTGGCAACCGACTAACAGATTGCATGTAAAAGTTTTTGCCGCTAGATTTGTCGCCTTAACTCAAGGGCGACAAAGAGCTTCATGACAGATTATGACGACATTCTGGTTTCCATCCGGCGCATCATCCGGGCCATTGACCTGCAGTCGAAACAGTTGGTCAAAACAACCGGCCTGACCGCTCCGCAGCTTGTGGTCATGCAGACATTGCGCAAGGAAGGAAAATTGTCGCCAAGCAATATCGCCCGGAATGTCGCCCTCAGCCAGGCCACCATTACCTCGATCCTTGACCGGCTCGAAAAGGCCGGCCTCGTCCGGCGCACCCGAAGCGAGGAAGACCGTCGTATTGTCGATGTCTGCCTGACCGAGGAAGGCCGCAAGCGCCTGGAGGAAGCCCCGGAACTGCTGCAGTCCGGCTTTTTGCGCCAGTACCGTAAACTGGAAAGCTGGGAACGCCAGATGTTGGTCAGTTCCCTGCAGCGTGTTGCCGCAATGATGGATGCCGAAGAGCTGGACGCCTCCCCGATCCTCGAAGTCGGCGAACTTTCCGATAAACAATAGGCCCCGGCGAACGGTTTACCGTCAGTCCGGCATGTCCAGCGGCAGGGTCACCAGTCGCAGCGAGGCGTCCGTTGGATCCTGATGAACATAGAACCCGAGTTCCCGGCACATTTTCAGCATGGTCTGGTTTTCGACAGCCACCTGCCCCCAAAGCTCCCTGATCTTTTCAGCCTCTGCATATTTAATCAACTGTTGCATCAGCGCCCAGCCGAGCCCATGTCCCTTGACATCGCTGCGGGTAATAACGGCATATTCCGCCCGCACATTGTCCGGATCGGCAGACAGGCGGGAAATCCCAAGCATTTCATTTGAGTCCGGATCGATAGCGATAAAGGCCATGGCGCGGGCATAATCGATCTGGGTCAGACGGGCGATGAATTCATGCTCGAGCCGGCGCATGGGCACAAAAAGCCGCATCCGGATGTCCTCGGGATCTGTTTTCTCCATAAAGACATCATAAAAGCGCTCGTCTTCCGGCCTTATGGGCCGGATCAGGACAGTCCTGCCTTCCGGCAGGGTTTCCATCCGCTCCCATTCCGACGGATAGGGCCGTATGGCAAAACGGGGATTAAGTTTACCGGTAGGACAGGCCGTTCCGTCGGCCACAATCCGGGCATCCAGGGCAATCACTCCCTTTTCATCCGCCAGCAGCGGATTGATATCCAGCTCGGTGATTTCCGGTAGTTCGGCAATCATCTGTGATATGCGCACCAGGGTCAGGGCGATGGCTGACAAATCTGCGGGTGGCCGGTCCCGATAGCCCCGCAACAATTTGAAAACCCTTGTTTCCTCCATCAGGTCGCGGGCAAGCTTCAGGTCAAGCGGCGGCAGGGCCATGGCCGTGTCCCGGATCACCTCCACGGCCGTCCCGCCGGCGCCAAACATAATCACCGGACCGAAGGTCACGTCCTCGCTCACCCCGATAATCAGCTCATGGGCCCCCGGACGACGGATCATGGGCTGAACGGTAAATCCTTCTATCGCCGCCGCCGGCATCGCCTGGCTGATCCGGTCGAGCATCTCCTTCGCCGCATCCCGGACGGCCTGCGGACTGGAAAGCCCCAGCACCACCCCGCCAAGGTCTGATTTGTGGGAAATATCGCCGGACAGGATCTTCAGAGCCACATCTTTCACGTCCGGTCCGATAATCCTGCCGGCCGTAGTCCCGGCCTCTTCCGGAGAGGTTACAATCACCGTCTCGACCGTCGGTATGCCGTAAGCTTTCAGAACCTGCTTGGCCTCCGGTTCGGTAAGTAAAGTTCGCCCGGCAGCGCGTGCCTCGTCGATCACCCGGCGCGCCGCCTGCGGATCGGCATGAAATCCCTCCGGCAGGCTGGGCGGTGTCTGCATCAGGGCTTTCTGGTCTTTGGCGTGGCGGGTCAGATAGCTGAACCCCCGCACCGCATCTTCAGGCGTCGTAAATGTGGAATATCCCGCATCCGCAAACAGGGCCCTTGCCTCATGGGCGGCGCCGTCCCCGAGCCAGGACGTCAGGATGGCCTTGGGATGGGCATATTTCCGGTTGTTCCGGTCAATGCTTCTGAGGGTAGCCTCGGCCGCCTCCGCGCTCGACGCCAGGGCGGTTGGGCAGTTGATGACCATGACCGCGTCCACCCCCGGGTCATCAAGCACGATCTCCATGGCATCCTCATACCGCTGCGGTCCGGCATCGCCGATGATATCGACAGGATTTCCTTTCGACCAGGTCTCCGGCAGGACCTCGCCAAGCCGGGAATTCGTCTCTTCCGACAGGGCCGCCAAAGTGCCGCCAAAGTCTATCAGCCGGTCAACGGCCAGAACACCGGCGCCACCGCCATTGGTAATAATCGCCAGCCGGTCCCCGTGCACTGCCTTGAGGTGGCTGAGAATTTCCGCAGCGTCAAACAGATCTTCCAGATCAATCACCCGTAAAACCCCGGCCCGGCGAAAGGCCGCATTATAGACTGCATCGGAACCGGCCAGGGCGCCGGTATGGGAATGGGCGGCCTTGGCGGCTTCGGCGTGACGTCCGGATTTGATGACAATCACCGGCTTGACCCGGGCCGCCGAACGGGCGGCGGACATAAATTTCCGGGCATCGGTGACCTGTTCCAGATACATCAGGATGGCCCGGGTCCGGCTATCGGCGGCCAGATAATCCAGCATGTCGCCAAGGTCCACATCGGCCATATCCCCCATGGACACCATGGTGGAAAAGCCCTTTCCCGCATCCTTTGACCAGTCCAGAATGGCACTGATGATGGCGCCGGACTGGGACAGAAGGGCGAGCCCCCCTTTCAACGGCATGGTGTGGGCAAAACTGGCGTTCAGGCCGATGCCCGGCACCATCAGGCCAAAGCAGTTCGGCCCGACAATCCTCAGCCCGTAAGGTTTGGCGGCATCCAGCATGTCCTGTGTCAGCCCCTGCTCGCGGAATCCGGCGGTGATTACAACTGCCGCCCTGGTGCCCTTTTTGCCAAGGTCCGAGATGATCTTCGGCACAAATTGAGGCGGTGTCGCAATGACAGCCAGATCCGGCACACCCGGCAGGCTGTCCGCATCCGGGTAACAGCGGATACCGGCAATTTCGTCGTGGCCGGGATTCACCAGCCAGATCGGGCCCTGAAAATTTCCCTGCAGGTTGTCCCTGACGGTTTTGCCGATGGAGCCGTCCCTGTCACTGGCGCCAAAAAGCGCCACTGAGCCGGGGGAGAATAGTTTTTCCAGATTGCGTATTGTCATGAGTCGGGATTGCTCCACAATTATTGCCGCGCACAATTATGATCAAGTATACACGAAAAGACGGTTTGTTCTTAACGTATAAAAAAAGTTTCACAATTGACCGGCATCAATTCGCCTGAAACATAAACAGGCCATAGCGCCTTAAAATACAGGATATTCAGGATGTTGTTCTGGCCCGCCGGCTGTGGCAGGCTCATCACCAGCCTAGACCTGGTCATGACAAACAATTCCTGTTGCATCGCAACATAATGTGTTATAGTCGCAGCCGCGCAAGATACTTTTATATCTGACTTAACAGCTGAAAGAGCTTTCAAATGACAGGGCAAAACCTTGTGAAAAAGCAATCCGCCGCTCTCCCCGACACGCCCCTGAAACCAATGGCGCAGCTTCTGACACGTCCAGCGGCCCGGGAAAGCGCACCGGAGCACCCGCTGGCGGACGCCTTTGACCGGACCATCCATGCCATGGTGGCCCGCTCCACCGCCGGCCTCTCCCCCATGGCCCTGACCAATGCCTGGATGGACTGGATGGTACATCTTGCCTTTTCACCGGGCAAGCAGGCGGAACTGGTCAACAAGGCCGCCCGCAAATCGGCGCGCCTTGCAACCTTCACTGCCAAATGCGCTCTGAGCCGGGAAGATCACAAGCCCTGTATCGAACCCTTGCCCCAGGACAAGCGTTTCTCCGATGAGGCCTGGCAGAAATGGCCCTATAATGTGATGTACCAGTCCTTTCTGCTGCATCAGCAATGGTGGTATAATGCAACAACCGGCGTCAGGGGCGTCACAAAACAGCATGAGAATGTCCTGGAATTCGCCAGCCGCCAGCTGCTGGATATCTTTTCCCCGTCCAACTATCCCTGGACCAATCCGGAAGTCACCGAGCTTACCTGGGAGGAAAAGGGCATGAATCTGGTGCGGGGATTCCAGAATTATCTGGAAGACCTGGTCGACATGACCGACGGCAAGATGCGGAAAGATGAAAAATATAAAGTCGGCAGGGATGTGGCGGTCACCCCGGGCAATGTGGTCTTCCGCAATCGGCTGATTGAGCTGATCCAGTATGAACCGGTGACAAAGTCGGTCCGGCCGGAACCGATATTGATCGTACCGGCCTGGATCATGAAATATTACATTCTTGACCTCAGCCCGCATAATTCACTGGTGAAATATCTGACGGAACAGGGATATACCGTCTTCATGGTTTCCTGGAAGAACCCGGACGAGAACGACAGAAACCTCGGGATGGAGGATTACCGCCAGTTGGGGATCATGGCGGCGCTGGACGCTATTTCAGCCGTTCTTCCGGACAGGAAAATTCATGCGACAGGTTACTGCCTGGGCGGCACCCTACTGTCCATCGCTGCTGCCGCCATGGCCCGGGACGGCGATGATCGTCTTGCCTCCATGACCCTGCTTGCCGCCCAGACTGATTTTACAGAGGCCGGGGAACTGACTCTGTTCATTGATGAGAGCGAGCTTACTTTTCTTGAGGACATGATGTGGGAAAAGGGCTATCTGGACACACACCAGATGGCTGGTGCCTTCCAGATCCTGCGCTCCAATGACCTGGTCTGGTCGCGCATGGTCCACGACTATATGATGGGCAGACGGCATGAAATCAGTGATCTGATGTTCTGGAATGCCGACGCCACCCGCATGCCCTACCGTATGCACAGTGAATATCTGCGTCAGCTGTTCCACAACAACGATTTTGCCGCAGGCCGCTATAAAGTTGGCGATAAACCGGCTGTGCTCAGCGACATCCGTGTTCCCGTTTTTGCGGTTGGCACACAATGGGACCATGTTGCCCCCTGGCGCTCTGTGTATAAAGTCCACCAGCTGTCTGATACGGAGATCACCTTCCTGCTGACCAGTGGTGGCCATAACGCCGGCATTGTCTCGGAAATCGGTCGCCCTAACCGTTCTTACCAGATTACCACAAAAGGAGCCGAGGATCGTTATCATGACCCGGACAGCTGGGTAGAGGAAGTGCCCGTTCAGGAGGGCTCCTGGTGGCCGGCCTGGGTAAACTGGCTCAACGAACGGTCGGGAGAACCGGCCCTGCCACCAACGATGGGAGCCACAGGCGTTGTCCTGCCGCTGATTGACAAGGCCCCCGGACAATATGTCCTGCAGGACTAGCAAAACCACCCCTAACTGAAAAGCCGGGCCAATGGCCCGGCTTCCTGTTTTCATCTGAACACGCCCTCTCAGGGTGTTGTGGTTGCGTCTTTCCGGGCGGCCTTTTCGGCCTTCAGAACGTGGGCCCGCTCAATGACAAAAGCCCGGATAATATCGGCTTTTTCCTTGTCCAGAACATCGGCAAAGCTGACCATTCCGTTCTCTTTCAGCACACCGTCGAGAACAATATCGTACCAGAGGTCGTCATGCAGGGCGTCGCTGTACCTCAGGTCCGGCAGGACGCCGCCGCTGTGGGCGGCACCGCCGTGGCAGGCACTGCAGAACTGACCAAACAGATATTTACCCTTTTGCACGGTGGCGGCATCAGCGGTCAGGGCCGGAGGATCAAGCTCCCTCTCTTCGGCCTCAGGCAAAGGAGGGAGTTCAACCTGGCCGCCGAGCCTGAACACCAGCAGGCGACTTACGTTGGGGACAACACCCGACTTTTGACTGAGTTCGCCAACGGCCAGGGCAAAAACGCCGCCCCATCCGGCCATGACGGCCACATATTGTTCGCTGTCGATTTCATAGCTGACCGGTCCGGCCACAACCCCGGTCTGGGCGGGCATGGACCAGAGCTCTTCTCCGTCATCAGCCCTGTAGGCGACAAAATTCGCACCGGCGGTTCCCTGGAAAACCAGATTTCCGGCCGTCGCCAATGTGCCGCCGTTGCCCGGTCCGGGATACTGGGCCCGCCAGACTTCTGTCTGGGTTACCGGATCCCAGGCCGACAGGTGGCCCCTGAGGCCGTCCTTGACAGCCTGCTTGATGGCCGGATCGTCCGGCAGGTCAGCCGCCGACATATCCACCCCCAGATTCATGCCTTTGGGCAGGGGTTTATAGTCGGGATCGGACACATAGACAAAACCGGCCTCATTGGTCGGAATATAAACCAGTCCGGTTTCCGGGCTATAGGACATGGGATTCCAGCTATGAGCCCCCATCGGGCCGGGCATGGCCACCCAGGGTTTCCCCGTTTCCTTATACCGCGCCTCGGGATTTTCAATTGGACGGCCATTCTCATCCAGGCCGGTTGCCCAGGTCAGGGGCACAATGGGTCCGGCAGAAATAAAGTCACCGGTTTGCCGGTCCAGCACATAGAAAAATCCGTTTTTCGGCGCCTGCATCAGAACCTTGCGGACTTTGCCGTCAATCTCCAGATCGGCCAGCGTGATCTGCTGGGTGGCGGTATAGTCCCAGTTGTCCCCCGGTGTGGTCTGGAAGTGCCAGACATATTCACCGGTATCGGGACGCACCGCCACGATGGAAGACAGGAACAGGTTGTCGCCGCCGCCAGGACTGCGGACAGACTGTTCCCAGGGAGAGCCGTTGCCGACACCCAGATAGAGCAGGTCCAGTTCGGGATCAAAGGCCATACCGTCCCAGACGGTGCCGCCGCCGCCCAGTTTCCACCATTCGCCGTTCCAGGTTTCGGCAGCCATTTTCATGGCGTCATTTTCAAAACCGTCAGCTGGATTGCCAGGCACCGTATAGAAGCGCCAGGCCATTTCGCCGCTCATCGCATCATAGGCAGAAACATAGCCCCTGACCCCGTATTCAGCGCCACTGTTGCCGATGATCACTTTACCTTTAACAACACGGGGGGCGCCGGTGATGCTGTAGGACTGGGTTTTGTCTGTAGTCTGTTTTTCCCAGACCAGCTCACCTGTTTTGGCATCCAGGGCGATCAGGCGACCGTCCAAGGTCCCGAAATAAATCCGGCCCTGCCAGTAGGCAGTCCCGCGGTTGACCACATCGCAGCAAACCCGCACCGCCCATTCAGGCGGCACCTCGGGATCATATTCCCACAGTACGGCCCCGGTTTTGCCGTCAAAGGCCTTGGCCTTGCTCCAGGCGGTGGTGACATAAATCACCCCGTCCACCACCAGTGGCGTGGCTTCCTGGCCCCGGGCGGTATCCAGATCATGATACCAGGCCAGGCCGAGCTCGTTTACATTGCCGTCATTAATTTGCTTCAGGGGACTGAAGCGCTGTTCGGAATAGGTCCTGCCGTAACTCAGCCAGTTTTGGGGTTCCGCTTCCGCATTGACAATCCGGTCCGCCGTTTTGACGGTTTTGTCGTCACATGCCGTCAGGCTTGCCAGCAGGGCAAGACCGGCGATACCCTTAAAAAACCAATGTTGTTTCATCTTTTTCCCAGACTTTAGTTTTGTAATTTGATCATGCGCCCGGCCGGGGTCATACCCGGCCATTCCTTTCGCGGCTTCAGTCCCCCAAGAAATTTGGCCCCCTCCGGAGGTCAAACCCAAAATTTTATAATAGACTGATTCCAGAACCATAACAGCAACAGAAAGGAATCAAAAACGCACATGTAGCGAATATGATCTTCCGGACTCGGTATCGCCGCCTGAATTCAAAAAAAACGGCCGGGACTGTACTAAATCCCGGCCGCTGATAGAGTTATGTTTTTATCAGATCAAAAATCTGCCGTCAGAGCCAGATACCAGTTCCGCTTGCGGGCATAGATCACTTCTTCATACCCGGTTGCAGTACTGAAGGAAGAGTTCCCGGCCACCTGATAGAGCTTGTCGGTCAGGTTATTCACACCGAAAGTCACGCGCCAGCCGCTGTCCGGGCTTTCAAGCTGCAGGGAGGCATTCACAAGTGTGTAGTCATCCTGCAGAACCCCTTCGGAATTGGCGGCGTCATAGTACATTTCAGAAGTGTAAACCACATCCACACGCGGTGTCAGTTCCAGACCATGACCAATGTCAAAGAAGTAGCTGACCCCAAGATTGGCCTTCCACTCGGGACTGAACGGCAGTCTGTTGCCCTTGTCCACCGTGGCGGTCACTGTCTGGTCAGGAACCACGATCTCGACAACCTCGTCAATGGATGAATCCAGATAACCAACACTTCCCTCAACCAGCAAACGACCGGTTGGATTCCAGGTCATCTCGAGCTCGAAACCTTCGATGGAAGCGGAACCCGCATTAAACAGCAGCGGCACTACGCCCAGACGGTAAATCAGCTGCATGTCCGTATAGTCGGTATGGAAAACGGCACCATTCAGGCGCAGGTTGTCAGCAACGTCTGCCTTGAAACCGACCTCGTAGTTTTGAGCTTTCTCTTCGTCAAAAGTGATCGGCTGGTTGTTCGGTGGAGGTGCGTTGTAGCGCTGGTTGAAACCACCACTCTTGAAACCCTGCGACCAACTTGCATAAGTCATCAGGGAATCGTTCCAGCGGTACTGAAGTTTCGCCGTACCGGTTACCGCAGAGAAACCCAGTTCGTGGGGGCTGGGATCAACAAACAGCGGCGGAACAGTAGTGGGCAACGTCGTCGGTTCAGGTGCATGCACATCTTCTATGTTGAAGGCAATCAGGGTCATACCTTTTGTCTCGTCAGTATAACGGAGACCACCGGAAAGTGACAACTTGTCGGTAATGTCATAGGTCCATTCAGTGAAGGCCGCCCAGCTTTCGGTGGACAAATCCACGCTCTGGTGATCGCGGGAGCCATCACCACCTCCAAGAATGTTCGGTATAGGAAGCGCGACAGGTACACGCACTTCGTCATGGGTGTCTTCGTCGAAATAATAAAGTCCCACAACACCGTTCAACTTGTCAGAGCTGTATAGCGCCTGTAACTCCTGACTGAACTGCTCGCTGGTACTATCATATTCCGTGGACAGGATGGGCAAAGCAGTATTGTCTGCATCGCGGGCGCCGGACCACGCCAGCTCACGATAAGACGTGACGGATTTCAGCGTCAAACTGTCGTTGAAATCATATTCCGCGGTGCCGGAAAAACCCCAGTTTTCCGTTGAGCTGAACACTTTGGCCGTACCGCCGTTGGTGAACGGTCCCAGGTCGTAAGTTGCATCGTTGCCGCAGGCCGGATTTACAACATCGACCGGAACAGCTGGCGGCGGGAACGTTGCACCCGGACATCCGGCTCCAACACTTGTTGCAGCGACAAATGCAGCATTCTCATTGATATTCTTGAAGACAAAGGGGGATCCGTTTTCATCTTCACTGGAATAATCACCGCGGATGGTCAGGCTGAATGAATCGCTCGGTTCCCAACGCACCGTTCCATTCAGGGAATAACTGTCGTCATCCCCCAGGTCGACACCGTCAGACTGGCGGGTCACATAACCGTCACGCTGACGCATGCCCATGGAAAAACGCGTCCCCAGTGTGTCACTGACCGGCAGATCAAATGCACCGAACAGTTCGCGCAGGTTATCGGTACCAGTACGAGCCCGGACAGTTCCGCCCAGTTCGTCTCCGGGAAGGTTAGTGGAAATCAGAACGGCGCCACCGATGGTGTTCCGGCCGAACAGAGTACCTTGCGGCCCGCGCAGAATCTGTACGCTGGAGATGTCCTTAAAGTCCATGGCGCCGCCCACGGAGCGACCCATATACACATCGTCAATATAGATACCGACACCCGGGTCAACCGCACCGGTCGGGTCGGTCTGACCGATACCGCGGATAAAGACCTGAGCCGCGGAGTTGTTGCCTGACAGCGGACCATAACTGGTAAACTGCAGGTTCGGTGCCACATTATCAAGGTCGGTTGTTTCAAAAATCTGCTGACGTTCAAGCGCATCGGATGTCAGCGCCGTCACCGCAATCGGAATATCCTGAAGATTTTCCTCACGACGACGAGCCGTCACCGTGATTTCTTCCAGCATCAGCACATTTTCTTCTTTGTCCTGCCCCTGCGCAATCGCTTGCATTGCCGGCGGCAAAATAGTGCCGATTACAGCCATAATTGCAAGCCGCGAGCTTGTAGATCTTCGCATAAAGGAAGGTTTTACGAAAGGCATCATATTCTCCCATTCTTTCGTTATGTTTCAATTTTTGAAGTTGGACAGCAAGGAAACATTGGGGCTAAACCCCTCCTCGCTGTCAAAAGGAATGCGGCAGTGCCGGACACAGAATACGACTTGAGGACAATACTTCTCCCATGATTTACTCCGGCAGCGAGCAAACCTACCCTGTTATTTTTATTATCCAGAGCCCTGTAATTATTATGACATATAGCAATAATACTGTCAACGCTATAACTCATAGCGATAAAAAATAAAAAGGCGGGAACAAACTGACAGTCCAGGACAATGCCCCGGAAATGCAAAAAACGGGAGGCCGGATACGCCCCCCGCTTGAATTCAAAACAGGTTGTTCAGCTGCTGTCCGGGCTTTGTTTTACCCGCCTGTTTTTTCACGCTTCAGGAAACTGGAAAAGAGAGCCACAGCGGCAAGGATCGAGCCGAAAGCCATAATCGTGGCAACATTGCCCCGTTCCATACCTGCCGCCAGCAGAAAACCGGTAAGAACCGGGGCAATGACGGCACCGCCGCGGCCAACACCAATAACAAAACCGGTCCCGGTCGCCCGCAGCCGGGTCGGGAACCTTTTGGCGACGAGGGCATAAAGCCCCACCACACCGCCAAACATGAAGAAACCGAGCACAAAGGCAACCAGTTTCAACAGGCCAATATCAGGCGTCACCTGGCCGAACACAATAACCGCAAGCCCGGTGGCAACCATGACCCCGATCACAAGCCTCGTCAGGCTGAAGAAGGTGGCGCACCAGCCCAACACACTGCCGCCGACGATGCCGCCGATACTGACCCAAACTGACACGGAAGTACCGACCGCCTTGTCAAAGCCGAGCGCTGTTATAATGGAAGGCACCCAGCCCAAAACATAATAGAAGGTTGTGATATGGAAAAAATAGCTAAGCGCCAGAATAAGGGTTACCCGGCGCTGCTCGGGGGCAAAAAGATCCGTAATCCGGGCCCGTGCCTGTGGCGTTTTTTCCTCAATAACATGATGCGCTTCGGAATGCCCCATGCGACGCAGGATTTTATTGATCTGGCCCAAGGCCGCCTGACCCTTGTTGTGGCTCAGGAACTCGATGGATTCCGGCAGATAATATATAATCACCGGCACCAGGGCCAGGGTTACAATTCCGCCAAAGATAAAGACCGACTGCCAATTGTAATGACCGAGCAGCATAGCCGCAACGGAGCCGCCAAGAACCCCGCCGATGGGATAACCGATAGACATCAGGCTGACGGAAAGGTCGCGCCGTTTCTTGTTTGAATATTCGGCTGACATGGCATTGATTGACGCCAGCATGGCGCCAATACCCAGTCCGGTGATAACCCGGTAAATCGACATGGTGATGATGTCATTCGCCGTTGCAGACAGAAGCATGCCAACACCCATGGTCACCAGGCTGGCGAGGATAGCGGTACGTCGCCCGAAGCGGTCCGCATAGGGAGCGAGGAAAAGAGACCCCACCGCCATACCAGCAAGACCGGTGGAAATAACGATACCAATCGCATCAGGTCCCAGTCCCCAGTCCTCGGCAATACCTGGAGCCGCAAAGGTAATGGCGAGAACGTCAAATCCATCGAGGGCATTCAAAAATATACAAATTCCGACAGCGAAAACCTGAAGCCCGCTCATCGGCTCGCGGTCAATAATCTCCCGTGGATCGTCCTGCATGCTCATTCTCTCCCAGTCTCGGCCAATTTGGCCTCTCGCTATATTTGTTTGCTATTCTGCATAACTCTGTGCGCAGAACCTTGCCCCATCGGTTTGACTTTTGCAATTGTTGTGAAAACTTTTAGTCTTCCTTTTTCATCAGAAGAGTCCGCAACCGGGGCTTCTGAACCTTGCCCGATCCCGTTCTCGGCAGGGCAGAAAGCACTGTCAGGTGTTTCGGAAGTTTATAGCGTGCAAGCCTGGGCTCAAGCCATTCGAGAACCTGGTCCATGGTCAGGGTATAACCTTCCTTGCAGACCACCGCCAGATGGCCGACCTCGCCCCAGCGTTCATCCGGCACACCGACAACTGCGGCTTCTATGATGCCCTCCATGCCGGCAAAGGCCGCCTCGACTTCCGCCGGATAGACATTTTCTCCACCGGAAATAAACATATCCTTCTTGCGATCGACCAGATAATAGAAACCGTCTTCATCACAGCGGGCAACATCGCCTGTCCGGAACCAGCCGTCATCGGTAAAGGTCGCCGCCGTCGCTTCGGGCTGGCGCCAGTAGCCACAGGTGACATTCTCGCCGCGAAGCAATAATTCGCCGGCTTCATCCGTCCCGCAATCCCCGCCCGCCTCATTAACGATGCGCGCCTCAACGGCAGGGGTGCCGATACCGACCGAACCGGCCTTGGCCAGGATCTGATCACGATCGATGGACATGCCGAACGTCGTGCCGGTTTCACTCATGCCGAAACCGTCAACCACAGAGATACCGTCATTCACCCAGGCCCTGATATCGGCCTCGGGATGCGGCGCGCCTCCTGTGAAGATGGCTGTCAGGTGACGCAGCCTGTCCGGATCATAGCCGTCTTCCTGCCGCAATCGGGCCGCCATTTGCGGCACCCCGAAATAGTGGGTTACCGCCAGCTCGGGATCCCCAAGACGCGACAGCGTCCGGGCCGCATCGAATCCCTCGGTAATGATGAGCATGGCGCCGCGCAGGAAAGTCGGACGCACATTGCTGATCAGGCCGATGATATGAAACATTGGTGAATCGCACAAAAACACGCTTTCATGAGTCACCCGCCCCAGAATGGAAAAATTAAACGCCGTCTGGTCAAGGTTCCTTTCACTCAGCAGCGCGCCCTTTGGCTTGCCGGATGTGCCCGAGGTATAAAGGATAAGCGAGATATTGTCGCGATCGATGGGCTCGTACGGCAGCGGAACCGCTGCCTCCATTCTGTCCGCCAGCTCAGCCACACCCAGGCGGGGGATCTCAGACTCAATCGGCTCCAGCGCCTTGTCGCCGATCAACAGAGCCGGGTCGGCATCCTCAATCAGGGATTCGATTTCCGCCTTGCTGAGACGCCAGTTGAGCGGCACATAGATAAGGCCGGTACGGGCACAGGCCAGATGCAGGATGATCAGTTCGGCGCAGTTATGCGCCAATGAAACAATCCGTGCGCCATGCACCAGATCCGGATTGGCGCGCAGAACCGCTACGCATTTGCCAATCGCCCGGTCGAGAGCGGCATAATCCCATTCCCTCGCCGTGTTCAGGTCCCGGATTGCAGTCCGGCCCGGCTGCAACCGGGCCTGCATGGCAACATGGTCGATCATTGCTTGCTCTATTTTTTATCAACCTTGTAAGAACCAAGACCGGGTTTATAGCTCTTCTCATCGATAAACTGGCGGATACCTTCCTTGCGACCTTCGGTTTTGTCGTGGAAGTTTGCCGCTTCCTGCATGCGGACCAGATAATCCTCGGCCTCGTCATAGGTCATGGTGCCAACGCGACGGACGGCATCCTTGGCGAACTTCAGAGCGACAGGGTTCTTCTGCAGCAGGGTGTCGGCGACTTCGCGGACACGCTCTTCCAGCTTTGCCAGCGGTACGCTTTCATTGACCAGTCGCATTTCCGCGGCCTGCTTGCCGTCAATCAGTTCGCCGGAAAGGGTCAGCCACATGGCATCGCGCATTGGCAGCAGATCGACAACCACCTTGGTCACACCACCGCCGGGCAGGATGCCCCAGTTAATCTCGGACAGACCGTATTTGGCCTCATCCGCACTGATCGCAAGATCACAGGCAAACAGCGGACCGAACCCGCCGCCAAAGCACCAGCCGTTGACCATGGCAATGGTCGGTTTCTGGAACCAGCGCAGACGCCGGAACCAGCCATAGCTTTCGCGCTGAGATTGCCGCACGCCCCGCAGTCCCTTGGCTTCGGTCTCGCGAAAATATTCCTTCAGGTCCATGCCGGCAGACCAGGCTGTGCCCTCACCTGACAGAACGAGCACACGCACATCATCATCATACTCGAGCTCGTCCAGTACTTCCATCATACGGCGGTTGAGCGTCGGGTTCATGCAGTTTCTTTTTTCCGGGCGATTGAATTTTACCCAGGCAATCCCGTTCTCGACTTTAAAATCTACAACATCAGTGGCTTTGTTCATCATTCAGGTCCTTTAATGACTACATCCTATACCGGTTCCGACATGCACGACCAGACGCAGGTCCGTTGAAAGACCACTCCGGAGTGCTGACTGAACAGTTTTCAAATTATTCCGATGCATATGCATCGGAGTACAGCTTTATACTGTACGAAATTCCGTATCTGAGCCTCCTAAATATACAGAAAGCTATATTATATAGCTATACATAATAACAACGGGATTGTCATTTACAACAAAAATTTGCATATTCTCGACATGAACGAAAAACAAAACCAGAAATCCAAGCGTACAACCATGACAATTTCCAATCCACTCGAAAATCTTCTCGGCTATCATTTGCGGCGCGCTTCTGCCGCCATGATCTCTCAACTCAGTCAGGGCTTCAGCGCCCTTGACCTTAAAATCACCGAGACTTCGGTTCTGGTGATGGTTGAAGCGAATCCCGGAATGAAGCAAAGCGATATCGGTCGCGCACTCGGAATCAAAAGCGCTAATATGGCTCCCCTCGTCGCCGTACTGAGCGACCGCGGCCTGATCAGGAAAAAACCGCTGGACGGCAGATCCCAGGGGCTTCACTTGTCTGAAGAAGGCAAGAAGGTTGTCAAAAAAATCTGGGAAAATATCAATGCCAACGAAGAATGGCTGGCCCGCAGTCTGGATAAAGACAGCTTCGACTCGCTGAAAAAAACACTTAACAACATCTGGCTCTAGCCGGAACTCCACAGACATATGACTGTACAGCGCACACCCGCCCCTTTTCTTTACTTATTATAATTCTTATTTGCATTTTAAGCCAATATAATATAATAGGAAAATACAATTGTACCGAACCGTAACCAATCCGGCATCCAGGAAGGCTTCGTCACAAAGAATTGACGCCTCATAGCCAAGTTGCTATGAAAGATAACGCTATACTCCATAGTAATTAAATTGCAAAACATAGGGTACAAGACAATGGACGCACAACTCCTCATCAATTCTCAGTTTGTTTCTGCTGCCGACGGCCGTGTTTTTGAACGCCGGAATCCCATCAGCGGAGAGGTTACCTCACGGGCGCCCGCCGCAGGCAGCGCCGACGTCAAGGCCGCCGTCGAAGCCGCCCAGACAGCCCTGCCCGCCTGGTCGTCACTTGGCCCCAATGCCCGCCGCGCGGCACTCCTGGCCGCGTCCCGGACGCTTCTTGATCTTGGCGATGGCTTTGTGGAAGCCATGAAAGGCGAAATCGGCGCAACGGAAGGCTGGGCCCGTTTCAATGTCAAGCTGGCGTCTGAAATGCTGATCGAGGCGGCCGCCCTGACCACCCAGGTCAGCGGCCAGATCATCCCGTCCGACAAACCGGGTTGCCTGGCCATGGCAATGCGCAAACCGGCAGGCGTGGTACTGGGCATAGCCCCCTGGAACGCGCCGGTTATTCTGGGTGTCCGTGCGGTTGCCACCCCCCTTGCCTGCGGCAATACGGTTGTTCTGAAAGCTTCGGAAATCTGTCCGGTCACCCATACACTTATCGGCAAGGCCCTGAACGAAGCCGGCTTGCCCGCCGGCGCGATCAACGTCATCACCAATGCGCCGGAAGATGCCGGCGAGGTCGTCGGTGAACTGATCGACCATAAACATGTGCGCCGCGTGAACTTTACGGGGTCATCCCATGTCGGACGCATTATCGCCGAACGCGCCGCCCGCACATTCACGCCGGTCCTGCTGGAACTGGGCGGCAAAGCACCCGTTGTCGTGCTTGAAGACGCCGATCTGGACGAAGCCGTCAAGGCCATTGCCTTCGGCGCCTATATGAACCAGGGTCAGATCTGCATGTCGACAGAACGTGTGGTTGTCGAGGAAAGCATCGCCGACGCTCTGGTCGAAAAACTGACCGCCAAGGCTGCGACACTGGTTGCCGGCGACCCCATGGAAGGCAAAACACCACTTGGGGCTCTGGTTGACAGAAAATCTGTCGACCATGTCCTCGGCCTGGTTTCAGATGCGGCAGAAAAAGGAGCCGCCATCACCGTTGGTGGTACGGCAGACGGTGTTCAGATGTCCGCCACCGTGGTCGATAAGGTCACCAAAGATATGCGGATTTACACCGAAGAATCTTTCGGACCGGTTCTGGCTGTTATCCGGGTCAAGGATGCAGAGGACGCCGTCGCCATCGCCAATGACAGTGAATATGGATTGTCTGCAGCAGTCTTCAGCAAGGATATCGTCAAGGCCCTGAAAGTTGCCGAACGCATCGACAGCGGCATCTGCCATATCAACGGCGCCACCGTCCATGACGAAGCCCAGATGCCCTTCGGCGGCACCAAATCCAGCGGGTACGGCCGTTTCGGCGGCCTGGCCGGGATTAATGAATTCACCGACCTGCGCTGGATTACAATGGAAACCGAGCCTGGGCATTTCCCGATCTAGGCTTGAGATATCTGACAATCCCAAAGGCATGCTTCAATTGTGGAGCAGGCCTTTATTCCATGTGACATGAATTTTATTGACGCGAATTGGTCAGAATACTTGAATATGCATATTCAGTTCTATAAGACTGTCCACTGTAGAACGTTCAGGGCTATATGCACGGCCTCCGGTCAGATACATTGCATTTGCATTTCATCAGGCCGGAGACTATTCATTGGACGTTTTGCTGCCCCGGAGCTCATCCGGAAGAACTTGAGTTCCAGATCTTAAATTATTAATGGAAAGCAGGTTAATGGGTTTGCATATCAGAATTCTTCCAGAATTATAAATTGCCTTATGCAACCGATTGCTTCAGTATCCGAACCGGTTAATGCATATAAGGTTAATAATCCGTATGTGTTGATCTTACTGAAACTATAATTTCTTGGGAGAAACAAATGATAATTGCGCGACAATTATTGAAGTCACTCTATTACACCACCGCAGCTTCCCTGACCTTAACAGCCCTTGCCTCAACACAGGCCTCTGCCCAGAGCGAGGAAAGTGCATTCGTTCTTGAAGAAATCACCGTGACAGCCCGCAAGGTTGAAGAAAACCTTCAGGAAACACCGATTGCCATCTCCGCTTTCACCGGTGAAGGCCTTGAGCGGCGCCAGATTTTCCGCACCGACGATCTCGACAATGTGACCCCGAACCTGCAGTTCAGCAACAACGCCCCGCTGGCCGGCAATAATAACAGCTCACAGGTCTTTATCCGCGGTATCGGCCAGACCGATCCGACCTCTACCGTTGATCCGGGCGTTGGTATCTATATTGACGATGTTTATATGGGTCAGTCTGTTGGCGGCACCATGGATTTCCGCGATATCGCCGGCATCCAGATCCTGCGTGGCCCGCAGGGCACCCTGTTTGGCCGTAACACCATTGGTGGCGCGATCCTGATCAACACCCAGGATCCGGGCGACGAGTTCGGCGGCACCTTCAAGGGCGGCGTGGGCTCCGATAACCTGCGTGAACTTTCCCTGGCCGTTGACGTGCCGCTGGGTGAAAATGTCAAATCCCGCTTCACTTACGGCACCCGCATCCAGGACGGTTATGTGATCCGTGTCTCAGACGGTATCGACCTGGGCGACAAGAATTCCTATACCACCACCGGTAAAATTGTCTTTACGCCAAGTGATGACCTGGAAATCAAGCTCCAGTTCGATTATACCAAAGCCGATGAAAATGGTTCTCCGCTGGTCTTTGCAGAAGCCAATGAGGATGCTGTATTCATGAGGGCCGCCAGCGCGGCAGGCGGATGTCCCGGGTATACCGTCTGGACATCCGGTCCGGTACCGATGATCGACAACGACTTTTGTGCCAACGACTTCCAGAATAAGGGACCGTTTGCCAATAACGGCACAAACCCGCTGAAAAGTATTCTGGAAAACTGGGGCACTTCCCTGCATCTGGCTTATGACGTCAGCGAGAGCCTGACCCTGAAATCCATTACCTCCTACAGGAACCTGGACTGGGAAGGCATACGTGATGCGGATAACACCCCGCTGCCGATTCTGCACACAAGTTATGTCAGCGACGGCGAACAGTTCAGCCAGGAATTCCAGGTTCTCTATACCTCTGATCGCCTGACCGGCGTCACCGGCCTCTATTACTATGAGGAAAAAATCGATGATATCGTGACGGTTACTCTGTCGCCTCCGCCGTTCCCGACAGGAACCCTGGACAGTGACAACAACCTGACCGAAAACGATAACTGGGCGATCTTCTCCCAGTGGAGTTATGATATTACGGATCAGCTGACTGCAACACTTGGCGCTCGCTATACTGACGAGACCAAAACATCCACACCGGATCAGTTCAGTTATGAAAATCCCGATGATAAATATCTCGATGTGATGCCGTACAGTCAGAGTTTTGATGCCTTCACCATCAACGCCAACATCAGTTATCGCTGGAATGAAAATGTGATGACGTATGTGAGCTATAGCGAAGGCTTCAAATCCGGCGGCTGGAACAGCCACTTCAATACCAACTTCAATGAAACAGCAGACCAGTTGGCCCTTCTTGACTTGATTCATGCCTTTGGGGAAGAAACCGCAAAGAACTATGAAATCGGCTTCAAGGCGGATCTGCTGAATAACACTCTGCGTCTGAATGGTGCTATCTTCTCCACCGACTATACCGATCTTCAGTTGGTATATCGGGCCTATGTAGCTCCTTTCCTGACCAATGCCGGCAAGGCCTCCAACGACGGCGCCGAACTGGAATTGACCTGGCTCCCGGCCGACAATCTCGTCATTGATGCGGGCATCAGCTATCTTGATGCCACAATCGACGAAGTGGTCGCCTTTGACCACCCCAACGTCAGCGGAAGCATTGAAGCCGGCAACCGCCTGCCTTTCGCGCCCGAATGGCAGGCCAATATCGGGATCGGTTATACCTTCGAGCCGGAAGGGTCTGACCTGACCTGGGCGCCACGCGTGGACCTCAGCTACCAGGGTAAAACCTACTTTGACGCCCTGAATACAGAGGAAATCGCCCAGGACGGACGCACAATAGTCAACGCCTCCATCACCCTGGAGCCGTCCGATGTTACCTGGAAGTTCGTCTTCGGCGTCAACAACCTGACCGATGAACTTTACCCCATCGCCGGCAACTCCTCTTTGGGAACAAGTTCCGGTTATGCTGAAATCGCCTATGCCCGCAAGCGGGAATGGTTCGCCAATTTCACCTATAACTTCTAAAATCCTTCGATATCGGGGCGGCCGGCACGGCGGCCCCTTTACATTCAAAACCGTCTCCTCCGGGAGGCGGTTTTTTTATGATGCTGTCGTTGCCAAAGCTGATGTCGGTGTTATAGTCCCGAAAAAAGGGGATCAGAATGTCTTTGCAACTGTTTAGAAAAGCCGCCTTCATTGCCGCCTGATGGCCGAAATCCCGGAAGACGCGGGCAGCGGCATTTCCCTGACCGGCACTGGGCGGACAATTTACTGATCTGACGTCAGAGCTTCCGTTCGACCACCCGCACCCCGTCAGCAATGGCGTTGCCGGGATGCACGACCACCTGCTCGCCTTCCTTGAGGCCATTGATGATTTCCGCTTCCTGGTCGTTCTTGCGCCCCACCTGTACCGGTCGAAGTACTGCCCGGCCTTCGCTGAAGACAAAAACCGACCACTGTCCGTTTTCCCGGAACAGGGCACTGACCGGCACATAAAGGACATTTTCCGCCCGGTCGACAATGATCCCGGCCTCAACCCGGAAGGCATCCCCGAGAGTTTGCCATTTTTCCGGCGGATCGATGAAATCCAGAATCACATTGACCCGCTGTTCCTCCACTCCCAGAGCGGACACTTTTGTAAAACCACTGGGTTCCACCAGCCTGACCCGGGCGTTGATTTCCTCATCCCCGCCCCAGCGCCGGATCAGGGCGCTGTCGCCGGGCCGCACTTTGACCGCATTCCGGGACAGCATTTCCACAACGATTTCCAGATTTGTCGGGTCACCGATCTCCGCCAGCGGCGTGCCAATGGCAATAACCCCTTCGCTTTTATGCATGACGCGCAGAACCTTGCCATTTACCGGCGCATGTACGCAAACCTGGCAGATATGGTCATGGATATCTTTCTCGCCGGCTTCTTCGGCCGCACCCGGCTGAACAAGTCTCGCCTGAGCTGATTCCAGCTGGCTTTCTGCCACCTGAAGATCGGCTTCCGCCGCCCGAAGTTCCGCCTTTCGCATTTTAAGCTGCAGTTCCGCCTCTTCCAGACGGGCGATGGAAACATTGCCTTTTTTGAACAGTTCCTCGTTTCTTCTGTATTCTGCCTCGGCAAAATCAAGTGCCGCCCGGGCCCTGTCCACCTGTGTCGAGGCCTGCCACTTCACGGCTTCCGCGCCCCGGACGTCGGCCCTGGCCTGAGTCTCACTGCGTTTGTCGAGGAAATCGGGATCAGCGGGAGTCATGTTGGCAATCACCGTCTCCCCGGCATGAACCATATCGCCCGGCTCGCTTTCCACCCGCATCACCCGGCCGTCGATGGGGGCGGAGACAACATAAATGTCGCGAATCCGGGTTTTTCCCTCGGCTTCAAGGATGATCTCGACATCCCCGCGGCGAACCCGTTCAATATCCACTTCTTCCGCCGCCGGAATGAAGGCATAGACCAGCAGGGCCAGAAACAACAGGCCGAGACCGTATTTCGCGATTGTTTTGATACTTCTCAAAGACATTATTCAACCCCCTTCTGGGCACTGACCAAATCTATACTCTCCACCTTTCGCCACACAAGGTAAAAGGACAACAGGGAACTTATGAGCACCACAACCACCGCAAGCCCGTAGGTATCCCTGTCAATGACCGCCGGTATCCGGTAAAGCTCCGTATCCATCAGAGCCGCCACGCCATGCACCATCAGGGTGCCCATGACCAGACCTACCGGAATGGCCATCAGGACAATGGCCGCCATCTCGCCGAACAGGATATAGGCGACTTCCCTTTTTGTCAGTCCCAGGACCCGGAGCGACGCCAGTTCCCGTCCCCGCTCGGAAAGTGCAATCCGGGCTGTATTGTAAATGATTCCAAAGGCAATCAGGCCGGCAAAAAGGATATTGATGGTCGCCATGATCAGAATATTCTCCCCCATGGTTTCCCGGAAAATCTCCCGGGCCTTGCGCAGGATGCTCATGCCGGCGATGGAGGGAATATCCTTGATTTCCTGATAGAGGGGACCGTTCCACAACGGATCGACCAGAAGGGACGCCCCTGTAACAACTGTTCCTTCCTGCAAGGCCCGGTTCAGCCGATCCATATCCATAAAGGCGCTGAGGCCGATGAATTCCTCGATGATGGCGGTCACGGGAATTTCCAGCACCGGTCGGCGGCCTTCCAGAACCTCGACGGTCAGTATATCCCCTGCCCCGACGTTCAGCATTTCCGCCAGCTTGGAGGACAAGGCGATCCCCCGGTCGGGGATCGGCACCGCTTTCAGGTCACGACCGAGAATACGGTGGAGGTCGGGATTCGGCCTCAGGCCGGTAATGGCCGTTCTTTTGCTATAGTGGCCGGATTTGAGGTAGACCGCCACATCCCGCATGGGCTCCACCTTCAGGACACCGGGCATCAGGCGGATTTCTTCCAGCGACGTGATGCTGCGCGGCTCGACGAATCCCAGGCTCACATCTTCCCGCTGGGCCATATCGAAATGTACTTCCATCAGGTAATTGATGGAATCCTCGGCGAAGAAAGCATAGATCAGGATAGCGATGGACAAGCCGGTCCCCACCGTCGACATCAGGGTTCTGAGGGGCCGCCGCTCCAGCTGGCGCAGCACGATACGGGACAGATGTGAGAAGAATTTTTCCAGCCCCAGCCGCTGGAGAATGGTTTGCCGGAACTGGATCGGAGAGGCCGGTCGCATGGCCTCCGCCGGCGGCAGCGCCGCCGCCTGCCTGATCGCAACAAGGGTACCGGCCACCGCCGCAGCCGCACAGAGCGCCGTGGCGAAAATCATCACATCCGGTGAAAAGGAGAAACGCAGGATGGGGAAATGAAAAAACCGAGTATACATCTGGGTGACGCCGGTCCCGAACCAGATCCCGACGCCGATCCCTAAAATACTGCCGAAAACAACAACCAGCAGCACCATTTTCAGATAGTGCAGGGCAATTTCCCTGTTATTGTAACCCACCGCCTTGAGCATGCCGATCTGCTCCCGCTGGGTCGCAACCTGCCGGGTCATGACCACATTGACCAGAAAGGCCGCGACAGAAAGGAATATCATCGGTACGAAATAACCCATGATTTTCAGCTGCTCCAGTTCGTTGGCCACGAACCAGTTGGACAGCTGATCCTCCCGGCCATATGAAATCAGCCCGCCGTAGGGTTTGAGAATCACATCAAGAGCCTGTTTAATGTCTTCGATATTGACGCCCCGTTCCATACGCAGGGATACATCATTGAAGGCACCGTCCATATCCACCGCCGCCTCCAGCGCCCGCCGGTTCATCCAGAAGACGCCAAACCGCTTGTCATCGGGAAAAAGCTGGCCCGCCCCCAGGGAATAGACATATTCCGGCGACAAGACGACACCGACAATTCTCAGCGACCTTTTATGGCCGTTGACCACCATATTGACCCGGTCGCCGAGCGTAAAGCCGTGGGCGTTGGCAAATGCCTCGCTGCAGAGAATGGCATCGTCCTCGTCCGGCAGCAGCATCCGGCCATGACGCAGGTAAAGATTGTTCAGCAACGGCGTGCGCCCGTCCGGCAGGGAGAGAAGCTTTCCGGTCGCCGGTTCATCCATCCCATCCACCTGCACCGTCACCCCAAAAATCACCCGGGTTTCCACTGCCGAGACACCTGGGATTTCAGTAATCTGTTCCTTTACCGCCTCGGGCGCCCGTTTCAACTGGGCAAAAACATCGGCAAAACGGTAGCGATCATAGTAGGTATCCCGGCTCAGTTCCAGCGAATCCATGACGCCGAAGGACATGACATACATGGAAATTCCGCAGCCCATGACCAGAATAATAGCCAGAACCTGTCCCTTGATGTTCCAGAGATCACGGACAAATTTTTTATTGAGTGCCCCGAATATCACCAGCTGATCTCCCTGGGATCAACAGGATTCTCATTGACCTTTACATCCACCACCTGTCCATCACCGAAATAAATAACCAGATCCGCCATGTTGGCGATAGAGGCGTTGTGAGTGATGATGATGGTTGTGGTGCCATATTTCTTGTTCACTTCCTGCAGGGCCTGAAGCACAACAATACCGGTCGTGCTGTCCAGGGCACCGGTCGGTTCGTCACAGAGAAGAACTTCCGGCCGTTTGGCCAGCGCCCGGGCAATGGCCACCCGCTGCTGTTCGCCGCCGGATAACTGGGACGGGAAATGGCTTGCCCGGTCTCCCAGATTGACGGCTTCCAGGGCCTCTATTGGCGGCAGCGGATCGGTGGAAATATCTGTCACCAGAGCGACATTCTCGAGGGCCGTCAGGCTCGGCACCAGATTATAGGCCTGGAAGACAAACCCCACATGATTGCGTCGGAACAGGGTCAGCTCCCGTTCGGTATATTGCGACAATTGGTGATCGCGGAAATAGACCTCTCCGGACGTGGGCGTATCGAGCCCGCCGATAATGTTGAGAAAAGTGGATTTACCGCTGCCGGAAGGGCCGAGCAGGACCACCATATTCCCCTTGGGGATTTCCACAGTCACCCCCCGCAGGGCCTGTATCACCGTCTCGCCAGAGATATAGTGTTTCGTCAGGTCATAGGTGCGAAAAGTAAGATGATCACCCAGTCCGTTGTTATCCGTCATTTGCCCCGCCAACCTGTTCATTCAATACCGGTAGGGAGCACTATACCGCAGGAAAAGGCAAACTTAAACATCGGGACGCCAGATAAAACAGGCCGGGGAAAATTTCACCCGGCCTGCAAAGGAGGCCTGGATCGTTACCAATCGGACAGATGTTTTATAATTTAAGGAAGTCTACGGCAGGCATGGAGAAAGAAGATGACATCCGGAAACAATGTTTCCGGATGTCTAGTCTGGAGGTTCTTTTCAGGCCCTGTCAGGCCGTAAATTCTTCGGTGTCAATTTCAGCCTGTGTGGCCGCCGGATAACGGGGCCCGCTGATCGTCTCCTGATTGATCAGCTTTTCCAGCCGGTCAATGATATCCGAGGACAACTCAACCTCGCCTGCCTTTACATCATCTTTCAGATGGGCAATTGACGTGGTGCCGGGTATCACATGGGTAAAGGGTCTTGTATTCAGCACCCAGGCGAGGGCAAGCTGCGCCGCCGTGCAACCGGCATCCTCTGCAATGGCGCGGAATTCCATCAGCAGCGCCGCATTGCGGGAAAAATTCGGCTCCTGGAAGCGGGGCATGCCGCGCCGGATATCCTTTTCAGCAAACTCTTCCGGATGGAGGTCCGTATCTGTCAGGAAGCCACGGGCCAGCGGCGAAAAGGCTACAAACGCCACCCCCAGTTCTTCACAGGCATCAAGCATTTTGATTTCCGCATTGCGGGTCCAGAGGGAATACTCCGTCTGCACCGCGGCAATGGGATGAACCCCGTGGGCCTTGCGCAGGGTATCCGCAGATACCTCGGACAGGCCAAGGGCACAGATCTTGCCTTCCTCCACAAAGCGGGACATTTCCCCGATGCTGTCCTCGATGGGGATTTTCTTGTCCCACCGATGCAGGTAATAAAGATCAATCACCTCTGTCTGCAGACGCCGGAGAGAATCCTCCAGCGTCTTGCGAATGGTTTCGGGACGGTTGTCGATCACACGTTTGCCGTCAATGCCCTGCATGCCGCACTTGCTGGCCAGCATGATCTGGTCCCGGATGGGTTTCAGGCTGGGTCCGACCAGTTCTTCGTTGCGGCCGAACCCGTAGAGCGCGGCAGTGTCAAAATGGGTAATTCCAAGGTCAAATGCTTCCAGCAGAATCTTCTGCCCTGCTTCCGGGGTTGGCGGCACCCCGTAGGCATGACTGAGATTCATACATCCCAGACCAATTTCACCAACATTGAAATCACCAATCCTGCGCGCTTTCATGATAACCCCTTATCCCTGTGCGTTCAGTTTCTGTTCAAGCTCGTAAAGAGTCCGGTAACAGGGAAGGACCTTGCCGACGCTGGAATTCGGCTCGCGGCCTTCACGGATCGCCGCCACAAACTCACGGTCCTGCAATTCTATACCATTCATGGAAACATCCACTTTGGACACGTCAATGGGTTCTTCATGGCCGGTCACCAGATCATCGTAGCGGGCAAGATAGGTGCCGTTGTCACAGATATACCGGAAGAAGGTTCCGATCGGGCCGTCATTGTTGAAGGACAGTGACAGGGTACAGATCTTGCCGCCTTCCGTCTTCAGCTGGATCGACATATCCATGGCAATTCCCAGTTCCGGATGCATAGGACCCTGGATCGCATTGGCCCTAACAACCCTTTCGCCGGTCTGATACTGGAACAGATCAACGGTGTGGGCGGCATGGTGCCACAGGAGATGGTCTGTCCAGGAGCGCGGCTCCCCCTTCGCATTGATATTCTTGCGGCGGAAGAAATAGGTCTGCACATCCATTTGCTGAACGGCAATCTCACCGGCGACAATCTTGTTATGCACATACTGATGAGAAGGGTTGAAACGGCGGGTATGGCCGACCATGCAGACCAGACCGGTTTCCTGCTGCATCTTCATGACAGCTTCCGCATCTTCCCAGTTGTCCGCCAATGGAATTTCCACCTGCACATGTTTGCCGGCCTTCATGCACTGAATGGCCTGTGCGGCATGCATCTGGGTCGGTGTACAGAGAATGGCGGCATCCACGCCCGGCTGTGCGAGAGCCTCGGCCAGATCAGTGGTGGCATGGGGAATACCGTAATCGTCGGCAACTTTCTGTGTCGGCTCGAGGTTACGGCCGACAACGGAGACAACTTCCGCCCCGTCAATATTTTTTAGGCCGTCCAGGTGCTTCAATCCGAATGCACCGGCGCCTGCGAGAACAATTTTCATGTCAAACCTCTTTCTCTTTTCAGTTGAAGTTGGTCTTTTCAGTTAAAACTGGCTTTCAAGAACAATATGACCCACGGCCGTGTTCGAGGCCGGAACGTGATAGTGACGATGCAGTTCCTTGACTTTATCGGTCAGGGCGCCGCGCATGATCAGCCACATCACCAGTTCGATCCCTTCGGAACCGGCTTCGCGGATATATTCCACATGGGGAATTTCAGCCAGTTCCTCCGGCTTGTCAGCCAGACGATTGAGGAAAGACAGGTCCCATTCCTTATTGATCAGACCGGCGCGCGGACCCTGCAGCTGGTGGCTCATGCCGCCGGTGCCCCAGATCTGCACATTCAGATCCTCGTCAAAGCTTTCCACCGCGTTGCGGATCGCCTTGCCCAGGTTGTAGCAACGGCGGCCGTTCGGCACCGGATAGACCACCACATTGACGGCCAGAGGAATGACCTTGCAGGGCCATTTCTCAGGCTGGCCAAACATCAGTGACAGCGGCACGGTCAGGCCGTGATCCACATCCATTTCATTGACGATGGTCAGGTCGAAATCCTGCTGGATCACCGACTGGGCGACATGCCAGGCCAGATCCGGCGCGCCTTCCACATCGGGAACCGGGCGCGGGCCGAAACCTTCGTCAGCCGGCTTGAAGTGTTCCCCTGTGCCGATGGCAAAGGTCGGGATCATTTTCATGTCAAAGGCAGACGCATGGTCGTTATAGACCAGGATCACCACGTCCGGCTTTTCCTGTTCTTCCCATTTCCGGGTAAATTCATAACCGTCAAAAAGCGGCTTCCAGTAGTCGTCCTGGGTATTTCCCGTATCAATAGCACGACCGATCAGCGGAACGTGCGAACTTCCGACACCTGCGGTAATACGTGCCATTATTCCTTCTCCTCTTTATAGCGATTGCCTTCGGGGCTACGGCCACCGTGCATCATCATGTCTGCATATTCTTCCTGGGTCATTCCGGTCATGCTGGCCGCCGCATACTGGAAGCTGAGACCGTCCGTGGAAAAGATCTTGGCCAGAAAATAGATATTGCCGCCAAGCGCAAGTGCCCGGTTATAGTCCCGGTCCAGAACCGCCTGCTTCTGTTCCTCGGTCATCGGCCATTCGTCAAGATAGGCCCGTTCGTCGGCCTTGAACCGGTCCCGGTTCTCCGCCTTCATCAGGGACATGCAGAACTGGTTCAGGTGATAACCTTTGCGGGCCATGTCTGAATCGAAAATTGTTGTCCCGGGGACATCTGCATAGGGTTTATCAAGAGCCATTGTTTATCTCCTCAGGCCAGTATAATCGCATGGGATTGTCAACAAGAAGCTTTCTTTGCAGCTCCTTGGTCGGCGCAATATGCGGAATCACATCCACAAGCCACGCATCATCGGGCATGTGTGATTTAAGATTTGGATGGGGCCAGTCCGTACCCCACAGAACACGGTCAGGGAACTCCTCCACCACGCGGCGGGCGAATGGCACCACATCGCTGTAAAGGGGCGGGCCCTCGACCGAAAGACGTTCCGGGCAGGATACCTTGGACCAGAAATTTTCATTCTCCCGCAGAAGCTCAAGGAACAGCTCGAACCCGGGACCATCAATGGGCTTCGTCACATCGGGGCGACCCATATGATCCACCACCACAGTCGTCGGCAGGGAGGTGAAAAAATCAAACAACTCCGGCAATTCCCCGGCTTCGAAATAAATGACAATATGCCAGCCCATCGGCTTGATACGCTCGGCAATTTTCATCAAAGGTTCCCGCGGCAGAGTATCCACCAGGCGTTTGACAAAGTTGAAGCGCACCCCGCGTACACCGGCCTCATGCAGTGCCTGCAGTTCCTCGTCACTGACGTCAGGTTTAACCGTGGCCACACCGCGGGCCTTGCCGTCGGAATGGGCGATGGCATCCACAAGCGCCCGGTTGTCCGCCCCGTGGCAGGTCGCCTGGACAATCACATTGCGGCTGAAGCCCAGATGATCGCGAAGGGCGAAGAGCTGGTCTTTCGAGGCATCGCAGGGGGTATATTTCCGTTCCGGGGCGAAGGGAAATTCATCCCCCGGCCCGAAGACGTGACAATGGGCGTCCACAGCCCCCGGCGGCGGCACATAGCTTGGCTTTGACGGATTCTGGAACCAGTCCAGCCAACCCGGCGTTTTCTCAAACTTTGGCATATTCTGGCTCATTTCCCCCTCTTTTTGAGCAAGGCGTCAAGACGCGGGTAAACACGGCGGGCATTGCCCTCGAACACCTTGTAACGGTCTTCATCAGACAAGTTGAGGTTGTCGAGATAACGTTTCGTATCATCGAAATACTGACCGGTCTGCGGATCGATACCGCGCACCGCGCCAACCATTTCCGACCCGAACATGATATTGTCGATGTCGATCACGTCAAACAGCAGATCGATACCCGGCTGATGATAGACACAACTATCGAAATAGATGTTTTTCATCACATGCTCATCCAGCGGCGGCTGTTTCAGCATGTCGGCCAGCCCCCGGTAACGACCCCAGTGATAGGGCACGGCGCCACCGCCATGAGGGATGACGAATTTCAGATCCGGAAAGTCCTTGAACAGGTTGCCCTGCAGGAACTGCATGAAAGCATTGGTGTCCGCCGCGATGTAATAGGACCCGGTGGCATGGAAGGTCGGGTTACAGGACCCGGACACATGGACCATGGCGGGAACTTCCAGCTCCACCATTTTCTCGTAGATCGGGTACCAGTAACGGTCGGTCAGCGGTGGCGCCGTCCAGTGGCCACCGGACGGATCCGGGTTCAGGTTACAGCCGACAAAATCAAGCTCGGTCACACAGCGCTCCAGCTCGGCAATACTATTGTCCAGCGAACCGCCAGGGGTCTGCGGCAGCATGCAGACACCGATGAAAGTGTCAGGAAACAGCTGGGTCACCCGGTGAATCAGGTTGTTGCAGGCAATGGACCAGTTTTTCGAGGTTTCCGCATCGCCCACATGGGGTTCCATCGCGGAAGCCCGGGGGCTGAACAGGGTCAGGTCGGCGCCCCGCTCCTTTACCAGTTTGAGCTGGTTGGCTTCAATGCCCTCGCGGATTTCATCGTCGCTCATCTCCGGCAAAATCGGATTTGGCAGGGACGGGTCTGCAAGGTGCGCCTTCTGGGCCGCGCGATAGTCAAGATGGGCCTTGGGCACAATGGTCTGGTGACCGTGACAATCAATTATCAGCATGGCAGTTTCTCCTCGCTGTCTGGTGAAATCTTCATTATGGCATCCAGCATATCCGCCAGATCCTCCTCTTTCAGGGCCGCTTTGCGCAGGGCCGCCCAGTCATGACGTTCGGCGGAAGCCGCACTCATCAGTGGCTCGATACCCGCATCCTTGACCGTGCGCGCCACTTCCCGCATTTCCTCGGCCCGGCGTTTGCCGTGTTCCAGCGAGCGGGAAATCATATAGCGGGACAGTTTCTGCCAGTCCGGTCCCGGAAACAGGTCGTTGAGGGAATTCACAACCGTCTCCTCGACGCCATAATGGCGGGCGGACAACAGGGATTCTGTCAGGATCGCTTCCACGCCCTTGACCACAACACTCCGGCACATCTTGGCCGCCGACGCCTTGCCGTACTGGTCTGAAAAAACTTTCATGCCGATAAACCCGAGCTCATTTGCCAGCGGCTCAAAGCCGTCCGCATGGGGACCGCCCAGCAGGATGCTTGTGGCAATACGTTTGGGCCCGATCGGCGACATCACCGCCGCCTCAACATAGCGGCCGCCGGCATCATTGATCAGCCGGGCGGCCTCCTGTTTCATGCCGGGGGAGGCCGAATTCATATCCACATACCAGGTCCCCGGGGCAAGTCCGGCAGCAACAGACTGCGCCGCCTTCACCGTTTCCGCCGCGGTCACGGCTGAGATCACCAGATCCGCGCCGGTCACCGCATCCACGGCTCCCATACCCTCGAGCACCTGTTTCCCATTCAGTCCGCGCGAAGGAATGCTGCCCCGGTCGGAAAACAGGATGTCCCATGCAGAAAGGGAAATGCCACCTGACGACAGGAAATCCTCGGCCAGGGTTTGACCCACTTCACCGAAGCCAAGCAGGCAGATTTTTGAAATCTCGCTCATTTGCCGTCCCAGACCTTTGAGGGGATATAGACTTCACCCCGCATCAGCTTGCGGGCCGTGCGCAGCAGGGCAGACCGTTTGACATCCACGTCACTGCCGTTCACCGTCACATCCATATCCACGGTGAAGAACCCCGTGGGATGCTCCACATCAAGTCGTTGCGCGCCATCGGAAGACACCGGCAGTTCCGCAATGCCGTCCGCCACCGACCCCGGCAACACACAGCCCGTCGCCACACTGACCGCGCCCAGAACGCCAATGGCTTCATGGACCCTATGGGGAATAAAACTGCGGGTGGAAACGACACCCCCGTTTTGCGGCGGGGAAATCAGGGTCATTTTCGGTACCGTTTTGGCCTTGACGTCGCCCAGGTTCATCTTCGGACCGATTTCCAGGCGGATATTTTCAATCCGCTCCTTCAGCTCCGCATTATTTTCCAGCTGCTCGGGTGTTTCCGTGCCGCCGAGACCAAAGTCGGCCGCCTTGAGCAAAACCACCGGCATGCCATTATCCACACAGGTGACCTCGATGCCTTGCACCAGGTCAACAATGTTGCCCGTCGGCAAAAGCGCCCCGCAAGAGGACCCGGCCACATCAAGGAAGTCCATGGGGATCGCCGCAGCCGTACCGGGTACGCCGTCAATGCGGGCCTCGCCCTCATATTCCACCTGCCCGCCCGGTGTCGGCACATGGGCGACTGATATGCTGCCTGTATTGACCATATGGATACGGACCGAGGTGGTGCCGTCCACGGCGTCAATCAAACCATTTTCGATGGCCCAGGGACCAACGCCGGCAAGGATATTGCCGCAGTTCTGGCTGTCGCTCACTTCCGCCTTGTCGACCACCACCTGCAAAAACAGGTAATCCACATCGGCATCCTCCCGTTCGGAACGGGAAATTACCGCCACCTTGCTGGTCAGCGGATGGGCGCCGCCGACGCCATCGATCTGGCGCACGTCCGGCGACCCCATGGCCGCCAGAAGCACCCGGTTGCGGGTCTCTTCATCTGACGGCAACACACTCCTGTCAAAATAAAGGCCCTTGGAAGTACCGCCGCGCATCAATGTGGCTGGAATGGCTGTCAACATCAAGTGTTTCCCTAATCTTTGAGGTAGTCTTTCTGGTCAATATATTTGAGGCCTTTTTCTTCCAGGCGCTCACGCATTTTGTAAATGTCGAGACCAAGTACGCCGGCCGCCAGCTTTTCACGCTTTTCTTCTTCGTTGGCTTCACGTTGGCGGGATTTCTCCAGGATGTCGGCGGCTTCCTCGCGGGCCACAACAACCACACCATCATCATCTGCGATGATCAGGTCGCCCGGGTTTATATGGGCACCGGCGCAGACTACCGGCACATTGACGCTGCCGAGGGTTTCCTTGATCGTCCCCTGCGAGAAAACGCATTTGGACCAGACCGGAAAACCCATTTCTTCCAGATCCTTGGTGTCGCGCACACCGGCATCAATCACCAGACCAAGCACGCCGCGTGCCTTCAGGCTGGTGGCCAGGAGGTCGCCAAAATAACCGGCGTCGGAATAAGACGTCGGCGCCAGAACCAGCACATCACCCGGCTGACACTGTTCCACCGCCACATGGATCATCCAGTTATCGCAGGGCGGCGCACTGATGGTCACTGCGGTGCCGGCGATATAGGCCCCCCGATAGATCGGGTTGATATTCGGTGCAAGAAGGCCCTTGCGGCCCTGTGCTTCATGCACAGTGGCAACACCGTATTTTCCCTGCTGATAGGCTTCCACGACCGATTTCTCGGTTCGTTTGATATTGGTTACAACGACTCCCATGGCACCCTCTGTATGAATAAATTGATTGAGATGGGCGGAGTCTGTCATCTCCCGGGCCGCAACGCCAATAGATAATTGTATTTATCCATAAAAAAATGCTAAAGGTATGTATATATGACCCGTTCACAACGGCAAAATACAAGCACAATGGACAAGATACAGAACAATAGCGCCCAATTGATTCCAAACCTGCGGCACATAAGGATCTTCGGCCTCCTGGCGGAGGGCAGAACCCTGACCGCGGCGGCTGAGGAAATCGGCCTGTCCCAGCCTGCCGTTACCCAAGGTTTAAGTAATCTGGAAAAATATTTTGGCACCGATCTTTGCATCCGGCAACGCACCGGCACTTTTCTCACCGACAGTGGAGAAATCCTGAAAAAACGTGTGAAGCGAGTCTTCGAGCACCTGATGGAAGCCATTGCTGAATTACCAGGCCTTGATCGCAGGGAACGGGCCCGCATTGAACGATCCATAACGTCCTCCCAGTTACAGGCCCTGGTCGCCATCACCGAATACAGCAGCTTTTCCGCCGGCGCCCGGGCGACGGGTATTGCCGTACCGACCATCCACCGGGCCGCCCGCGATCTTGAACGGATCGTCGGCCAGACCTTCTTTGAGCAGACCAGTTTCGGCATCAAACCGACAAGAACCGCCGCCCGTTTTGCCCAGAAGATCCAGCTTGCCTTTTCAGAACTGGAACAGGCCCGTTCCGAAATTGCCGCCCTGCACGGCACCGGCACCGGCAACATCACTGTCGGCGCCATGCCGCTGGCCCGCAGTCATCTTGCTCCCCAGGCCATCAGTATTTTCTGCCGGGAAAACAAAGGCCACCGTGTCGCCATTGTCGAAGGCCCGTTTGAAACCTTGCTTCATGACCTGAAACGTGGGGCCATTGACTTTCTGATCGGGGCCGCACGACGGGACCTTGCCTCCCAGGGCGTGATCCAGTCCCACCTGTTCAACGATCCTCTGTCAATCCTGATGCGCCCGGGGCATCCGCTGGCCGATGTGGAAAGGCTTACCGTCGACCGGCTGAAAGAATTTCCCTGGGTGGCGCCGCGGGCGGATTCACCGCTGCGCCGGCATTTTGACCTGATGTTTGAAGAAAAGGGCCTGACCCCGCCGGAGGATATCGTCGAATGCAATAGCTTAAGCGCCTCGCGGGTCCTGCTGATGAATGACGACCGGCTGATGCTTTTGTCAGACGCCCAGGCCCGCTATGAATTACGCACCGGTCTGTTGCTATCCCGACATCTGGCCAACCGGGAGGAAACCGAACGCCCGATCATGCTGTTTACCCGCAGGGACTGGCACCCAACCTTTGCCCAGCAGCGGCTGGTGGATATTATCAAGCGACTTGCCCTGGAAGAACCGCAGAAAGAAATGCGGCCCCCGGGGGGAAGCACCCGGGGACCGCAGTCGGCTTAAGGGAGGCCGGCTTAAGGGAGTAAGCCTTACTCGTAGGGAAGTCCTACATAATTCTCTGCCAGTGACATCATGGCCGCTTCTGAACCGAACATATAATCCAGTTCCGCATCCTGCATGCGACTGCCGAAGCCGCCGGTTTCCGGGAAATTATGCAGCAGCGAAGTCATCCACCAGGAAAAACGCTCTGCCATCCACACCCGGCGAAGGGCCTTGGCGGTATAGACATCCAGCCCGGCTTCGCTGCCGTTCTTGTAATATTCAATCAGACCACGAGACAGGAAATAGATATCCGACGCCGCCAGGTTCAGGCCCTTGGCCCCGGTCGGCGGCACGATGTGGGCCGCATCGCCGGCCAGAAACAGGCGGCCATGGCGCATGGTCTCGCAGACAAAACTGCGCAGGGGCGCAATGCTTTTCTCGATGGACGGGCCGGTGACCAGGGTTTCGGCCACATTTTCCGGCAGCCTGCGACGCAGCTCGTCCCAGAAGCGGTCATCCGACCAGTCCTCAACCTTGTCATCCAGGGAACACTGGATATAGTGGCGGCTGAGATTTGCGTTACGCATGCTGCACAGGGCAAAGCCGCGCTCATGCCGGGTATAGATCAGCTCATCGGCCGCCGGGGGTGTTTCGGACATGATGCCGAGCCAGCCAAAGGGATAAACTTTTTCAAAGGTCTTCAGCAACCGGGAAGGGATCGCCCGGCGACTGGCGCCATGATAACCGTCACAACCGGCAACGAAATCACAGGTCAGCGTATGTTCCTGCCCGTCCTTGCGATAGCGGATTACCGGACTGTTGGTTTCGGCGTCCTCCACACCGATCACATCGGCCTCTTCAATGATGGTCCCGCCGGCTGCGCGACGGGCGTCGATCAGGTCGCGGGTAATCTCGGTCTGGCCATACACCATAACGCCGGTGCCCTTGGTCAGACCCTTGAGGTCGACCCGGTGACAGGCGCCCTGAAAGGCGATATCGAACCCGCCATGCTCATAACCCTCCCTGTCCATGCGCTCATGAACCCGGGCTTCCCGAAGAAGATCCACACACCCCTGCTCCAGAACACCGGCCCGGATACGGGTCAGCACATAGTCCATGGTTTTTCTTTCCAGAACGACACTTTCAATGCCCTGCAGATGCAGCAGCTGGGACAGAATAAGACCCGAAGGACCGCCGCCGATAATTCCAACCTGAGTTCTCATACTCTCGCCTTCCCTGTGTAAAGCTATGCAGAACCAGCGCCCGCCGGGAACCGCCTGCATTATTGATATGGCTCATAGTAATCTGCCAACAGGAAAACCGGAATAGACAGGAATGACAAAAAATTGTATATATCGAACATTTCCAGCATGGGAACGTGGAGTCAGATGGATAACATTCCAAATTTCGTTCTTTACGGGGAACAGGGGGAGGAAATTTTCCCCGACTATCTGCATATCGAGTCCATCCGGGCCCGCAGCCTCCGTCATGGCTGGAAATTCCGTCCGCACCGGCATCATAACCTGCATCAGTTTTTCTTCATCGCAAAGGGCGGCGGTCGCGCCCTGATCGAGGAACTGAACCATCCCCTGCTCAATGGGCTTGTCATTGTCATGCCGCCCATGGCCGTTCATGGCTTTGAATTCCTGCCGGATACGGAGGGCTGGGTTCTGACCATCCCCACCCCTTTCCTGCAGCGCATCCTGGAAGAGGAACCCCAGGTGCTGGAATATCTGTCAAATATCAGGATTTTCCAGGGCGATGAGGAAACCGCCGGCCAGTTCAGGGGCCTGTTTGCCGCCATTGAAACGGAACATGCGGCAAGCAAGGCCGCCAGGGGACTTTTCGTGCGCAGCATGGTCACACTGCTCGCCTGCAGCATTTTTCGTGCCTGTCCCCCGGAAGAAGAAACCCGGCAGGAAGCCGCAAACCAGAAACAGGTTATCCTGAGGAATTTTCAGACCCTGGTCGATGAACAATTCAAGGCGCGCTGGCCGGTCGCCCGTTATGCCGACAGACTGGGAATTACGCCTACACACCTGAGCCGCATCTGCCGCCAGGTCCTGCATGTGCCGGCCTCGGAACTTGTTACAGAACGCAGCCTTCTGGAAGCCAGAAGACTGTTGATCTATACTTCCCTGACCATTGCGGAAATTGCCTACGATCTGGGCTTCTCAGATCCTGCCCATTTTTCCAAATTCTTCCGGGAAAAAACCGGGAAAAAACCTTCCGAATTCCGCCAGACCTTTACCAAAAGAGCCTGATCGGGCGTTAGCAGGCTCCCGTGTAGGCGCCGTTCAGATAAATCAGCGGCGATATCTCATCGGCATAAAAGATATCCCTGACTTCTCCGATAATGATGGCATGGGTACCGAAATGGCAGGTTTCCTTCTTTTCCAGAAAGAAATTCGCCTGCGCCCCCTTCAGCCAGGGCAGGCCGTTATGCAGCTGCCAGTCACCTGTTCCAAACAGGTCGCTTTCCGAGGCCGGCCGGCTGAACTTGTCCGAAATATCCGCCTGCCTGCGGTCCAGAAGATTGATGCAGAAACTGTCCTGCCCGTTGATCATGTCGTAAAAGCGGGAGGATTTATGAATACACACCAGCAGGGACAGCGGATCGAAGCTGACGGAAACCACGGAACTGACCGTCGCTCCGGCCCTTTCTTCCCCACTGGCCGCCGTCACGATAGAGACGCTCGCCGCCATCCGCCGCATGGCCTGCCTGAAGGCGTCACCGATCTGCATATCCGACATCAGCTTCTCCCGTCGTTTTTCACTCAGGCCGATTTCTTCAGGCCGGCCAGATAATCGTTGGCGGCCGCTTCTTCCATGAACCAGGGATAGAAGTCCCGCGGGTCATTGAAACCGTCAACGATCTTGGTCGCCAGCTCCGGTGAAACCTGGGCGGCGCCGAACAGGTTCAGCACATGTTCCGGCGGCGGCAACAGCATGCCATTGGTCCATTGAACCACGTATTTTGCATAGTCCCAGAAGGCATCAAATGTGCCATTCATCCAGTCGGCATCAAAGGCGCGGTCTTCCTGGGCAAGGATCTGGTCATAAATGACCTTGGCGCATTTGGTCGCATTGTTGGATCCCTGACCGGTGATCGGGTCATTCAGGCAGATGGCGTCGGCCATGCCCATGACGATCCTGCCGGACGGTAATTTACCCACAGGCTTGCGAATAGTCGGCGGGAACCGGCCAGCAAGGGTGCCGTTGTCATCGGTCAGTTCGATATTGCGGCAGCGCTCGGCCTCCCACGGCAGGTATTTGTCGAGGATGGATTTACTCACCTCCAGATGCTGCTCTGGACTTTTTACATCCTTCCAGCAGTCCATTTCACCACCGGGAATGCCCTCAAACACCATAATCTCGCAGGGACCGGAGGTGGTCAGGGCCGGAAAGACAAAATATTCGCCCACACCGGGAATGATATTGAAACACACCGCGCTGAACTCCTCACGGGGCACCATATTCTTCACATAGGTCAGGCCCAGGGCCCGCATGGGTTTGTCGAAGGTGCTTTTTTCCGCATCCCGCTCGAACATTTTGCCAATGTCGCCTTTGCCGGAGGCGACCAGAACCAGGTCGGCCTCATCGGCATAATCTTCCAGCCCCTCGAGGGTCACATCCTCGATCACCAGCCTGCCGCCGAGGCGTTCGAATTCCTCCATCCAGGCCGGCATTTTCAGGCGTTGGTCAACCGAATTGGCATATCCGGTTTTCAGGCGCGCCGCCCAGTCAATGGCCCTGCCGCCGTCCGGTCCGGCCACGGCGACGCCGATGCCGTCAATATGGGGGCAGGTGTTTTCCCAGAAGTTGAGCCCGAATTCCCGTTCAATATCAAGAGACTGGTTAAACATGGCCTGACTGGAAAGGATCTTGCCCTTGCGCACCTCGTCCCCGGTCCGGTTGGTCACGATGGTGACATCATATCCTTTTTTCTTCAGGCCAATTCCAAGGAGAAGGCCGGACTGGCCGGCGCCGATGATCGTAATTTTTCTCATGATATTTTACACCTTATCGTCTTGAATTTTCAGTTCGCGAGCTTGGCCAGCGCATCTGTCTGCTGCTCGGGGCCGAGGGCGCTGTACCCGCCATCCACCGGAATATCGGCGCCGGTAATGAAGCTCGACTGGTCGGAACAGAGGAAGAGTACCGCATCGGCCACCTCTTCCGGATTGCCGACCCGACCCCTCATATGGAAGGGCGCCGCCACTTCATCGGTCTTGGCGCGGTCATGACCGGATACCTCATCCATAATGGCGCACCAGGTCCAGCCCGGAGATACGGTATTCACGCGGATTCCGTCTTCCGCCAGAAGCAGGGCTTCATTGCGGGTCAGCTGGTGAATGGCGCCTTTACTCATGGGATAGAGACAGCGGCCCGGCTGGGCCACCTTGGCGCTGATGCTGCCGAAATTGACCACCGCGCCCTTGTTTTTCTTAAGATGCTCGCGGGCAGTCTGCACCAGCATGAAGCCACCGGCCACATTGACATTCAGTGCGCGCAGGAATTGCTCCCGCGAACTGTTCATGCCTTCATCTTCATAGGTACAGGCCAGGTTGACCACAAAATCAAGCCGGCCGAACTTGTCCACCGCAAAATCCACACAGGCCTTCAGGTCTTCGTCGGAGGTAACGTCTGTTCTCAGAAACAGGGCATCCGGGCCGGCGGCATCCGCCACAGCCTGACCGCCTTCTTCATTGATATCGGCAAGCACCACTCTGGTGCCTTCTTCCACAAACGCCCTGACGACCGCCGCCCCGATCAGGGTGGCGCCGCCGGTAATGATTGCGACTTTGTCAGCTAGTCCCTTCATATCAAAATCCTTGTCTGATGAATATGAAGGAAGCTTACGCAGAACAAATTGTGCGGGCTATGCAGACACCGAAACGGTTATGCGATTAGTGAATCAATTGGCAGAAAGGCCGGAAAAAGGACCAGAAAAAGACTTATTTGCGCAGGGTATCGGAAGGAGACTCGCCATAAACCTTTTTATAGGCGGCGGCGAACCGGCCAAGCTGGGAAAAGCCCCACTTGGTGGCGATATGGGTGACGCTGTTTTCCTGCAGGGGATTGAGCAGCTCCTGACGCACCTTTTCAAGCCGGGCCTGCAGGATATATTTCATCGGCGTGGTGCCCCGGAAGCTTTTGAAACCGTTATAGATGGACCGGGAACTGACGCCGGATACCCGGACCAGGTCGTCAATGGTGATGTGGTCCTTCAGATGCGCGAGGATATAGTCCTCCACCTGTTTGACATGTTTCGGCGCGGCCGTGGAATCCTGGGCCCGGAGCTGGTCCATATAATTATGATTGAAGGAAAACAGCAGGCTGGTCAGAAGGTTGCGTTCCAGATCCTCGAGCAGGAAATGGGACCGCCATGGATCAAGATCATTGTCCAGTTCATGCACCAGGTTCCAGACCTGGCGCCACCAGCTGCCGGCATGGGGATTGTCGGCGCCCTTGACCTCGTGATGAAAAAGAATAGGCCGGTCGATGGGATGCATCAGCAGGCGGGAAAGACGTTCTTCCATGGCCTCGCGCTTGACCTGGACCATCAGTTTCTTGCAGTCCCGGTTCCAGCGCATCCTGGTATATTCGGACGGATTAATGGCCGAGGCGATACCGCCGGAGGTGACAAATTCGTCATTGTTGGTGCAGATGGTCGCCGCCCCTTCGAGCGGCAGCTGGAACAGGAAAAAATCCTTCAGGTAGCCGGGCTCCACCTCCACATCGGCGCCATATTCCATATAATTGAGGGACACCCGGGACAGCTGGGCCCGGTTATGGCGGGCATTGATGTCGCCTGCCTGTTCCGGCAAGAGCCTGTGATCGCAATAGACCCGGCTGACAATCTCGCGCGCCTCGTCAGCGTCGCGTGTATTGAACAGACTGAATTTTCCCAGTGGTCTTTTCATGTGATCCATCCCTTAAGCCCTGACGCAGTATACCTGATTTTCCCCTTTTTCGCGACTCCTAACTATCTTGTGCATTTTCCCCCGGAAATTTTGAGTTTATGGTCTTACGCCTCTCGTATTATCGCCTTCCTTGTCCCCTTCCTTCAGGGTCCAGTCAAAGCCCACCTGACGCCACATATCCCGGTAGTCGTAATCAGTCTGTAGCGCCAGATTAAGCCGGTTGTAGGAGGCAAAGTCACTGACCAGGTTCACCAACTGCACAATACCCCTGTCGGTCAGGCCGACCTCGCGCAGACCGGCAATCTCCCCATCAGTGATGTCATGCATTTCCTTGTTCACCCTGAGAGCAAAATTGACAATTGTCTTGAGGCGATCGTCGAGGATTACTTCTACCCCGTTTTCAAGAAAACTCTTTGTATAGTCCTCGTCAGTCTCCATGCCGTAATTCATGATGGTACAGAAAGCCGCCGTACAATAGGAACAGCTGTTGGCCTTGGAGACGGCAATGCCCACATGCTGAATTTCCGGCAGGGATAGCTCCCCCATCTGCCACAGCACTTTGGTGGCGCCGAGCTTGGCCTTGAAGAATTCCGGGAAATTCATCTCGATCAGGAAATGATTGGGCACGTCGCCCTCCATTTCCGTGACCCAGTCGCAAATCTCCCGGATTTCCGGATCTTCGCTGCTTCGGGGATCTATCAGTTCAACACGTGCCATGGCCGTTGCTTTCAGTTGGATCAGAAGTTAAAGCGACCGGTGAGATACCATTCCCGTCCGCGGTCATAGAGACCTTCATAGGACTGGAAGGCATCGCCGATAATTCCCGTATGCAGGTATTTTTCGTCGGTAAGGTTCTTCACACCAACGACAACAGCCATAGTTTCATCCGCATTTTCCCAGGTCATATTGGCATTCAGCAGATGGTAGCCGCCCTGATGTAGCTCGGGAGTGTTGAAGGCGTCATTGTCAAACTCGGAACGATAGGACCAGTCCACCCGGGGGACCAGGGAGCCGCTGTTGCCAAGGTCAAACTCTTTCGACACCGCCGCACTCAGCGACCAGTCGGAGACCCGGTCGAGACGATTGGTCTTCTCTACAAAAGTAGTATCGAAATCAATCTCGTCATAGCCCGCATCCAGATACCCGAGACCAGCCTCCACAAACCAGCCGTCGGCCGGTGTCATCTGCAGCTCAAGCTCGAAACCCTTGATGGTGGCGGCACCGGCATTTTTGGTGATCGGCGCCACACTGGTAAAGACCTGCACCTGCATGTCCGTATAGTCGGTATAGAAGGCGGCGCCGTTGAGACGCATGCGACCATCCATGCCGGTATATTTGAAGCCAAGCTCGTAGACCTGAACGAACTCCGGATCAAAGGTCGGGATCAGATCAATATCCGGCGTGCCGGCCGGAGCCGTATAAGGCGCCACGATAGGCGGGAACACCCGCTGGGAGAAACCGCCTGACTTGAAGCCTTCCGAATAGCTGGCATAGAGCATCAGGTCGTCGGTCGCATCCCAGGACAGGTTCAGATAGGGATCGATCTCGTCATAGCTCAGTTCTTTTTCCAGATGAGGCAGGATAGGTTCGCCGGCCTGCATGAAAGGCGCATCCAGCTGCGGATGCATGGAACCGGCAAAATAGTTCTCATGAATGATCTGGTCCGGGGTAAATTTCTTCGTTTCGTCTGTGTAACGGATACCCGCAGTCACATGGAACGTGTCAGTCACATCATAGGTGCCCTGGGCAAAGGCCGCCAGGCTCTGGTTGTCATAGGCGCCGCCGGAGCGGAAGCGGGACACGGTAAAGTCCAGCTCGTTGCGGTTGTCGCCTGTCTCCTTGAAATAATAGAGACCAACAATCCAGTTCAGCCGATCTTCGAAGGCGGTGCCGAGAAGCTGGAATTCCTGGGTGAACTGTTCCTGTTCGAGGAAATCCTGGAACTGGGAAATCCTTAAGGGTGAATGATCGCCGTCCCGGGCGAACTCGGCACTCAGATCCCGATAGGCGGTGATGGATTTCAGTGTGATATTTTCACTGAGCGCCCAATCCACATTCAGGTTGGCGGCCCAGAAATCGGTATTTGAATAGGCCAGCGCGGTACCGGAATTCCGTTCTTCCCCATCGTAAACATAACGGTCGTCGTAGCAGCCAGGAACGGCCAGATTCAGGGTTGATCCCGGATAGGCGCAGGGGGCCGCCGGTCCTCCAGCCGCCAGGCTCGCACCGACGTTGTGGATAGTGGCCATGGGCGGCGTATCCGGGTCAATGGGACCGGCGTAATTGATGCCGATCAGGGTCATGGCCGGACCGTTCTCGCGGTCACGGCTGCCCTCGATGGAGAAACTGATTTCCAGATCATCGCTGGCTTCCAGCAGGAAAGAGGCGCGGCCGGACAATGTATCATCATCGCCCAGGTCAATGCCGTCGTCGCGCATTACATAGCCATCCTGGCTGAGGTAAGCGACAGAGAATTTGCTGTAGAACGTATCGGAGAGAGGAATATTGACGGAGCCCTTGAGGTCAATGCGATCGTCGGTGCCATAAGTGGCGGATAGCTTGCCCTCGAATTCCTCGTGCGGTTTTTTGGTGGTGATGGAAATGGCGCCACCAATGGTGTTGCGGCCGAACAAAGTGCCCTGCGGGCCTTTCAGCACCTCGACACGTTCCACATCAACCAGATCCAGGATACCGCCAACGGAGCGAGCGATATAAACACCGTCCACATAAAGACCCACACCCGGGTCAACGGTCGGCAAAAATTCCTTCTGCCCAACACCGCGGATGTAAATGGCGGCGGAATTGCTGGCGCCGCCAAAGCTCGGATTATTCTGGAAGCTCAGGTTGGGGGTGAACTGGGCGATTTCGCCCACATCGGTCACGCCGCGATATTCCAGCCCGTCACCGGTAAAGGCAGAAATGGCGATCGGCGCGCTCTGCAGCCCCTCTTCCCGCTTCCGGGCCGTCACGGTGATTTCTTCAAGCAACCAGGCGGTGTCGTTGGTTGGTGCCGTTTCCTGTGCCGTCGCCACGTTGCCAAGGGCAAGCAGGCTGCAGGACAGGGTCAGGGCGAATTTTTTTCCTCTGAGAGATGGTGTATGCATGGGATGCTCCATTTATATTTTTTATGTTGGGAGCATTATTTCTGCTTTTCTTATTGGCCCGCTATTCACATAGTGCAGACACTATTTAGAAACTGCATGAATCTCGCGACTGCCCGGTTTGCCTTGATTTCGATCATTGAAATCCTTCATTCTTCCTTTTGTTGCACTAACTAAACAGCCCCTGCACAAACTGAATAGCCGATCAATTTTCCGCCCATAATAATGTCGCCTGACAATAATCACGGCAGCGGGAGACATCATCATGGACTATGATTTTATCATTGTCGGCAGCGGCATCAATTCACTGGTCGCGGCGGCGTTGCTGTCTCGCAAGGGTCACAAGGTCTGTGTTCTGGAGCGGAACGACTGGATCGGCGGCTGCATCAAAACCGCGGAAGTGACCCTGCCCGGCTTCCATCATGACGTATTTTCCGGCTTTCACCCCCTGTTTGTGACCTCGCCCGCCTATGCGGAACTGGCAGAAGAACTGCACGCCAACGGACTGGAGTATGTCAACACGGATAAACCCACCGCCGCCGTCCTGCCCGACGGGCGGAACTTTATCCTGTGGAAGGACCGGCAGGAAAATGTCGCCGCCATGGAAAAACTCGGCACCGGCCAGGGCGAGGCTTACACTCGCTCCATGGCTGATATCGAGCAGAATACCGACCTGATTTTCGGCCTTCTGGGCGCCGAACTGTGGAAGTTTTCCACCCTGAAGCTGCTGGTAAAAGCCGCCTGGAACCGGGGACTGCACGGCCTCAGTTCCTTTTTCGGCCTGTCGCTGAACAATTGCCGAAACTGGCTTGAAGCTGACTTCAGTTCGGACGAGATCAAAGCCTGTTTCGCTCCCTGGATCCTGCATACGGGCCTTGAACCCGACAGTCCCCTGTCCGGCCTGATGGGCAAACTGATCAGCTTTACCCTGGAAGTGGCCGGCATGCCCATCGTCAAAGGCGGCAGCGAAAATCTGGTCAGGGCGCTCAGCGCCATTATCGAGAAAAACGGCGGCAGCCTGATGACCGGCCAGGATGTCAAACGGGTTCTTGTGGAAAACGGCCGGACAACCGGCGTGGAGACGGCGGACGGGGTTGTTTGCAAGGCCCGCAAGGCAGTGATCTGTAATGTCACCCCGACCCAGCTTTATGGATCATTGCTGAAAGATGAAAATATCCCCGGCGTCACCCGTACGGAAGCGGCAAACTATCGCTACGGCAACGGTGATATGCAGATCCATCTGGCGCTGGACAGAATGCCCGAGTGGACGGATCCGGCTCTGAATGATGTCGCCATGGTTCATCTGTCTTCCGGCGTGGACAGTGTTTCCCGCTCGGTCAACCAGGCCCGGCGCGGTCTCCTGCCCGATGAATCCACCGTTGTCGTCGCCCAGCCCACCGCCCTTGATCCCTCCCGCGCACCGGACGGCAAAGCCATTCTCTGGCTGCAGCTTCAGGAACTTCCCTTCCACATCAGGGGGGATGCGGCCGCTGAAATCACACCGCCTGCCGACGGCCTGTGGGACGAGGCCACCAAAGAGGCCTATGCGGACCGTATCATCGATCGTCTGGCCGTCCATATTCCGGGACTTAAGGAAATGATCCTCGGCCGTCATATCCTCTCCCCCAGGGATCTGGCCCAACAGAATGTCAACCTGGTCAACGGCGATCCCTATTCAGGGTCCTGCGGTATTGAACAATTCATGCTGTGGCGGCCGCTGAAATCCGCAAAGAACCATGAGACTCCCATCAGGGGGCTCTATCATATCGGCGCCTCCACCCATCCGGGACCGGGTCTTGCCGGCACCTCCGGTTATCTGGTGGCGCAGAATTTCTGAAAAAGAGAAGAAGCAACAGCCCCGTCAGGGAGACCACCAGCCGACAGGGCGGGTCGATTCCCGAATGGAGAGTGAGGGCGTTACCTTGATAATATTGCCGCGTTTCTCATCATCTTTTTCCGTCCCCTCCAGCAGGGCAAGAAGGGTCTCGGCAGCTTTTTGCCCGATTTCCAGCTGAGGGACTGTCACAGTTGTAAGCGCCGGTGAAATACGGTCCATCATGGGAATATCATTATACCCCGTAACTGAAATGTCCGCCGGGCACGACAAGCCCGCGTCACGAATGGCATCCAGACACCCAAGCGCCAGAAGGTCGCTCCCGGCCGCCACCGCCGTGATATCCGCCTTCAGGGCGAGCAGTTCTTTCATGGCCCGAAAACCTGCTTCCGCCGTGAAACTTGTTGTGTGCATCACATATTCGGGGGAGAGCCCCTTGCTTTTCATACTGGCCGTGAAACCCTGAAGGCGGGCAAAACAGGTGGAGACCTCCATCGGGCCGGTAATATGCGCGATCTTTCTATGGCCAAGGCCGGTCAGGTGATCAATGGCCAGCCGCATCCCGGCTTCATCGTCATTGATCACGGCATGCACATCCTGACGATCCGTCATCCGGTTGACCAGAACGAGGGGAAAGCCCTGCTTGAGAAATTCATCTACAACCGGATCCTGGCGGACAGCCGAGGCCAAAATACAGCCGTCAATTGCGCGTTCCCGTATGCGCCCGTAGGCCGTTCTTTCATAATCCTCTATATTGTTGCTGCTCATCGTCACCAATGTATATCCGGCCTTGTACAACACCTCCTCAAGTCCGCAAACCACAGGCGGAAACACGGGATTTGTAATTGTCGAGATAATCAGGCCGATGGTATGGGATTTATTATGTACCAGCGCGGCCGCCATGCGGTTGGGAAAATATCCCATTTCATCGGCGGCCCTGGTAATTTTTTCGATAACCTCTTCGGTTATCAAATGCCGTGTTGAAGGATTCAAGGCCCGTGAAACCGTCGAAGGATTCACCCCGACAGCCCTCGCCAGATCTTTGATTGTCACCCTTTTACCGGTCATACTTCCACTTTACTTATCTTCTATAGTATTCTGAATTGCGCTAACACATTATACAAGCCGAAAATAAATACCACGCGATAATATATATGGCAGCTATTTATAGTGCGGGTTTTTTAACAGGCCTCAGCGCTCCGTTTCCAGCCTGTTCACATTTCCCGAAACAATATGCAGCATTCTCAGAAGTTCCCTGACTTCGGTACCGGAAAGACCCTCCCGCAATTTTTCTTCCCGTTCCAGAGCCTGTTCAAGCATTCGATCATATAGCGCCCTGCCACTTTCTGTGAATTGCAGGAGCCGGGGTTTTCGCTTTGTATCTTCATGGTCCTGCACATGACCAAGTTTCTCAAGCCGGGCCAGCGAGCGGCTGACCAAAGCCTTGTTGATGCCGCCGACCTGGCTGATCCGGGCAGCACTCACCCCTTCCTCCATCGCCAGCATGACCATGCAGCGCCATTCGACAATGCCGACGCCGAATTTTTTCCGATACCGGGCGGATGCGCTGCTGGATAACCGGTTGGCTATGGCGACAAAAAAATAGGTGCAGTCATTTTCAATATTCAGGACCTTGTGTCCATTGACTTGTTTGTAAGGGGTTATGTCGTCGGTCATTTTTCTCTTTTCATTGTCCAGGATAAACCGTTAATCCCACTCGATCCAGAGTTCCTTGGGCCCGCGAAACTGAACGGCTTCCACCGCTTCAAAATCCTGGCCTTCACAAAGACGCACTCCGGGCAGCCGTCTGGTCAGCTCTTCCAGCAGAACCTTAAGTTCAAAGCGGGCCAGAGCCGCCCCGAGACAGAAATGCCGGCCATAGCCAAAGGAAACATGGGAGCGGGCATCCTTGCGATGAAGATCCAGGACTTCGCCATTGTCGAAAACCTCTTCATCCCGGTTGCCGGACGGCAGGTAACAGAGAATCCGCTCGCCAGCCGGAATTTTCACGCCGGAAAGCTCCACCGGTTCCTTCACCAGCCGTCGCCAGGCCACCACCGAGGGCCGGAACCTGAGGCATTCCTCCACCGCATTTTTTATGAGCGAAGGATCAGCGACAAGGGCGTCCCAGTTTTTCAGGTCTTCCAGCAGACTGAGCACCGCATTGCCCGACATGTTGGTGGTGGTTTCATGGCCAGCCAGCAACAAGCCGAACACCACATTGTTGATATCTTCCACGGTCAGGATACTGTCGTCGCCATTGCGGGTCGCCAGCATGTCGCTCGGCAGATCGTCTTCCGGGTGTTCCATCCGTTTTCGCACATGGGCCAGGCAATAGTCCCAATAGTCGGCCATATGACCTGCCGCCACAAGCTGATCAGCGACCGAGGGGCGACCGAAGGACAGAATCAGCCGGCTGTCCGCCCACATCTTGATTTTCTGCACGTCCCCGTCCGGAATACCCAGAAGTTTAAACAGCACCAGTGCCGGCAGCTCATACACCATCTGGCGGACCAGATCGGCTTTTTTGTCCGCCTCGAAACTGTTGATGGCCTCATTCACAAGCTGGCGGATATAGGGCTCGAGCTTTTTCATCCGCGCCGGGGAAAAGGCCTTGAGCGCATTATTACGGATGCGGGCGTGGTCATCCCGCTCGTTATTGGACAGGGTCGGCCGGGGCGAAAATCCCCGATCCTTAAACAGCTGCAGAACCTCAGGCGCCACCGGCGCAAGCGGTTCAAGGGTTATTTCGGATGAGAAACGTTCTTTGTCGCCGAGAACAACCTTGATGTCCTCATACTTCGTTACGGCCCAGAAACCAATATCCTCCAGATAAAAGACGGGACGTTCCGCCCGCGCCCTGTGGAAGGTTTCCTCCAACTGTTCATTGGTCAGATGAAAGGTATCGGACAAGGCCGAAAGCGGACAGCCGGTACCTGTTGAATTTGCGTAATCTCCCATGGCTCACCTATATGTTTATATATCAACATATAAAGCATGCCCGATTCTATGTTGATATGTCAACATGTAAATGGCCGACACTGCCTAGCGCCTGTCCGGTCCGATCTCCGCCAGGATTTCAGCCCGGTGCTGGTCTTTCATCGGCAGACCCCCGTCAGCCTTTCCGATAGCTCTGCTGAAACGCGGTGCCGGCGCGGGTGCGGTGATGCCGTTTTGAGCGATATGGGCCTGGCGGGAGGCGTTATGAGGATGAAACGGCGCCTCCTCAAAGTCGAGGACAGGCGCAAAACAGGCATCGGTTCCTTCAAGCAGCTCGCACCATTCCATCCGGGTCCGGCTTTTGAAAACTTCCTCGAAACGCTTGATATAAGCGGGCCATCTGGCTTGATCATTCTGCGGCTCGAAATCAGCAGGATCAAGGCCCAGCTTTTCCAGCAGCACACGATAAAAACGGGGTTCAATCGCCCCGACGGAAATATATTTCCCGTCCCGTGTCTCGTAACAGCGGTAATAGGGCGCGCTGCCGTCAAGCAAGTTATGGCCTCTTTCCGCCTGCCAACGGCCCTGGGCCATCAAGGCGTAAAATATCGTCGACAGGGACGCCGCCCCGTCAGTGATTGCCGCATCTATGACCTGGCCCCTGCCGCTGTGCTGTCGCTCTATGATTGCCGCCAGAATGCCGAAGGCGAGGAACAGCGATCCTCCACCATAGTCTCCCACAAGGTTAAGCGGCGGCACCGGAGGCCTGTCCTTCTCCCCGATCGCGCCGAGAATCCCTGACAGGGCGATATAGTTGATGTCATGTCCCGCCGCCGAAGCCAGCGGCCCCGCCTGCCCCCAGCCGGTAACCCGGCCATAAATAAGCCCTGGATTGTCCGGCATCAGGTCATCCGGACCCAGGCCAAGACGTTCCATCGCGCCGGGGCGCCGGCCTTCAATCAGAACATCAGCCCCGCGACAGAGTTCACGGGCAACAGCCAGATCGTCCCTGTCTTTCAGATCGAGGACAATGGACCGTTTGCCACGCCGGGTCAGATCCTTCGCCGGATCGCCCTGCAATCCGGTTTCCGCCTGTTCTATCAGAATGACGTCGGCACCCAGGTCAGCCAGCAGCATGCCGCAATAGGGCGCCGGGCCAATGGCCTCGAATTCGATAATCCTGATCCCCGACAACGGCCCCATATCATTCCGTCCGCCTAGAGTTTCGGCGCCGGCATCGGGGCAAGCACAGCCTGGATCGCTGCCGCCACCTGCAACAATTTCCGGTCGCTGCCGTCCGGCCCGTCCAGTTCCATGCCGATGGGCAGGCCCGTGGACGACAGGCCAACCGGCAGGCTGATGCCCGGAAGCCCCGCGTTGCTGCCCGGGTCCGTGTTGCGGATGAAGGTACCGAAGGTCGGCACCTGTTCGCCGTTCAGCTCCACGGTTTCATCGTGACCGATAGGCCGGGCGGTGAGCGGTGTGGTTGGGAAGATCACCGCCGCCACATTCTGGGCCCTGAAATAGTCGGCATAGGCCTTCTGCAGGGCAGGGCGGTGAATTTCGATCGCTGCTTTATAAGCTTCTTTCGGCATGGCGCCTTCCCCCATCAGGGAGAGACTCAGGCCCTTTACATCGGGGCTGCCGATCTCGGCCACCAGTTCCTCGATGGTAATCTCGCAGCCCTTGTGGCAGAGATATTTTTCCAGGTCCGGCAGGAATTCATAGAGCACCACCGGGAAGCTGACCGCTTCATCAAGCGGTCCCACATCGGGGATATCCGCCTCCACCAGAACGACGCCTTTTTCCCGCAGCAGGTCGAGAGTTTTCTCCGCCGCCGCGGCCACGTCCGGTTCCAGGTTTTCATAGAAATAGGTCCGCGGCACGCCGATGCGAACACCCTCAAGACTTTTGAGGGACTCGAGAGATTCCTCGGACGTAATGGCTTCATCCACCAGCATGATATCTTCGACCCCGCGGGCAAAGGTGCCGATGGTGTCGCGGGTATGAGAAATGGGCACCGCCCCTTCACTGCCGTACCGGCCCATGGTCGGCCGGAAACCCACCACACCGCACAGCGCGCCGGGAATGCGGGCCGATCCGCCGGTGTCTGTACCAAGCGCCACCGGCACAATGCCTGCCGCCACCGCCGCTGCGCTGCCGCCGCTGCTGCCGCCGGGAATCATATCCGGATTGTAGGGGTTGCGCACCGCACCGAAAACACCGTTGTTGGAGGTAATGCCCATGGCCAGCTCATGCAGGTTGGCTTTGCCGGCGACAATGGCGCCCTGATCGAGGAGTTTCTGCACCACCGGCGCATTGGCTGTTGGCCGATGATCCCTGAGCGCCGCCGTACCGCCGCTCGTCGCATAATCCCTGGTATCAATATTGTCTTTCAAGGCAATCGGCAGACCGAACAATGCCCCGCGGGCCGCGCCATCCTTGCGGATACGGTCCGCATTACGGGCAGCTTCCAGAAGCTTGTCCGGATCAAATGTAATAAAAACATTCAGATTCGACTGTTCTTCGGCGCGCTGGATAATATGGCGGGCATAGTCTGCGACAGTCAGTTCGCCATCTCTGATCCGGCGCAGGGCTTCCACCGCTGTCAGCTCAAGAATTGTCATGGCCGTTCCTCCCGGGATATGAAGAAAATAGAATTATAGACAAAAAAAAGTCGGGCACCGAAGTGCCCGACAATATCATGTTATGTGGCTTAGTTGAAGCGCCAGGTAACAGATGCCCCGTACATGACAGGATCACCATATACCGCGACATCACCCGGGCCCACGATATAGATGTGGGAAATATATTCTTCATCGAAGATATTTTTACCCCAGAGAGAAATTTCCCACTGTTCATCTTCGCTGGTCCAGGAAACATTGGCGTCAGACACGCCCCATGACGGCTGCATGGTCAGGTCAGACACCACATCACCACGCTGATCGCCGGTATACCGGTAATCGATATGGTAAGACATCTGGCCGCCCCAGGACACATCATGGCTATAGTCGGCCGCAATGTAGAAGCGGTGCTCCGGCGCGCGGGTCAGAGGTTTAGTCTGAATATCCGGTGTTGCCGGCGGAGTTGCATAATAGGCATCGAACACAAACTCAGCCTCAGTATGCATGTAGGAATAGTTACCAGAAATATACAGGTTTTCGACCGGCACCCAGGTGAATTCAGCTTCTACACCATAGATTTCGGCAGACGCTGCGTTACGTGTCCGGAATACACCGAAAAACTGTCCAGGTTGCGCACCGTCAAGCTGCCGACCGAAACGTTGGAACTGCAGGTCTGTATAGTCTGTGTAATAAGCCGCCAGGTTCAGACGCAGGGTTCCGTCAAACAGGTCGGCCTTGGAACCGATTTCATAGTTCCAGGCAATTTCCGGCTGCAGCGGAAGCTGTGCTGCTGCGATACTCTCGGGTGCCGCGCCGAATCCGCCGGATTTAAAGCCTTTGGAAACGCTGGCGTAGACTAAAGTATCGTCATTGATCTGATAATCCAGAGTCAATTTCGGAGAGAAATCAGACCAGGATTCGCTGGCCTGCACGCCACCGATCTTATTGTCGATATCTGTACCGAAATCACTTGTGATGATAAATCCACTAAACGGACCACCATAACTCTCTGTCCAGTTATCGATGGTCTTTTCTTCGTAGGTATACCGAACACCAACACCCAGTTTCAGTTTGTCAGTGACGTTATAATTCACGTGGGCAAAAGCCGCAAAACTGTCGGTGGTGTTGTCCTGACGATAGGAGCCGACCCAGTCTTCACCATCATCAGCGCTCAGGCTCGGCAGGCGGTCATCTTCGTTGAACACCAGACGGAAGGTTTCCTGACGGTCGGTGTTTTCGTTCATATAAAACAGGCCGGCAACATAGTCCATATTGTCATTGATGGTGCCTGCGAAACGGAATTCCTGGCTATACTGTTTGGTATAGTCATGAATTTCATCGACAATGTTATCGCCAGGAGCAGGGGAACCAGTAGAATCCATTTCCCAGTCATTGGCGCTGTCACGGTAGGCGCTGACAGATGTCAGAGTACCGGCATCACCGAAATCATGTTCAATTTTCATGCTGACGCCATTAGCGCTCTTTTTGGCATACCCATCCTGCGGATTTGTTGAATGCTTGTAGTCGCCACCGGCAGCAATATGTTCCTCATAAATTCCGGGAAGAGGCGGGTTACTGCGTGTCGGGATACGGCCCATGTCGGCCTGATCCATATCCATGGTATCGGCGCTCAGGGTGATTTCTGTATTTTCACCCGTCCACAGCAGCTGACCGCGTACGGACTGTACGTTTTCGTCTTTCAGTTTGTTGCCGGTAATGATGTTCTCAACCCAGCCGTCACGCTGACGGGAGGAGAAGGACACTTTGGCAGCCAGGCTGTCGCTCAGCGGTCCGGAAACAACGCCTTGGAAGTCCTGACGGTCATAGTTGCCGACAGTGGCTTTAACCTTGGCTCGGAAATCCTGGCCCGGCTTTGTGGAAACCACGTTGATGGCGCCGCCAATGGCGTTTTTACCATAAAGGGTGCCCTGCGGACCGCGCAGAACCTCGATGCGTTCCACATCGAACAGTTCGAAGGCCATGTTGGAAATACGGCCCAGGTAAACGTCATCCATGAACACGGCAACGGAGTTTTCTGTTCCGGCACCATCGTCATTTGATGAGATACCACGCAGGCTGACCACGGACTGACCCGGCGCGAACGGCGAGAAAGTCATACTGGGAATGCGGGTGGCAATATCATCCGCCGTATGGATATCAGCTTTCTCAATGGCACTGGCGCTGAGCGCTGTTACGGCCACAGGAACCGCCTGCAGGTTTTCGGACCGGCGCTGTGCGGTCACGGTAATTTCTTCCAGCATCATCGTTTCTTCTTCGGCCAGTGACGGTGTTGTCACTGTCGCGCCGAAAACCAATGCTGTAAGAGCTGTAGTCTGTAGTAAACGCTTATACATGTCTTTCTCCCTATGTGTTGCGTTTCCAACCTCACGAATGTTCCCGTTTTACTCTCGATTCTGGAAATGAAACGGAGCAATTATCCGGTGAACGACTGCACCATACACTAATGATACAGGTTTTTAAATCTTTTTATTCTAAATGTATCATTTTGCATATGAAACTAATACTTAATTGAAAATTCTATACTTTTTTTATTATAATCTTCAAATAATAGGGAAAAGATTGATAAATGGTTAACGGATTTCCATTAAAGTAACATAATCCACATTATATATTACTTTAGTCCACATTAATATACAGGGATCCCTGTCTTATACTGAAATTCAGACCCGGCAGAGTTGAGTGACATACCCCCTGTGATACCCTGGCGTACTGTAACAGTTTTTTCTGTTTCGATGGTATTTTCTGGATATGTTTCTCATGAAACCAGTATCTGATCCCGACTAAATATATAGTCCCCCCATCCGGACCATTCAGGTTCCGGAGCCGGATTTATAGAAATTTCCGTTCATAACAACATGTTGTATATAACCCAGCGGATAGATTATAATCGGGCCCCTGTCCGTTATTTCGGGTTTGCCCTGAATTTTGCCTGAAATCACCGGCCCTTTAAAATTCACCGGGCCATTTACAGGAACCAGTGTTACAATTTTATCCAGATCAAAAAACGGGGAAAAACGATGAAAAGATTTTTGAGGTACGGGCTTTCAGGATTCTTCCTGCTGATTGCCATGCTGGAACCGGTCCTGGCAGAACAGACAATATATTTGATCCGGCATGCGGAAAAAATGACAGACGGGACGGCGGATCCGGCCCTGACAGAGGCCGGACGACAGCGGGCGCAATGGTACGCCGGTTATTTTGCCGATAAAAAACTTACCGCCGTTTATTCTACAGACCTGAAGCGCACCAGGGAGACGGCGGCACCCACCCTCCACAATACGGGGCTTTCCCTGGACTTTTATGATCCGCATGATCTTGCCGGATTTGCCGATAGAACCCGTGACCTGCCCGGCAATATTCTGGTGGTCGGTCACAGCAACACGACCCCTTATCTGGCCGGACTGCTCAGCGGACAGGAGCTTCCCGAACTTCAGGACGGACAATATGACAGGATTTTTGTGATAACAAAAAATGAAGAGGGAACCATCCGCCTGCATCTGGATCATAGCGATCCGCACACGGACTAGTTCCCCCTTCCCCCAAATAATTCCAATTGATTGATGTCGTGTCAGGCCACCTGCTTGCCGGCAAGATATTCCTGGATCATCAGTTCTATGTCCCGGGGGACAAGATCCAGAGCCGGCAGGGCTTCTGGCCGGCCATTGAACAGAACGTCCGGTTCCTGGCCTTCGTACCAGCCCAGGTTTGGCCGGTGTACTTTATAACCAATCAGTTCCTGCAGCTTTTCGGGAAAGTGTTTTGCAACTTCCGGCGGATAAGCCAGATACTGATTTTCCGCCTGCCGCAGCCAGCCGAGGCTGTAACTGACGGTCAGACCGGTACGTGGCTTGCGCGACCGGTTGGCGCCGCCGCCATGCTGGGTAGAACCGAGCCAGATCAGAACAGAGCCCCGTTTCATTTCCGCCTGCACCAGTTCCTCTGGCGGCACTTCCCGCTGCACCGGTTTCAGGTGACTGCGCGGCCACAGCACAGTCCCGCCGTTCTCCGCGGTGAAATCATCCAGCGCCCACATGGCATTGATCATGAACTCGCTGCCGGGATGACCCCAGGGAAACATTTCGTCGTCCCGGTGCAGAAGCTGTCCTTCCTCCCCCGGCTCAATACGAATGGCCTGGGTCAGGTTGACCTGGATTTTTTCACAATTCGGGCCGAGAATATCCTCCATGATGCCAAGGATCACAGGATTTGTAGCCAAACCGTGGGACGTTGGCGCCTTGGAAAAAATGCGCCCCATTCTCTTGGTATGAAAGCCCCAGAAAAGACCTTCGGAATTAGGCGTCTGGTGAAAGGACGGCTTCAGCTCCTGATTAACCTGCTCGATCATAATCTCGGGCACAAGATCCTCGATGATGACATAGCCGTTGTTGCGCAGGCGGGCCACATAATCCAGCACCCCGTCTTCCCGCTCCATCTCCTCCCGGATTATCTTATTCGTCCGGGACATTCTTCGTCTCCCCCATCAGTGCAGGATATTTAAGGGCCAGGGTAGCCCGCTGGCTGTTCATGTCTTCCGCCAGCTGAACACAATGTTCCACCAGAATATTTCTGTCTTCCGGCGAAAGTTCCAGCAACGCATATCCCAATCGTGCAAACAGCTCTCCAAGGGGTTTGTTTTCTTCCATAGACATTACGCGACCTCCTTCTCTTTTTGTATAATTCGAAGCATGGACCCCGGCACGTTCCGGCGCTGCCGTAAAATCTGCAGACCAACCGGATTGACCATGATGCTCAGGGCGATAACCTGCTCGTTGCCGACCGTCTGGGGCAGGCCAAGCGGCATGGTGCCCCAGCCTGACCTGAGGATCATCGGCAGGGTGTTCATATTGGCGATCACATTGATCTTGCTGATGCCCAGCATCAGCGCCGCTTCCATCATGCCGACACTGAGTTCTGCGCCGCCGCCGGCCTTCAGGCCCTGGGCCTTGCCGGAATTTGACAGCACATAAAAACGCGAACATTCCCATACGTCGGGATCACGCTGCACGGCGCCTTCAACAAGATTGGGAAACAGTTCCGACAGCAAATGAGCCTTGTTTGCCTGCAGCAACCGCAGACTGCCAATCAGTTTACCATCGTCATCCTTGATCAGCAGGTAGACTGCATCCTTGTCATCAAACTGGTCGATTTCCATTCTGTTTTCATGGTCTGCCATCGGGAGTTTCCAGCCCATCTGCTCCTCAAAAACGTCATATCTTTGCCGGAACATCTGATGCAAATCATTGGAAAAATGATGACGGTTCTCATGCGTTACCATATCAACATGCATTTTATCCTCCTGCCGTTGTAAACTTGATTATGTGCTTGCACGACAAGTCTGGGTAAAAAACAGGAGGATGTGACCTGCCTAGGTAGGCAGGTTTTTGCCAGTACTGGAAATCAGGTCATTTTTCTTTCCACCATGAATTACGCAGTCGGAAAAAAATACTACCTATGGGGTTATGGAGCAGCTCAGAATAGCCCGGACAACAGTTTGTATCCGGGTCGACAGATTGAATTTGCGCTTGGCATTTTCGATGTGGAAATGAACCGTGTGTTTGCTGATACTCAGAATATCGGCAATATCCGTGTCACTTTTCCCGGACGCCGCCCAGTAGAGACATTCCTTTTCCCGGCCGGTCAGCTCTTTTTTCTCGAACTGCGGGCTGCCGGATTCCTCCCGCACCCTGAGGACGGCCTCATGAAAATAGACACACAACAGATGCAGAAGGAGATAACTGTCCCGGTCGAAATCCTGCTCCTCAGAGGAAACACTGAACGTGGTGGGAATAAACCCGGGCACAAAAAGCTGCACCGAAATGCCGTTTTTCAGCCCGCACTCGGAAGCCTCCTTGAGGATCTTTTTCTGGAAACGGTTGCGGACATGCATATTTTCCCAGATCACCGGAACGTTCCTGTTCTGGACCGCATCAAGCACAGCGTCCTGCTGGTGATAGTTCTTGTCCAGATACCTGGACGTCCAGCTTTCGGGCAGCTTGGTGATGAAAATAGATCCCGGAACCGGATTGTTGTAGTCCATCATGGAAGCGCAGGAAAAATGAGTGAAACCGAGCTTCTGAATGGCCTTGTCGAAAGCTTCTACGAGTTCGTCCTCCGACAAAACCCTGGCGGATGCAGAGACAAAATCCTGGACAACCTCGAATTCCTGCATTTCCTTTTCTTCACCCTCAATATATTGCCCTACAACGGGTTATGACTGTTACTGAAGACATTCTAGCCCCAGTTACCGCCCTTTTCAAGATTCCCCTCTTCCAGTCCGGCTACTTTCCCTAACAACCTGCTGAAGTCAGAGCTCGCCTTCAGGGAGCAGGATTCCTCCATGGTATGATAGCCGGTCGTCGGCACCTGCAGCGTTGCGCCCTGAACAAAGCCGCCCGAAGCGGCTATAATCCGGCCCATTTCGGTGCTGCCCAGTGACTGAAGTTCACGCCCTTCCTTCGCCGCCAGCCGGTTTTGTTCTTCTATATAACTGTCCTTGAAACTGCAGGGTATGTCGCTTGAGTGGCAGAATTGTTCCAGCATGGTGATGGTTTCGGGATTAAATTCCGCATTGGCGTCCCGTCGCCGGAGGACAACGGATTGTGCATCGGCGCTGGACCGGTCCGGATAAGGGCTGGTATCCACCACGACAAGGCGGTTGGTTGGCCCGCCGAAACGCCGAAACCATTCCAGAAGATAACGCCAGCTGCTGCCGGCTTCCTCCTGGGCGGTGAAGAAGGCGGTTCCCTGGAATCCCAGACTAAACAGATGCACCAGATGCGCCGCCGTCAGCACGTTATCAAGCTGGCCGCTCAGCAGGCCATCGCGAACCGTCAACCGGTCGGTAAACGCCACCGGGGTGCCGGCCACCAGATGCTCAAGCCCCTCGACTTCAAAAATCAGGTTGTTGCGATATTCACAGACATAGGCCCGGTTAATTACGCCGGAACCACGATAGGCACCTGACCAGGGTTCATAGGCCATTACCGGCGTTGCCTGAAAACGGTCGACAATTTTCATCATCAGCTTTTCCGACACCGAATTACCCAGAAGATCGGAACGGTTGCCGGCCACAAAAGCCGCATACTGGAACTCATTCGGGCCGGTACAGATCAGGCCATGCCGGTCGATATGGGCGGAGAACATGGCTGAATTCGGTTTACTGCCCTGCGCCACCAGCAGGCCGTTATACCAGCTGACCCTGGCGCCCCGTTCCTCCAGTTCGCGCTGCAGAACCCGGAAAAAGGAATGTTCCGCCCCCACAACACTGGGCTGGCGGATCAACACCTTGAGCAAGTCAATAAAATCCTCATTATGGTGCACGGGCATATGCCTCCTGACTGATCAATCTGGGGACAATATGGGGCTGACACCAAGCTCTGACAAGCCGGAATCATTCTCCCTGTGATAAAACAGGCAATAATTTGGAACTTTTCTACTCGACGGCGCCGGCAAACATCCAGAAAGCCCGGACTTCAGGCGCGTTCTCCTGACCTGAGATCCTGTTGTTCAACGCCGTCAGCGAGCGAGAATTCCACCCAGAATATGCTGCCTTTGCCGACTTCGCTTTCCACACCGATCCGCCCGCCCATCTGCTCCGTAATCAACCGGGAAACGCTGAGGCCAAGACCGGCACCCTCTGTCGACGTCATCGACCCGTTATCCAGCCTCTGGAACATGTCAAAAAGGGTACTCAGATCCTTTTCCGCGATTCCCTTGCCGGTATCTTTCACTGACAGGCGCAGCATCTTCTCCGCAGTCAAATCTGCCGATACAAATACGGACCCTTTTTCGCGATTATATTTAATCGCGTTGGACAACAGATTGAAAACGACCTGCCGAAACCGCAGTTCGTCCACCCAGATCAGAATCTCTTTTTCCGGATCAAGGTCATGGCGGATTTCGATTTGCCGTTCCCCGGCAACGGGTTTAAGCTGCCGGATACACTGATCCACTATTTCAAATATATCGACGGCTTCATAGTCAAATTCCACTTTCTCGGCCTCGATACGTGACAGATCCAGAATGTCATTGATCAACTGCTTCAGATGATGGCCGCCGGTCAGAATATATCCTACCTGTTCATCCTGTACGTCGGACAGACTGTGCCGTGGATCGCTGCGCAGGAATTCGGCAAACCCGATGATGGCATTGAGCGGCGTACGCAATTCATGACTCATATTGGCAAGAAACTCGGACTTGGTCCGGCTGGCTTTTTCGGCAAGCTCCTTGGTATGCTGTAACTGTCTTACGGTTTCCTTGTGTTTGCCCACTTCCCGCCTGAGGCTCCGGTTGGCCTGTTGCAGCGCCTCGGTTCTTTCACGTACAATTCTCTCCCTCAGATCAAGCGCCGTGGTGACCTGTTGCTCCACAAGTTTGAGAACCTTGCTGATCAGATAGAAACCCAGCGCAAACAAAACAATGGACAAGAATATATTATTCTGCAGTTGCGACCTGAATTGCCGCAGAGAAGGCGAGATATCACGGACCAGGGCCAACCTTCCGACTTCCTGTTGCCTGACATCCCGTAACGAAATCGTCGTCACTTCATAGGTCCGGTCGTCAAACTGAAGCCGGTCTGCTTCCCCGGACGGGCTGGCAAGGCCCCCGAGAATTTTTTCCTCTCCGGCAAAAGGTGAATTGTCAATAACAGCATAGTCCTCCAGCCGGTCCCAGAGGACGCCGTAGCCGGATTTGTCCATCCAGGCGGACAGGTTGTTCCTGTCCAGATAGGATTTATTGTAGGCTTCAATCATGACCAGACCTGACCGGCTGGTCAGATGCTGCAGAATATTATTCACCTCTTTGCCCATTTCAAGATAACCGATCAGACGGCCGGTATTGTCCTTCCAGGGCATAACCACCCGCAGGGTCAGGGCGCCATTGATGCCAATTTCCAGGCCGCCGAACAGTTTCCCCGATTGCTCCGCCTGGCGGGTTGTATAACGGTCAATGACGTCACCATATTGTTCGGGATTGTGAACGCGGAGGAAGTTCGTTCTGTCAGGGCCGGTAAAATAGAGATGGGAAATCTGATAGTCGGTCTCCAGCTGCTCTAAAAGCGGCCGGGCAAGTTGATACAGACGGGACCGATCACGCGCCAGAAAGGCCCCTTTCAGTGCCTCGATCTCCTGCATCGGCCTGATGGCCATAGCCATGGCCTCTGCCTCGCTTTCCACCTCGTCGGAAAAATCGCGCTGGAATTCGCTCGTGAATTTGCTGGTTTCCGCAGTCAGAAGTTCCTTGGCACCCCGGACATCCGTCATTACCCAGATAAACACGATCATGGCGAATAAGAAGGAAAAGAGCAGAGCAAGTGGAAGGCGCAGACGCCGGCCATCCTTCAGGATCCGTCCCAGAATCCTTTCAGGCAGCTTTCCTTCGGTTTTTCTCTCCAGCGCCTTGTCAATTTCGGCATGCACCATTAATTTCAGCCCTCGCAGACGGCATTCATCACAATATATTACAATAACATTGATTAGAAAAAGTTAATATTCTTACCGCTGATGTTTTTTTGTCAAAGACAGTGTAATATGGAACACAGTTCTCCCGCGCCGGGGAGGCGTAAAACCTGACATAAGGAAGGCCGGGCCATGCCTGCAAACAACAGCATCAATTATATTGAGTTTCCCCTGAAAAACAGCGATGCCACAATCGACTTTTACAGCCGTGCGTTCGGCTGGACATTCACCAGGTGGGGCGACGATTATCTGAGCTTCGAAGGCGCCGGCATTGACGGTGGTTTCAACGGCGCCGGAACCGCCGGGATCACCACTCCCGGCGTTCTGGTTGTGCTTTATTCATCGGATCTGGCCAAGACAGAACAGGCTGTCTCTGATGCCGGCGGCACACTTACCCAGGCGACATATGATTTCCCCGGTGGCCGCAGGTTCCATTTCAAAGACCCCAACGGCAACGAGCTGGCCGTGTGGTCAGAGAAGTAACGGCACCTGCCTGCCGGACGGGCTTATCCGGTTAGATGATCAGATATCCGATAATGGCGAATGTCGCCGCAACAAGCGCATAGGGTAGCTGGGAGTAGGCGTGCTGAAAAGGCGTACAGCCGCTTGCCTGCGCAGTGAGAACTGTCGCGTCGGAATAGAAACACGCATGACTGCCGAATGTGGAGGCTGACAAGGTTGCCCCGATCACGATCGTCATATTGGCGTCTAAACCATGACCGAGGGAGACAACAATCGGCAGGATAATCACAAACACACCCCAGTTCGAACCGGTGGCAAATGATACCGCGGCCATGACGATGAAAATCAGCACCGGCAAATATTCAGCCGTCACAAAAGGGCGGAGGGATTCGATCGCCTGTTGAGCCAGTCCCAATTGATCATTGATTTCCTTTAACAAAAACGCACAGATCAGGACGGTCAAAGGCTCAATCATCATTTTAAAACCTTCGATACATACATTGATGGCCTCGGGCAAACTGAGGACCTTCTTGAACACCATCAGTGCAATTGTAACAGCCAGGGTAAAATATACTCCCCTCAGGAAATCCAGATCGAAATACATTGTTGAAGACGCCAGCATCAGCAAAGGCAGAATGAATAACCACGCCCGGGGCTTTCCATCCATTTTTCTTCCCATTAATTGTCGGCTTTCAGCGCTGTTGTCGAAGCCCGGCGGCACACATTGTCCGGATGCCGCCCTCATCTCCGCCGCCTTCATCGCGCCAATTAATGGAAACCTCCCGGAGATCACAAACGGGACCAGCAAAAAGGCCGCCCATGCATAAAACATATAGGGTATTGACTGAATATATACCCAGATGCCCTGTCCTTCGGCGGCCAGTCCGTTTTCTTCGAGCAGCGCCGCAAAAAACACCCCCCAGGTCGAAATCGGTATCAGGACACTGACCGGTGCTGCCGTTGAATCCACGATATAAGCCAGCATTTCCCGGGACGTTTTATATTTGTCCGTGATTTGACGCATCGCGGCCCCCGCCGCCAGGGAATTCAGGTAATCATCCACAAACAAAAAGATGCCCAATATCCAGGTGACATAAAGCGCCCCTTTTTTACTTTTGATATAGCGGATGGACGACTGCGTGAAAGCTTCTGCGACACCGGTACTTATCAACAGCGCAATCAGGCTGCCCATGCAGGTACAAACCAGGATAACCCAGGCAACGGTATCATCCATCATCACTTTCAATGAGCCTTCACTGATAATGGAGAGCGGGTTGCCAGGGTTCACGATAATTGCACCGACCACGACACCGGCCAATATCGATTCAATGGCGCGATGGCTCCAGAGGGCAAGAGCAAGAACTATAAATGTTGGTAAATAGACCAGTAACGTCGGGTATTCCATTCGATAACACCTTATAACTATTTTCTTATGGCCTTAATGAAACCCGGGGCCAATGCGCCACCCCGATCCCCGCGAATTTATTCCTGATCTACGGGATTGGCAAATTAATTTGTTGCCCCCGCGATCTAAATCCATGAAAACCCGGCAGTTTACCAGACTCTCCTATTGGCCTGTCGCATTGCCTCCTGCGGTCCGGGTTGGCTTCGGAGGGGCATAACTCTGCCGGCCACGCGGGAGGATAGGCCGCGCGCCGTGGCCAGTTGTCACGCCGTATGGCCTGCCCCCGGTGTCACCGAGGTCGTCGACAACCTGCATGTATTATAAAATTTGCTAACTCTTTGAACCCCTGAACTGGAAGGTCCCTCACAGAATCTTCCGTTTTTCTTCTCCCGCAACAATAATCAGCCCGATTTCGACACTTCCTGCATGACGCTTGACGGACATCAAGAAACATCAAAAAGGGCTCACCTAGAATAAAAACGATATGAGTATGAAGGAGGCTCACTGGGATGAGGTTGCAACAGGAAAAACCATATCTCGACCAGATTACCGAACAGGAAAAAGTCGCCTATCTCTCCAGACGCGCCTCCTACCCTGAAACCACAGGTATGGTTAAGACACTGGAGACCCATATGTCATGGGTTTTCCTCACCGACAGGTATGCCTGGAAAATGAAAAAAGAGGTTTGTTTCGAAGGGCTGGACTTCAGCACTGTCAGGAAACGGCAATATTACTGCATGGAAGAAATACGGCTCAATCGCTTCTTTTCTGAAGCTGCAAAAACCGATATTGCCCCCGATGAGTATATCCAGCTTTTCAGTACAAAAGTCCGGCAATCCCGGGATACCTTTTCATATGCCCGCCCCCGGTTCATGGCCCATCTTGCCCTCGAACTGACCACCGTGCTTGAGACAGCATTGGCAAGCGAAACCCTGTGCGGTCAGCTCGCCGAGCGAGTGGAAAAAAGCATATTGTGGACGGCCATGGGGATCTGCGGCCGCAACACATCTTCCTGACCTCCAAACCGGTCATCATTGACTGCCTGGAGTTCAACCAGGATCTCAGGCGGCAAGATCCGGCAGACGAAATTGCCTTCCTGGCCATGGAATGTGAACGGCTGGGACAGCGTGAAGCAGCCCGTAAAATCCTGTCGGTCTATTTTCTGGCGAGCGGGGACAGGCCGCAACAGGAACTCCTTTATTTTTACGCCTCGTTCCGGGCGCTTCACAGGGCAAGGATCAAGATCCTGAATTTGGAATATACGACGTCCCATCCCCTCAGGAAGATTTTGTCTGACATACATTCCTATCTCAAAATTTCTCTCGGCTTTGCCCGGGAACTGGGCAACATGCTGTCACTCCGGAATAGCTAAAGCTTCCGATTATTGCCATCCTCCCCACTTCCTGAAAAAATAAAGAGACTCGCTTCACTTGAGCAGCGCCATATTGCTTTTTGCTATGTGATTTTACTTTTTATACAATAGGCTCCAGAATAAAATAGAGATTCTGATAATATATCAGTTGGTTATAAATTTCTTTTTTTACTCCTGCAAAAAACATTTGTCAGCACTATGTAATATATCATTTCACACCTACAGTATGTAGTTGGAGTAATATTGTATCAAAGAAAGTGCCAGCGTTTCATCTTGAAAGTATTGATCCATACTAGTGAATACAGGGGGCCGCCATATGAAAATTATTCCATTCCTCAGGACAAGCGAGATTTTTGCAAATCTGGCTGAAGAAGAGCTCGCGGAAATTGCCGAACTGGCGACAATCAGGCATTACCCGAAGAAATCAAATCTTTTTTTACAGCACGACCCGATAGACCGTTTTTTTATCGTCATAGACGGCTGGGTCAAATTATTCCACAATACATTCGACGGGGATGAAACGGTTATTGCCCTGATGGGGCCGGGGGACTTCTTTGGGGATGTATTTGTTACGGACAAGTTCGGTTATCCCTCAAACGCGGGGGCAATCGAGAGGTCTTCCGTGGTGGAAATACCCATGAACACCCTGAAAAAAATCGTTAAGAAAAGTCCCGATTTTTCATTAGCCTTGCTGCAGAGCCTGTCACATTCCGTCCAGAGGTTGCAACTGGAAAACGAACATCTGACAGTTATGGATGCCAAACAAAGGGTGGCCTGTTATCTCCAGCAGCTCTTTTTCAATACAAATGGGCTGTCACATCATAATAGTGAAAAAAATACGCTGAACCTTCCGATGGACAAGCAACTTCTCGCCTCGCGACTGGGCATGAAACCGGAAACTTTTTCACGAAGTCTCAAGGCGCTGGAAGAATACGGGGTCAGCGCAAATAATGGCCAGATAAGTATCAATGACAGCAAACATCTGGAGCATTTATGCTGCTCGCATTGCTCGATCAGTCCACAGAACTGTATCAAAATGAATCGTTTTGTTAATCATTGCTATTTACAAAAGACCTGATTGGCAAACATCACATGCCCCTCCCCAAACAGCGGAGAAAAAGATAAATCTAGCGAGCTGCCGCCTGGCTCGGGACCGGCAGGTGCCGGTTCTTCCAGCCTACGGCATGTTCCACGACCTCTGTCAGCTCCGCCTGTACCGGGTCTCTTCTCAGAATCCCGCCAAAGGAAAGAATGCCGGAAACCTTACCCTTGTAATCCTTCACTATGAGACGGCTGACATTATGCCTGTGCATAAGTTCCGCAGCATTTCTCAGAAGATCGTTTTCATGACAGATATGTACATCCCTGCTCATGAAATCCCTCACTCTCTTGGAAAAGATATCACTGCCGTTTGCAAGGGCCCGGATGACTATATCCCGATCGGTTATAATGCCCTCCAGATCATATTCAGACCCGACAGGAAGTACCCCGCAGTTAATCCTTTTCATTAACCTGGCGGCATCCTGAAGTGTTGCGGTTTCACTGATAAAAACGGGATGAGTGGTCATCAGCTCTCTTACGACGGTGGCAGTCATAATTGATCTCCTGTGAGGTGTGATGTTGAAGACTCTGACCCTAGCGCTTCCGCCCGGCTGAGGTCCTTGACGGGCGTCAAGGGTTGTCCCATTATGAGACAAATATTTCCTGTCCACCCATCCCACTCACAATTTAAAAAGCCCCGGCCCCTTTGTTTTATTGGTTTTGGGGTAGGATTTAGCTCCGCTGACCTTGGCGCTGTTTCACGCTGCGTTGCAGCGCTGCGCCTTCGGTTAAACCCTACTTCTCCGTAGGTTCAATTCTGACCGACGCATGACTAAAACGACAAAACCCAGCACGGGGCTGGGTTTGTTCGTTTTGGTTGCGGGGGTTGGATACCAACTGAACCTATACTCCGATTTTCTAAGCCTAGCAGCATAAATATAGAACAATCCAGAGACGCAAAATATAGCGTAATTTAGCCTCGAAACTGTCCAACCAATGGGGAGTAGCTTAATCCTGCTCTAAGTGAAATATCCCCTCTCCTTTCGGCAAGTGGAAGACTTGTTGTTTGAACGAGGTATCGGTGTCAGCCATGAGACAATTCGTCTTTGGTGGAAACGATCCGTCCCTCGCCTCACAGATCGACAAGAAACGCAGAAGCTTTCCCCAACAATATTCCTCCTGGAAATGGCATCTTGATGAGGTCTTTGTGAAAATCAGAGGAGAGCTTCATTATCTGTGGCGCGCCGTCGATCATGAAGGGGAAGTCCTGGACTCTATTGTCACAAAGAAAAGGAACAGGAAAGCAGCGTTGAAGCTTCTAAAACGCCTCATGAAACGATATGGGCGCGCCCGATTAATCGTCACGGATAGACTGAAATCATATAAAGCTGCCTTGCGGGAAATTGGTTGTACCGACAAACATGACACAACAAAGGGACAAAACAACAGGGCAGAAAATAGTCACCTGCCCTTTCGACGACGGGAACAGGCTATGCTGAAATTCCGCAAAGAGGAAACCCTCCAAAAATTCACTTCAATCCACGCTCAGATCTACAACCATTTCAACGGAGAACGACACCTCACCCGCCGATCAATATTCAAACCATTTCGCTCAGATTCCCTGACTGAGTGGAAATCCCTCATGGCTTAAGTTCTGCCCGTTCGGGAGTTGCTCTGACTATTTCCAACTTCCCTTGACAGTGCCTACAAGACAGATCTGAATTTACTGACCGCTGATCACTGTCCGCCGGCTTTCTGTCTTTCGGCACAACCGCTGATCCAGGTATAAACCAGCCCCTTCACCTGCAGATCGAAATCACCCAAATCCATACCATCCCCTTCGATATGAACAGTTTTGACATTCTTCATCTTTTCAAAAATCGCAGCAGAATTTTCCTTGCCCCAGGCCGCCCAGTAGCGGTCATTGAAACCACTGGAATATCCGCCGTCCTTGGAAATAATTTTCTCGCCGCTGTCCAGTGTCATTGTCATCGGGACAATACGCTCCGGATCTTCCTTTTGCGCTTTCGGCCAGCCGTTCACACTGATTTGCGTGTTCAGATTTCCATCCTTTACACGATAGGAAAACTCCAGCTTCATCGGTTTGTCTGTACCGGGCGCATTTCCACCCTTGAAACCGATGATGCAGCCGCCTTTTGGAGTGCTGGTTGAAAAATTGAGATTCATCGTTTGCTGGGCGAGGCTCCAGTGCGGCAGCGCAACGGCAGCGGAAAGGATGGTGGCGTAAATTGCAGATTTCATTTTATTCATCGGACTTCCTCCAGACTTATCAACAATAGGGGTTTGACATGGGGCAGGCACTTGTTCTGCCTACGGTGTAGTTGACGGCGTTGTTCCAGTTTTGTTTATCCAGCGCCTGCTGACTTCTCCGCCAGCTTTCACTGGCCAGGCGCCCGGACCCTCCACCGTAAGAATATGGCGTATTGCGCCGTCCTTCTGCCCAGGCGGCGGCGGCCAGTCCAAACTGATAGGCCCAGTCATTTTTGCGCCGTTCGGCGGCCTCGGCCATTTCCTTTGCCCTGCGGGCTTTATTATCACGGATTTTCTGCGCCTCCATGGAGCGATAAATGGCAATGGCCATTTCATCGCCCCTGGCAGCAGCAAGCGCCATATAACCTTTCCCTTTCTGGCGATCAAGGGGCACACCGTCTCCATACCAATAAGCCATGCCAACCCATTTCGCGGCTTCCACATGTTGTTGCCTGGCGGCGTTTTCGAACAGGATGAACCCGTCGGACTTGTTGATCTGGTCAATGAGCCCGGGTTTGCCGTAATAAAGCCAGCCAGCCAGTACCCATTCTGCTTCTGCCACGCCTTCGTGCATTAAACGCACCACAGTATCCAGGGAACGATTTTTCTGAGCCCGGCCTTTTCCATGGTCTATGATTTGAATTGCATGAGACAGCTGTTGTTTGGCCGGAAGCGAAGGATCAATTGGCTGAGTTCTTCTGCGATATATTTTCGCCATTTTTCCAAAAGCTTCAACCTTGCCGCATGCTTCGGAGCTTCCCAGAGCGCAGGCTTTATCAAGCAGCGCGATCATGGCAGCATCATCCTGCGAAACATTATTGAAGCCGTTTTTATAGACAGCGGAAAGATTGAGACATCCCTCGGCCAGATCCATATCACAGGCATCACGGAAATAAAGCGGGATTTCCCAAAGGGCGAGACCGTTGCCGGCACCTTGTTTCCAGCCCAGCTCCCCCGCATCATTACAGGCAAAGGCATCTCCCGCCAGACAGGCCTTGGCCAGAATCTTGACACCCTGGGATATCTTTTCCTCTGAATTGTCTTCAACGAGGTAACGACCGTAAAGAGCGCAGGCCGGGATTGTATTTCCCTCGGCCTCGAGGCAGCCTTTCCGGGCCGCCGCGCTGGCCTTTTTGGGATCAGCTTTTACCCCCCGGCCCTTGTCCCGGGCTTCCGCCAGTCCGGTGCACCCCCAAGCCTGTTTTTTCTTGCAGAATTTGGTGAAAAGCTCGACGGCCTCAGCGGGAGATTCCGCATTGTTGCGGTCATAAAACAAAGCGACCGCCTTCAGGCGGCATCCTTCGCTGTTGCCTTTCTGGCAGGCGCGCTCAATCAACTGTTCGGCTCGTGACCTGTTTTCATCTGAACTGGTCGAGGCGAGGCTTTCGGCAAGTCTGGCACAGGACGTCTGATCATCAAGGTCGTTACATCCCCTTTGCGCCGTCTCGCGAGTCAGTTTTTCATCTGTGAAACCGGCATCTCCGGCGCGGATAATCTCTGCGGCCCGGCTGCAACCTTCGCCGGCCCCTTTTTTGCAGGCCTCCAGGTAATAGCCAAGGGCAGTGCGTATCTCCAGCTTCAGGTCGCCTTCACCAATTTCGAAGGCCCGGGCAAGCCGGAGGCATTTGTCAGTTTTTCCCTTCAAACAACCGCTGTTCCACTTGATGGCGACACCATAGAGGACAACAGGCATATTCTGGTGACCGTTGAAAACCGCGCTGTCCCTCCTGCCTTCGTGGCCGAGAGGAATTTTCTCTGCTGCATAACCGATCTGGCTTACCCCAAGAAAAACAAACATCAGGAGAAAATGAGGCAGACGCAGACGGGTAAGAAACATTTTTATCTCCTGAATTGAAACCGGCCTCTTTTCCTGACATAAAAAGAAGCTGGTTGTGAGGACATTTTAAAGGAACCTGTTCCTGCGGCGGCGCAGGCCAAAGCCCACTGCACCCAGGCCAAGAAGCGCGAGCGAACCGGGTTCCGGCACCGTAGTAACGTCACCGGGCTGCTGACCGCCTCCCTGGCCACCGCCGGTCTGGTCGCCACCTCCGGTCTGACCGCCGCCTGAGACCTCACGTATGCTATAGGTCAACCCAGTCGGAGAATCATCCCGAGGTGTCTCCGCCCCAAACCCAAAACCGATTTGTGAGAAAAATGGATTACTTGAATCGGGGTATATCGCGTGTGCTCCCCATGGAGTATTGCCAAACTTGGAAACAAAAGGGGTGCCAGCCAGATCGTCTATATCCGGGAGATTGGTATCCGGCCATAAATCTCTGGTCGCAGAAAATAAGTTAAGTTTGAAGTCCTCGAATAATATATCGCCATTTGCAGCATCCCCGCTTGCAAGCAGGGGCAACGGAGGCATTTCGGTAAGAGCCGGATCCCGGGGAGCAGTACCATGAAAATTATAGCGGTCGTCATCGGTAAAGAGATCGATGATCATAAAATCCGTATAAAGGGGGCCTGCCAGTGGTTTGTCATTTGTCACCTTCAGGCGACCAAAATGTCCAGACGTGCTGCCGCTGTAGACTGTGCTTCCAGCACGTTCCAAATCAAAACCGAAATAGGTAACTGCACCATTATAATAGGCGGTCGAACTGGCGGCGAATTCCTGCGTTCCGGAAACCGCTGTATCCGTATCATACTGTATTGTGAAATGAGCCACATCACCCGGATTTACATATGGATTGCCACTCATATAGGGTGCATTCCCGACGCTGAATACCGGCGATGACATTTTTATCTCAATAATGGAAGCCTCGGCCTGCATGGCATTAAGAGACACAAGCCCCATCACTGTGCAAAGAGCCGTTGCGGCCATATTGCCGCTCATAAAATTGATTTTTTCTATAACATAAGCAGGTAACATTTTTACCCTCCAGTAAATTAAATATAGTCACATAAAATTGTCTGTCTGCCGGTCCGAAAACCGGCCGGAATAATATCTGTTGTTTAAAAGGAAGTGCCCCATAGCCGTAATATGATGCTGGTAACTTTCCCCACTAATCAATACTCTCCGACTCAAGACTATAAAAATGGGGATAAGTTTAATATCCCCTGTTCCGGGGATATGGGAAGTCAGGATGCAGGGCGTATATAGTTTCGGATAACAGAATATTATTGTAATAAGACTTACTGACAGAGTATTCTTGGGGCGGTGTGGAAGAGGGTATTTATATGGTTAGAAGTGCTTTACCAGCGACACCTTTCGCTCGGCTCTTTCTGGTCTTTGTCGCTGGTTTAATTGTGTTGTCAGGCGTCATTTGGTATGCGCTCAAACAACCTGGCCTGGAACTTCCATTTGCTCTCCAGCCAGGAGCAGTTGTAAGTGCCGGACCGGATTCCATGACACTGGAAGCTCTTGATCAGGTGCCGGAGCCCAGCGAGTTGATTGACGATGAAATGCTCACCCGATTTTATCAACGTCAGGACAGGCTTGCAAAAATACTCTCGTCTGACGTCGTTATCATCGAAACTTCTGAACAACGCTTGAGCATTGAGCCAAAACCACGCACCTTCTGGAGCCTGCCCGCCATATTCTGGGCCCAGCTGTTCGCCGGCTTTGGGGCATTGGTTATTTCGGGATGGGTGTGGGCTCTTCGTCCGGACCGACTTGACTCCAATTTCTTTGCCATAAGCGGAGTCTCCATACTGGTGTCTGCACTGGCGGCCGCAATATACAGTACCCGTGTACTTGCATTACCGGCTTCCGTTTTTCAGACTCTCAGTGCAATAAACCTGATAGGAGCCTACTCCTTTGGAATGGCCATGATCGGCCTGTTTCTGATTTATCCGGTGCGCCTGAAAGGCTGGAAATTTTTCCTGGTAACATCGGTCGTTATTTTCAGCCTCTGGAGCCTGTTTGCAACCCTCGGGATGGTGCCCGCTGCGCTGGGCGCAAATCTGATCATGTTGTCCGAAATGATCGGTATTTGCCTGGTTATTGCAATCCAGTATTTCAGTACAGGAAACCGCCCGGAAGAACGCGCGACGCTGACATGGTTCGGGTTGTCGGTGTTTGTCGGCGCCGGCGCCTTTATCGCTCTTACCGTCACACCCTTGCTTCTGGGCGGCGAGGTGTTTATTGAGCAAGGCTACGCCTTTCTGTTCTTTCTTGTGATCTATCTTGGCCTGGCAGCCGGTCTCAGGCGGTACAGGCTGTTTGATATTGGGGAATGGGGATTCCGTATTCTGTTTTATATGGCGGGTGTTTTCGTACTCGTGGCCCTGGATACTGTGCTGGTTTATGTCATTTCCATGGATCGTTTTCCGGCCCTCGGGTTTTCGCTTCTGATCGTCGGCTTCCTGTATTTGCCCTTCAGAGAGAAACTGTGGCGCATTTTCGTGCGGCGCAGTTCGCTGGAAGACCACGAGATTTTTCACGCGGTTATTGATGTAGCTTTTGAAACCACCGACAACAAAAGAGCAGATCAGTGGATAAAGCTGGTACGGCGTCTATTTGAACCGCTGGAGTGGCAAATCCTCACTCCCTCCCCTCTGGAACCGGAAATCCGGCAGAACGGCCTTGAACTCGCCATCCCGGCAATTTCCACCTTGCCGGGGGTCTTGCTGCGATCCCCCTGGAACGGTCGCGGACTTTTTGGAACTCTCCATGTGAATATCGCCCGACAATTATATCAGTTGATGACATATGTGGAAAACAGTCGGAATGCCTATGAGCAGGGTGTGGCAGAGGAAAGGCAGAGAATAGCCCGCGACATGCATGACAATATAGGCGCGCAACTGATGTCGGTACTCCATAACAGAAATGCGGAGCGGAAGGATGCCCTGGTCCGCGAAACACTGTCCGATCTTCGGGACATAATCAACGACCATTCCCGACAGGCGCTGACATTTGAAGAGGCCCTTGCTGACATCAGAATGGAAACAGCGGAAAGACTAGCCGCAGCAGATATTGAACTGGAGTGGTCGGTCGAGGTAGATCAATCACCGCCTCTTTTCCCCCAACTTGCACATGGTTTGCGCTCGATCATTCGGGAAGCGACAAGTAATATCCTGAAACATGCCGGGGCCGGAAGCGCGACGGTGACACTTGGCTATGGCAACGGTGTTATCTCCCTGGAGATCCGGGATGACGGCCGGGGGCTGGTGCAGGTGCCGGGACATAATGGCAATGGTCTCGGAAATATGCAGGCGCGCGTCACCCGCCTCGGGGGAACAATAAGCTTTCCTGAAAGTCCCACAGGCCTGATCCTGAATATACGCCTGCCCTATTCCAGGGAGGGCCGGCTGGCATGAAAAATATTCTGATTGTTGAAGATATTGCAGAAAGCCGGGAATGGCTGAAGGAAATTGCCCGGGCCGCCTTTCCGGAATGTAAAGTTACCGAAGCGACGGATATGCGCCGGGCTATTGCGGTAGCCGTACAGGAGACTTTTGACCTTGCTCTGATCGACCTGGGCTTGCCAGACGGGTCCGGGCTCGAAGTACTGAGATATCTGAAGCTCAGGCGTTCTGATACACTGTGTGTCATCACTACAGCCATGGGAGACGATGCACATATCGTGGCGGCCCTTGCGGCCGGTGCGCAGGGGTATCTGCTCAAGGATCAACCGCCGGATATGATCTCGAGGCAGTTAAAACAGCTGTCAGAGGAAATTCCGGCGCTCTCTCCATCCATCGCCCGGAGGATCATGGAGCATTTTCGGCTTACCGGCCCCTCCGCGCAGCCAGAAGGAAGGCTTACAGCCCGGGAGCTGGATGTACTCGCTCTTATTGGAAAGGGTTTGCGGAACAGTGACGTCGCCCGCAGCCTGGAGCTGGCGGAATCCACTGTCGCCAGTCATATCAAGGCCGTTTATCGCAAACTGGGCATTTCCTCCCGGGCCGAGGCTTCCTGGCATGCCACTCAGCTTGGTCTTTTGTCAAACACTGGACCCACCCGTGAGAAAACGTAACTCAACTCTTCAATTACAACGAAATGCTTAAAACTGAGTAGCCTGTGAAGTGGCGCAAGAACAGCCCCTGAATCTCCATGACAGGTTATCACCTAAATCTCCGGTATTATATCTGGAGTCAATACAATGGGGTCATAGAAACCGGGCTTGTTTTTCTGAATATAACGAATAAGCGAAGGATAATAAAAAATAATGAATACCGCCTTGATAAACACAACGGCGATCATACCCTGGCTAAAGAAAAAATATCCGGCAGCTACCAAAACAATTAGCAACAATACAGCCATAAGAATTGAGAGATAATATCCCGCAGGACTAATACCACTTTTGAATATGATATTCGGGTTTTGCGTCATCATTTTCTGATGAAGTTCTTTCACAAAGGAAATGTAAGTTTCGTTATTTTCCTTAAAGTCCCCAATTCCTATATAAGACGTATTAGTAATATCAATTCTATCGTTTTTTCGGCTCTTTATTCGAAGACGGTATCTATTTGATTGCACCCTGGAGGGCTGGAATTGTCCTTCAACAGACAAAATATCCTTATAATTTAGTGACCTTTCTTCTTCCCCTTCCTCATGCCAAGTTAATGCATCGTGCGCAGCAATATAAGTGCGCTCGCTGGTAAGAAAAGAATATCGATGAGTATAGGTTGCTATAGAATGTCGCCTTTAGTTTAATTTCTGACGATGTTGCAGCCTAAACAATTATAAGTTAACTGTAAATTTCAAATCAAATTAATCAGTTACTATTGAACGCCTTTTTTGCACCCAATGCACTAGCCATAGTTGCATATATATTTTATCAGGTAGAATTATGTTTTTGTTGGTTGCGTGTGATTTGAACCTACAAACACAACACGTTGATTATATTAAATATTATATTTTTCCTCAAATTGTCCAAATATATACCACATTGAATTTATTAGTCTTTTTCTATTTTCTTGGTTGCGGGGGCCTGCAACTACGGATGCAGTCACTTTGCATTAGCCGCATGAATCTAACGACTATAGTTTAAATCAAGGGCCGGGTTTATACGGGGGTTGTCGTATTTTCCAGCAAGTGGAAGCTCACATTCTAATCGGCCTACAGGGCTTCATCTTCACATCGCCGAGCCCGTACCGCTCCGGGGTTCAAAAGGCGGCACCTTTTGGCTACCTGCCTTAAATCAAACGACTCTGACCCCATTGATTCATATATGCGGTCGGCCCATTTCGGTTCCTGAGCAAAGCCATCCCGGACAGCGAATTCACAGTCGTTCCCGGGGCCGGGCATCTCTGGGTCCTCCTGCACCTGAGATCTACTCTGTGCGCTGACCAGGTTGCAGACTGGCACAAGCGGAAAAGCGAGGTAGAGGGACTGTTTCAGCGCGCGCACTTTTTGAATGAGCTTCGCAACATGGCGACATCCCCTGTCCCCGCAACCTCTTCAAAGGTAATGCCATATAGACTACTGTCATTTTTGGAGGATAGTTTCCGATCCTGAACGGAGCAAAAAAACGACCCCACATACATCTGACCCGTTAATCATATAAAATATGGACTTGTCTAAAAAAAGTGGACACGACCGTGCTCTTTAGGCGGCTGATGCGGCTATGTCCGACAGCCATGCCCTTTGCCTACAGCTCTTCCACCATCCGTAGGCGGCCTAAAACCCCTTCGCGACTGACTAGCTACTCCAGCATCAAGACTTTCAAGATCTCCGCCCGCTTCCCGCCCTGCTGGATGCCCCCTGGATTGAACCTTTTTCCTGAATCATAAACGAGAGCCCTGACTGAGCATTAAGGGGATTAAGGGGAGAGCGCATGAGCGCGGAGGGACTCATAATTCGGTTACTGTCACCGTAATTCTTACTGTCACCGTAATTCAGCCCGAGGATGAAGGTTTTAACCCCGCCTGCAGCTTCAGAGGCAGGGGTCTTTGTATCGTTTCATTTATTCAGAGAAACCGAGAGAACTGAATGGCAACAAGATGAGAAAATTCCAGGATTTTCGATCCAACAATTCTGTCGCTCAGAAAAATGTGTTGACAATTCAACACGGCCAGATAAGTTATCTGTTGATATATCAACTCATACTTTACGTTTCCGGGAGAATTCCATGACAATAATCGAAGGTCACCTTGCAATAAGTCCTCCTAATAATGTTCCAGTCTGGGACATCGATCCCTATGATGTGGAAATCCTCAAAAATCCGGGCGAATACTACGAGGAATTAATAGCGAAAGGCCCTTTTGTCTATATTCCCAAATATTCCGTTCTGGCCTGCGGGCGTTACCAGGAAGTCAAGGAAGTATTCTCTGACTGGAAACGCTTTGTCTCATCAAGAGGAGTTGGACTTAATGACTTCAAGCTACAAAAACCCTGGCGGGATCCGAGTATAATTCTGGAAGCTGATCCACCGGATCATACCAAAACACGAAAGATTCTTTCCCGGGTCCTCTCCCCGAAGGCCGTCTCGGCCTTAAAGGAAAATTTCCGCAAGGCTGCAGAAAGTTTGATCGATGAACTTCTCAAAAGGGAAGTTTTCGATGCCGTCACCGATATGGCGGAGGTTTTCCCTACATCCGTATTTCCCGATTTTGTAGGCCTCAAAGAAGTCAATAAAAGATATCTTATCGACTACGGAGCAACTGTATTTAACGCTCTTGGCCCTGATAACAAGCTGCGCCGGAAAGCAATGGACAGAGCCCCCGAAATTGTGTCCTGGATCATGGAACAATGTGAGCGTGACAATTTGTCCAAACATGGTATGGGCGCCGAAATTTATTCGGCCGCCGACGCAGGCGAGATCACGGAACAGGAAGCCGGCATGCTCGTGCGCTCCCTTCTATCAGCGGGTGTAGACACAACGGTTACAGGCATTGGAAGTGGTATCTATTGTCTTGCACATAATCCTGATCAGTTCGCATTACTGAAAGAAAACCCAGCTCTTGCCCGACAGACGTTTGAAGAAGTCTTGCGCTTCACCTCACCCGTTCACTCATTCTGCCGCACCGCGAACCAAGACACAACCGTCAGTGATGTCAAAATCAGGGAAGGCACAAAAATTATCTGTGTTCTGGGTGCTGCAAATATGGATGAAACCAAATGGCCCGAGGCTACTAAGTTCGACGTTGGTCGCAAACCTATAGGCCATCTTGCCTTTGGTACAGGCATCCATGGCTGTGTCGGTCAAAATATAGCCCGAGGCGAAGTTGAAGCTATACTCACTGCCCTAGCCCGCAAAGTGGACACAATTGAGCCGGCTGGTGAAGCTGTATGGCGCCCCAACAATGCCATCCATGCGCTGGGCAGCTTTCCAGTCACATTTAACAATAACTGAGGTACGTACTGTGTTACACGATAAATTCACTATAACCTTCGTCGATCCGGAGGGATTATCCTACCCGGTAAAAGCTGAGGAAGGCGAGAACCTGATGCAGGTGGCTGTTACTAACAGCATACCCGGGATCATCGGAGAATGCGGCGGAGCTATGGCCTGCGCCACCTGTCACATTGTTCTTGATGAAAAGGACATTAGCCGGTTTCCCGAACGTTCAGAGTCCGAAGAAGAAATGCTTGAATTTGCAGCAACAGAAAAACAGGCCGGTAGTCGACTGGCTTGCCAGCTTCTCGCCTGCCCCACGATAGATGGCATTGTAGTCCATGTGGCTGGAGAGTAAATTAGACCTGTCAGGCCGTCTCTATCTCCCTCAAACAACATATCACGCCATAAACTTCTTGCACCGATAGCTTTTTTAGCGATAAAAGAAATTACCGCAATACAACTGAACGTTCCGATGGATGCCAGTTGAAAGCAGGGAATTCAGAATGAAAAAAGCTATCGGGGGCAGCAAAAACACATCATCACCTGCCATTCTTTACTGTCCTGAAGGACGAATATCCTCCCCTGTTAAGAAACGGGAAGGACAGGATGTTGTTGATCTCACCACCTATATTCCCTACCTATTGTCTTCGGTGAACAATGTTCTTTCACGAGGAGCATCCCAATTTTATCTTGAGAAATTTGGCATCGGGATTGTAGAATGGCGGGTCATCTCCATGTTAGCCATTGAACCCGGCATTCCCGCCGCCCGGATCTGCGAGGTCATAGGTATTGACAAGGCCGCCGCCAGTCGGGCCCTGAACCAGCTTCAGAAACTTGGTTATCTGGTTTTCAAGGCCTCGAAGACGGACTCTCGCCGAAAAGCCTGGTGCCTCAACACTAAAGGGTACAAACTCCATGATCGTATTCTTGAGGTGGCTCTGGGCCGGGAGGAAAAACTTATTCAAGACGTCTCTCCTGAGGATCTTGAAATATTTCTCCGGGTAATGCGTCAGATGAGACAGAATGTAATAAAAATTTCCTCTCAAAATGAATAACCTTGAGAATTGTTCCACACTCTTCCACTAGGCGCTTGTTGGCCAGTGTGGACTTGTCTTGTGAATGTATGAGACATATTAATTCCTCTTTCTGCCTTTTACTTTTCCTTGTCTTTCGAGCTTATGCCGGAACCCATCGTCCCTCAAGGGACCGGGTTGTTCGGTTCCCTCACTGTCCGCACCACACCCTTGATCTCCTCCTGAACCCGGCGGGGGTATGTGGAAACAGCCACCGGGACTGTTTCCCCACCATCTGTGATGGCCCCCTTCGCCCCTCGAAAGGTAAAGCGCAGTCCATGTTGCCATTCAGCGCTGCGCCTTCGGTTAAACCCTACTTCTCCGTAGGTTCAATTCTGACCGACGCATGACTAAAACGAACAAACCCAGCGCGGGGCTGGGTTTGTTCGTTTTGGTTGCGGGGGTAGGATTTGAACTCAACCTATACACAGGCTTTCTCAACCTCGCAGCGTAAATATAGGCTAGACCCAAGACACTAACTTTAGCTTAAATCACTGCGAAAACTATCCAACCACCGGGGACTGGCTCAGTTGCAGTTCAATATTCCACCTATTTTTAGGAATCAATGACCGGAGATACAATTATTTTCCGGCAAATCTCTGCGACCTGCTCCACCGACAGTGGATCATTCTCACCCAGCCACCAGGCAAGCAACTCAAAAATCCCGCTGGTCACCAGAATGATAGCGATATCCAATGGCAGCCAGTCTTTATCACGGGGCCGGGGTTCGACGACTTCCCGTGATGCCTGGATAAACTCTTTGCGCAGTGTCTCCGCAGCGCCGCCAGTTAAAAGCGTTTTCCAAAGTTTCTTATTCTTGGCAACATGGTTGCACATGGCAAGACACGCTGACTGGATATCTTCAGTGTCCATAACGGCTGAAGAAAGCGAGACCAGTTTTCTGATCTCTTCTGCAGCTATGTCCTGCAGGATGAAGTCTTTGTCAGTATAATGACGAAAAAAAGTGTTATAGCCGACACCGGCAGCCGCTACGATCTCACGAACTGAGATCTTGTCAATCGACTTTTCTTCCAGGAGTTCAAGCAGTGCTTTCCGCAACGCATTACGCGTTTGAAGCACTCTCGCATCAGTCGCTGTGGAAAATTCAGGTCGATACATTTTCTGGGACATATTGTACAATCTGGTGAGTAGTGTAGCTTATAACGTGAAGGGAAAGATGGCCACATACTGCGAATATGTAGCCATCTGGATCGTCCCAAAACATAGCCGAATAGGCTGTTGAAAGCAACCAGCTGTTATCCTTCCGGAGCTACCGTAACCTTGAGACCTTCCAATTTATCGGATATACGAATCTGACAAGAGAGACGTGAAGTCGCAGGATCGCGATTTTCGGTTTCCTCGAGCAGGATATCTTCGTCTTCACTCATCGCGTCAACCTTGTCTTTGAACTCAGGATCAACATAGACGTGACATGTCGCACAACTCAGGCAACCGCCGCACAGGGCTTCCAACTCAAGCCCCTCGTCACGAATGACCTCCATCAACGTCAGGCTGTTTTGGGCATCAATCTCCGCTTCAATACCATCGCGGGACGTAACAAAAATTTTTGTCATAATTCTCTCCTATTTCACAGAAACAACTTCAAACTGCAGGTTAACCGGGGCACCTATCCAGGATTACAAGGCTGTAGTCTTGAAGTCCTATCCGTCGGTGCCCCGGTAATGCATGACCTATTTGGGTGTAAATTCGATATTCAGGTTCTCGAGACCGCGAATGATATAGGTGGGCTCGTAGCTGAAATCGCGATGACCGGCCGGTCCGTGATGCTTCTCCGAGAGCGTGATATCTGAGGTCTGATCAAAGAGGTGATTAAGGATTACCCGGATTTCCGTTCGCGCCAATGGATTACCGATACAGGTATGTGCCCCGCGACCGAAGGCGAGATGTTCCTTAATTTTTTCCCGCTTCAGCTGGAATTCAGAAGGGTTCTCCCAACGCATCGGATCACGGTTGGCCGCTGCAAGGGCAACAATGATCGTCTTGCCGGCTGGAATCTCCACATCACCGATTTTTGTTTTTCTCTTGGCCAGGCGGAAAGTTGCCTTGGTCGACCCTTCAAGACGCAACACCTCTTCCAGAAAAGCCGGTATCAGCTTGCGATCCTCACGCAGCCTTTTTTGCAGGTCCGGATCCTGAACAATATACCTCATGGAGTTGCCAAGAAGTTTGGCGCTTGTATCCTGACCCGCTCCGAACAGGAATGTGGCGTTTTTAATTACATCGATAGGATCGGGCAGAGACCCGTCTGGATATCTCGCGGTCGCGAATTCGGTCAGTACATCATCCTGCGGGTTTGCCCTTCTGTCCTCGATATAGCGCTGAAAATAGGGCACCATAAACGCGAAAGGCTCAATCTGGCGTTTGCTTCTGGAATCCTCAATGGCCCCGACAATCGGCGGCCCTGAATCAATTTCCCGGCGGAAAGTTTCACGGTCCTCATCGGGAATGCCGAGCAGATCGGCAATAACAAGGGTGACATAGGGGACCGCAACGTCTCTTACCAACTCACAACTTCCCTTGGTGACGACTTCTCTAACCAGCTTATCAGCCAACTCATTCATATAGGCTTCGTTGGACTTCAGTCGCGATGGCGTGAACAGAACGGTCATCAACGAGCGAAAAGCTTTATGTCTCTGGCCATCAGCACTGACCAGAATGTCAGAGCGTATGAACTCATCCCAGTGCTTCTCGATCTGCGTAGAAATATCATCCCCCACCAACTCGAAGGGCAAAGGCTGCGTCGGCACCACGCAGTTGACCGAGGAAAAGTCTTCCGTGTTGAGCAATACATCCACAGATTCCTTAAATCCGGTCACCATCACCATATCGCGGCTCTTCAGTTGCAAAACCGGGCCGAGCGCCCTCAGGTCATCGAAATATTTATAGGGATCCTTAAGTACCTCGTAATCTGTGAAGTAATCAATCTCATCAGCTTGTTTCATCATGACTGTCTCCTGAAATTTAATCATCTTACTTATGGAATAATATGCTCCATATATTAGATAGAGACATTTTTTTAACCTGTCAAGTTATGGATTACTGTACGCCATAAAATAAAAGCACACTTCAAACCGAAGTGTGCTTTTATTTGAGAACTGTGTGGTCTGCCGGAATCAGTGTTTAAGTTTATAGGCCATCACAGCGTCCCCCATGGTGGAGCCATACATGCTGTGTCCGCCGGCGGGAATCACCACATACTGCTCGCCGTTCACTTCATAGGTCACCGGCACCGCCGTCCCGGCGGCAGGCAGATCGGTTTCCCACAGCACTTCACCGGTATGCAGGTCAAAGGCGCGAAAAACGTCATCGAGCGTATAACCGATAAACACCAGCCCGCCGGCGGTGACCAGCGGACCGCCGGCACCCGGGGTACCCAGTTCGATCTCCATGGAGAAGGGTGCAAACTTGCGGATATCGCCCAGTGGCACTTCCCAGACAATTTGCCGCTTTTCCATATCCACGGCCGTCAGCGCCGCCCATGGCGGTTCGGAACAGGGCGCGCCAAAGTTTGACAATGGCGCCGAAACCTCCGCCTTATAGGGAGCCCCCTTGTTGGGGAAGACCATGGAGCCGCGGGTTTCAATAGACTGTTTTTCTGTCCCGCTATCCTCTCCCCCCTCTTTGCGCACCAGCTTGACAATCAGCGGAACCCGGTTTGACGGCACCACCATGATTTTGCTGTCGGGATCATAGCCACCGCTGCCCCAGTTAGGTCCACCGCCATTCGCCGGAGAAAACAGGGTTCCCTTTTCGCTGGGCGGCGTATAGATCGGGCCGTAATTGAGTTCCTCAATCTTGCCTTCGCAATTCCATCTGTCAATGAAGGTGAAACCCCAGGCATCCTCCGGGGAGAATCCCTGGGGCATCAATACCGGCATGCCGTCCGGAAAAGGTTGAGTGGGAGACAGAACCTCTTCCTTTACTTTGCCGGTTTGTGGCACCGGACGTTCGACAATCGGCACCAAGGGTTTGCCCGTCTTGCGGTCGAAGACAAAAATCAGCCCCATTTTGGTATGCTGCACCAGCGCCGGGACCAGTTTGCCGTCGACAGGGAAATCAATCAGCATGGGCTGCGCCGGCAGGTCGTAATCGAAGATATTATGGTGTACCAGTTGGTGATGCCACACCACTTCGCCGGTGCCCCCCCGCAAAGCGACGATGGAGGTGGAATAGTCATTGTCCCCCGGGCGGTCGCCGCCGAAGAAATCCACAGAAGCCGACGAGGTGGGCAGGTAAACCAGATCCAGGTCGTTATCCACAGCCATGTCGGTCCAGACATTGGCGGCGCCGATGCCATCGGTTCCCCCTTCCCAGGTTTTCATCGCCGGATCGGCCGGATCGCGGGGGATGGGATCAAACTGCCACAGATGTTCGCCGGTGCGGGCGTTATAGGCCATAACCCTTCCACTGGGCATGTTGACCCGCTGGTTGTCCGCGATGAAACTGCCGACCACAATCACATCATTCACGATAGCGGGATTGGCGCTGATGATAAGTTCGCCCGGCTGTTCCATGGGTTGGCTGGTCGGGACCGGAACCGCGCCAGTGTCGCCAAAACCGGTGCAGGGTTTGCCGTCTCTGGCATCGATTGCCACCAGCCGGTTATCCGGCGTACCGAGGATCAGGCGCGTCCGGCAGTGACTTCCTCCCGGCGCGGTACTGTCCACCCAGTGGGACACGCCGCGACATTTGCGGGAGAAGAACTGCTCCGATCCATGATCATAGGTCCAGCGTTCTTCACCCGTCGCCGGATCCAGCGCGATCAGGCGGCGGTTGATGGTGCAGATCACCAGGTTGCCATCGATCAGGGTCGGCAGGTCCTGGAAGGACGTAAAAGCACCTTCCTGCGGGATATCGCCGGTATGATATTCCCAGGCCAGTTCCAGATCACCCACAGTGTCCTTGTTGATCTGTGACAGAGGGGAATATTTTGCGGTCGGGTCAATTTGTCCGCTCCCCTCCGCGTGAAGAATGGCCGGCGTCAGCAGCAAACAGGCAATCGTCAACAGGTTCAAAAATTTTATTGTCTGTGGTTTCATGTGAGCCTCCTGCCTTGTCTAAGAAGGTACGCCATACTTGATGACCAGCTCTGCTCCTTCGGCCCCTTCTTCCAGCGGCATGCGCAGAGCATTCACCACCCCGGACATTAAAATATAATTGCCGACAGCAAACAAGAACTCCAACATCTGCGTTTCATCAAACTTTTCGGAAATTGCCGTCCACAGGTCGTCATCAAGTGTATGAGTTTCCCGCAGTTGATCTACTGCTCGCAGAAGAGTTCGCTCGAAATCCGCCCAGTGGGAGGAATCCGACCCTTGCTTCAGGGCAGAAATATCCTCTTCCGTGATAACTCCCGACCGTAATCCCTCACGAACATGGCTCAGCCATTCATATGCCGATCTACAGGTCCATCCCACATAGAGGATGATCAGCTCACGTTCCCGCCCAGGCAGAACCGAATTCATCAGTAGTTGCCGGTTATACTCCAGAAACGGGCGCATCAACTGCGGATGCTTGGCGAGAACGGATATAATTTTGTAGCGCGGTCCATTTTCCCGTTCTTCGGGTCCACCCAGGACTGCGAAAACGTCGCGCGCACCCTCTGTCCATTCAGATCTCTTCAGCGGTGAAATTCTTAGTTCGTCTTTAGACATCATTCTTCGCACTTTCCCTTAATCAACGTTATATGGAATACTTTACTCCATATTTACTAAACTGGAAAAGCGCCCCTGTCAATATATGGAGTATATTATTCCATATATTACGCTGACCTATGTAGCCAGATCAATCCGAACTAGTTCCGTGCAATGCCCAACATGAGTGGAATTATCCTAAAAAATGGACAGGACAGAGCTCTTTAAGCGGTTAATTTTTCACACGCCATTGGGCTGACTGAATTGCTCCTGGTTTCTCAAGCACCATACACAGCAATAGTAAAGCAAGGTGTTTTTGTTTCTTTGGTTGCAGGTGATTTGAACCTACAAACTTAACACATTGATTTTATTGGATATTATATTTAACCCTGAATCCAGCATGCGTAACCAACTGAAATTTAAAGATATTTTTCATATGATTGGTTGCGGGGGCAGGATTTGTACGGAAGTTGACATGACTTCTCCCCAAAGAGGGACAAAGATTAAATTCGGTTACTGTCACCGTAATTCCGCACCGTAATTCCCGATGGTGCCCCGGCTATAGAAAGTCTGGGTCGTATAAAGCTCTTTGCCATTGTTTGACTCAAGAAATCCACCCATCAGGGCCGCGCCAATCGAACTTTTATACTGTTGTGTGTCCGCCCCCACATCCAGCAACACAACCTTCCCTGCCACCATGCTGTAAAAACTGGCATCAGAAACAAATACCCAGTCTGCCGGATAGCTCTCCGGCAGTTTATTTACAGTCGGTGTTTCTTCGATAGAAAGCTCAGCAAAAGAAGTTACAGGCAGGCTCGCCACCCAAAAAAGGGTGGTTAAGAGGGTCTTCCTCATCATAGTCCGGTCTCACTTGGAAAAATTTAAATTTCAGGAAGCGGGAGGTGTGAAAGCGGCCGATACTATCGGCCGCTCGAGTTTCAGTCAGAGTTCGCCGACCACATATTGGTCGCCCTTGCAAATCCACTCTCCGTTTTCCTTGGCCCACAAGAAAAGAATGATAAAAGTGAAGGGCTTTTCATTGGGATCGGTGGGCGTTACATGGAAATTCGCCCAGTCCCACCCCGCGTCTCCATCAACGAAAGTGTGCACAGATTCTATGGAAACCGTGGCTGTCGGCACAATATGCTCATATTCCTTTCGGAGAGCCTCGCGCCCCAGGGTTACCTTTCCAGACGGATCCACGGACACAACGTCTTCGCTGTAAAATTTGTCAGCAATTGTGTCGGCGTCATTTTCCGCAAAGGCCTTGACCTTCAGGTCGTATTTTTCCTTGATTGCCGCCTCAAACGCTTTTAGTTCTTTGTCCGTTCCAGCCTGAAGCGACCCGGACAGGGCGACAGCGCCAAACAGAGCGACACATACATAAGTTACAATCTTTTTCATTACAAAATCTCCAAAATCTGATTAGCGGCCCGCTCGCCTTCGGCTGCAGCGGTTTCCCACATCTGGGCGCCGGATAGTTCGGCATGTGCAAATGCCACCCGGCCGTAACGTTTCTTGAGTACCTCGAGAGGCGACGGCTTGCCGTCCTTGCCGAAGAAGAAGCCCGGTGGATCGACCAGATAAGCGTGCCCCTGTCTGTTGGTGATGATACCGGCGATATCCCGGTCAGCATTAAACCCGTAGTCCCCGAACATTTCCGTAAACTGGTCCCGGATCTGCATTTCTATGTCACTGTAAGACATTGCAAAGAGGCTCATACGCGCCGCCGTGCATTGTTCATCATGTGGCATGCCGGGAAGACAGAAGGAATTGTAGAGAGTGAATACAAAAGGCTTTGACGGGTCCAGCGGCTGCGTTTCCTCGCCGCCAAGGACAAGGTTGCGGCGCAGACTTGCCCACCAGCCGAAGCCGTCAAACCATCGCGCCGACGCCACGCCCAGCTTTTCCAGAAACTTCCAGTTCCGGACCGCCACATTGGCGACCAGCATAGGCGCATGATGGAATTGCTTCATCGCCCAATTCACATCTTCCGGCATGTCCCTGCAGATATGACGGTTCGCATGCTGCTGCCCGGCGGCAATGACCGCTTTGGCCTTGGTCCTGAAAACCTTACCGCCTTTTACATAGGTAACGGTAGCGGATTTTGCACGTGACAGATCACCATCATGCTGGATACCGATCACCGTGCTGGAAAGTCGCATGCGTACGTCAGCCCTCGGCTTGTCAAGCGCCGCCCAGTTTACCCTGCTACGGTAAACGTCAACCACATTGTCCTCGCCCTCGAACACATCAGGCATGGTTTTCTTCAAAAGTTTGCGGGCGATAATCGCATTCCCGCCCGGGAAAGACGCCAGATAGATGTCATCCGTCGGATCGGACCCTCCATCAAGATAGCGCCAGTAACCATTCACGCCCGGTTGCGTAAAATTAAACGCCGAGAGTGCGGAAACTGCATCAGCGCCAAGCCCGCATCCCATAGCGGCCATTTGCGGATTCAGGTAGTCTGTGACAACATCAAGATCAGTCCCGGTAATCCCGACTTCCTGTTCGATGAATTGTTTATAAGTAATACTGTCCAGCCACTGCATCCAGTCGTCCCGTTTGGGTGGATTGCGGTAAAGCTCCAGTTTCATCAGAGCATTGCGCTGAGATTCTGTAAGCGGCGTATCCTTGAACCCGGTACGCCAAGGATTCTTGGACCACCCGTGACCCGGATAATAGAACCCGGTGTCGGAGCGTTCCCACGCCACGTGCATCGGGCTATAGGCGTCCTCAGGCACAAGAATATCCTTCTTCAGCCCCTGTACCTTTTGAAATTCATATTGTTGCGGCAAGCCGATCTCATCGGTGAGCGGACTGATAAAATTGGCAGCCTTCGCCCGGTCATAAGGCACCACAATTCCGGTGGACCCCTGGGGCCCAGTCAGACGATAGCCGTCCACCTCAAATTCATTCTGCTTGGCCTCGCCTCCGAAAATGGCGTGCTGGTCCAGCATCAAAATTTTTGCATCGGGCTTGTCCCGGCGCGTAATATATGCCGCTGTCAAACCGGCAATGCCGCACCCGACGATAATCAGATCATATTCTTCATTGGTATCACTGGCACCCGCTATGGCTTGATCATAGGAGTGATTCCGGATCGCGCCATGCGCTGCCCGCACCACCTCTGCTGTGTTGCCGTTTTTGCCGGCGTAATCGCCAATTCCGCCTGGACCTGTCCAGTCATCACCGATGTCGGTCATGGTCAGTCCAGGCGTCTGAGCACGCGCGACACCGGAAAGCAATCCCGGGGCGTTGGCCGAAAGAAGTGCAGCGCCGGTTCCAAGAAGGGTGCCACCGACAAAATCCCGGCGCGTAATATCGCCCCAGTTGCGCTTTTGCCGGTCTGACAGTGATGTTGAGTTTTTGCTCATGTGTCTATCCTGCATTAGGGGCCGGAAAGGCGGCAAAAAGACATGGAAACCGGTTTCCGGGAAGAGACGGTTGGAAACCGTCCCATGCCTTTTTGCCTAGGCTGTAGTTCAAGAGAGATTAGTACCGGAACCTGAACGTCACACCATAGGTTCTGGGCTCACTATGCTTCTGCTCGTACAAACCAAAGTCGGCAAACGGTAATGATTCTGTCAGATATTCCTCATCCGCCAGGTTCTTTACCCAGACTGACAGCGAGTAGCGTTCATCCGCATCCTCATAGCTCAACGCCGCATTCAGCACCCAGTAACCAGGCTGGAAGTTGAGCGGATCATTTGAGGCATCGAAATATTGATCATCAACATAGTTGAACTCGAACCTGGGTATGATTGTGCCTGCATTCCCGCCCAGCTCAAGACGATAATCCACCACGCCACTGAGGTTTATGTTCGGCGCAAGCGCAAGCTCGTTCCCTTCAAAACCATCAAGACCGTCCGCAGTCACATCCTTTAGCTTGGTGTCCACCAGTCCAAGCCCAAGCTGTATCTTAAGACCTTCTACTGGACGAGCGGTCACTTCAATCTCGGCGCCGTAAGCTTCGGCCGACGCTGCGTTGACAATCCTGGTAACCGGAATACCGCCCGGTCCCTCTGTAAAGTTAAACAACTGAAGATCAGAGAACTCATTGTAAAACGCCGCGACATTCAGCACCAGTTTTCGATCCAGGAACGTAGACTTGAAGCCGATTTCATAGGCATTGACAAATTCCGGATCAACAACACTGAATTCGCCATCATTGAAGACAATACCGTTATATCCGCCGCTTTTGAAACCGCGGTTATAGCTGCCGTAGACCAGCACATTATCGGTCAGGTCATAATCAAGACCCAGCCGCCATGTAAAGGCGTCCCAGTTATTGTCTCTGGATGGACCGATCCCGGCTTCGGCATTGGCGTCCAGAATGTCGCTGCTGACCAGAGTCTCCAGATCACCGCTTATGGTGTAGACCCATCGATCAAGCACATCAAAATCGATGGTTTTCTTTTCGTATGTCCAGCGCGCGCCAACTGTGGCCCGCAGCCGTTCGGAAATCTCATAACCCGCCTGACCGAATACTGCGAAATTTTCTGTATCCTGCGCATAGTCCTGATAACTTACGCCATCAAACAGCGTGAAGTTGAAATCATTATGCGCCTCCAGGTCTTCAGTGAAATAATAAGCCCCGACAATCCAGTTCAGCGGTCCGTCCGTGGTGGAGGTAAGCCTTACTTCCTGACTGAATTGCTCGGAATAGTCCGAGAAAATCACATCAATAATCGCGTTGGGACTCGCATCAGAATCTTCGTTGGTCCAGTAATCTGTCTTTTCATATGCTGAAATGCTGGTGAGAGAGAAGCCGTCAAAATCGATGGTGCCATTTAAAGACACACCAAGGTTTTCAATTTTTTCCAGCGCATCAATATCCGAAGACAAAGTCTGGAAGTCGGGATTTTCGGAGTAGCCGAAGTAATCTTCTCCACCGGCAAGACCCACACTATGGTAATAGGAGCTGCTTGCCCGGCTATTGCCGCCATGAACATTCAGCACCCATTCCTGCCCTTCCCCGGGCGTAAATACCACAAGGGCCCGAGCCGCCCAGTTATTCCGGTTATTTACCTTGTCGCCTGTGTACTCATTGAGCGTATAGCCATCGCGGTCGTTTGAAACAAATGATAGCCGCGCCGCGAGTTTGTCTTTAACAACCGGCACACTTACTCCAGCCTCTATATCAAACTGATTGAAGCGCCCGTAGGTGACCGAACCATCCACCGCGAATTCGTCGCCCGGACGTTTGGCGAAAAAGCTGATGGCTCCGCCGGTGGTGTTCTTGCCAAACAGAGTACCCTGCGGGCCGCGAAGGACCTCAACCCGTTCCAGGTCGAACATCTGGAACAACTGGCCGGAGCGGGAGGAAATATAGACCTCGTCACTGTAAACCCCGACAGCCTGGCTGTCCGTGGCATTGAAGCTTTTAAAGCTGATGCCCCGCATGGCGAAAACCGGTTTGGCCTGTTGATAAGCGCCCGAAACCTGCAGGTTGGGCGTTTGGGCCGCGATATCCCCCGGATCGGAAAAATCAAAGGCTTCCAGTTCAGAAGCCTGGAAGGCCGTTACGGCGACGGGAACATCCTGAAGGGATTGATCACGTTTTTGAGCGCGAACAACAATTTCTTCAAACTCCATCCCCTGAGCAACAACCGTACTGACTGGAAACAGCGCGGAAGAAGCCAGAATCATACCGGTGAGCGAAACAGCTCCTGCTTTTGGAAAAATCATATGCGTCTCCTCTATTTTTGTAATTTATTCGAGTATATTTATAATTTTTAAATTTAGTCAAGTCGATTATTCACCACAAAAATATCGCAATAAAAACAATTATATACATACCTTAAAAGGAACCGAGCCTTCATCCCTACCTGAAACAAGACTCCCCGTTCATGGAATCGATTCCAGTATTAAATTGGAATATATTCTGGTATAAGTGTAACAACGAGTGTAATACGAACAATAAAAGCCCATTGGAACAGCATATGAGTGAGTCCATTTCATTGGAAAACACAACAAAGCGAAAACATACCCAGGCCCGCGGTAGAGAACGAAGACTGGCACTGCTCCAGGCAGCGAGGGAGCTCCTGAACGAAAGAGACATGGGGCAAATAACCCTCCCTTCCGTAGCAGAACATGCGGGAATCGCCACAAGCTCAACCTATCATTTTTACCCAGATATCCGTGAACTGTTCAAAGATCTGGCGGCCTCGATTGCTGACGAAATGATAAATTCACCGCTGGATCTTCCGAGTCCCGGAACCTGGGAGGATCTTGTGAGAAGCTATACCAAGGCGGCATGCGATTTTTATAGCCAGGATATTGCCGCACGCCAGTTGATGCTGGGCATAAAGACCGATCCTGAAATTAAAAGAGCCGGGTGTGCAAAGGAGGCTGGGTTTGGTGATGCGCTGATGTCATTACTTGAAAAATATTTCATCCTGCCTGCGCTCGAAAATCCTGGACAAATCTTCTTTCGGGCCATTCAGATCGCTGACGCCATGTTTATGATCTCCGTTGAGGAAAACGACAGATTAACGGAAGAATATGTGGAAGAAGCTTGCCGCGCAAAAGTTGCTTATCTGGAGTTATATCTCCCAAAGTATCTCCCCAGAAAAAATCACCTGGACTTGTCTTAAAAAAGTGGACAGGACCGTGCTCTTTAGGCGGCTAATTTTTCATAGGCCATCGGGCTGATGTTGCCAAGGGTCGAATGTCGCCTTTTCCGGTTATAGAAGTTCATAATGTACTCATTGATGATCCTTTCTGCCTGTTCCCGGCTTTCGAATTTCACGCGCCAGACAAGTTCCGCTTTCAAGGTTTTGAAGAAGGCCTCGACAGCCGCATTGTCATAGCAGTTGCCTTTCCCGGACATGGACGGGACGATGGCATGTTGTTTCAGCGTCATCTGGTATTCTGTCGCCACATATTGCCAAATATATTCTATTGCCACGGTCTGAGTGATGGATCAGACCCGGCTCCGGCCGACGCAGGGAGATGGCCATTTTTAGCGCCTGCAAGGCCAGATCCTGCTTCATCCGGTCACTCATATGCCATCCGACAATGCGGCGGGAATAAAGGTCCATCACCACAGCCAGATAAATCCAGCCGCGCAGGGTGGCGACATAGGAGATGTCAACGACCCATTTCTCATTGGGCCTGCATTCAATAAGTTGTCGGCCGTAAAGTCCTGATCCAGCAGGTTGGGGGCATAGCCGAACGACGGCACGAGGCCGGGCCGCTGATAGCGTTTCCTGCGGCTGCGAATGGCCTGAATGCCATTCTCCCTCATCAGGCGCCCGATACGGGTGTGCCCGACCTCCAGTCCCTTGGCCTTCAGTTCTTCCACCATCCGCGGGCGGCCGTAGGAATAGTGGCTGCTTTCGAACTCCGCCTTGATATGGGCCAGAAGCACCAGGTCCTCCCGGGACCGTTTGCTGGCAGGGCGGCTGCGCCAGGCATAATAGCCCGACCGGCAAACCTCCAGCAGGCTGCAGAGGCGGCCCACCTGATGATGCGCCTTCTCCGCATCGATAAATCGGTAGCGCATTATTTTTGGCTTGCGAAGAAGGCGGTTGCTTTTTTTAAGAGTTCGCGCTCCTCACGCAATATCCTGTTCTCGCGACGAAGCCGGGCAAGCTCCTGGTGAAGGTCGTCAGACCCGCCGGAAGGCTCTTCCGCCCCCTGCTGTGCCTGTCGATGTTCGGTGATCCACTTGCCAAGGGTCGATTTGCCGATCCCCAAATCTTCGGCAACGGCCTGCCGCGGTAAATTGCTGCTCAGCGCCAGCTTGACAGCCTCACGCTTGAAATCTTCTGAATGTCTTGTTCGGACCATAAGTTCCTCCATAAAATATCAATAAGTCTTTTGGAGGCCCTGTCCACTTTTTTAAGACAAGTCCAGTCAATTGGCGTTAGTAGCCTGAACTTAACAACTTCGGTTTAGATCAGGAGCAGGATTTGTACGGAAGTTGTTATAAAAAGGGCAAAAAGCCAAGACCTCCGATACTTTTTCCGTCAAGCATAAAAAATCAACTCTCCGGCTTCCCGTACGACGCTAGTTAATTATTTTTTAATTTAATTAGTTCAAATGCTTATGGGATAGTTCTGAAATTTTTATTTGTATTTTAACAGTATGGTGTTGAGTATGCTTAAAAGGGGTAAGGGGATAAAAAACGCCCGCAAACTTGGTTTGTTGGCGTCCAGTTCGTTTTTGGTTATGGCAGGCGTTCTAGCGGATTCTCCCCCCGTCTGGGCCGATTGCGCAGGAGATACGACAACCGTTGTTTGCTCCGGCACAGACACTGACGGGTATGACGGTTCGGCCAATATAAACCAGACAATTACCGTAAATCCGGATGCATCCGTAGAAAACAGCGGTGACGGCATTACTGTTGGCGAGGGCGGAATCCTGACCATCGAGGTCGGCGTAAACGGCGTTACGGCCGATGGCCAGGTGTTGATCACGCCGACACTGGGAGCAGGCGGTGTAGTACTGTTTGGTGACAACGGGACAGTCGTCAACAATGGTTTGATCAAGGTCGACACCAGCAGCCTGGCTGATCCCGAATTGGCCAGCGGCATCGATATTCTCGGCACCGACGCGGATATCACCAACAACGGCACGATTGAAATCCTCTTTTCCGGCGGTCCTGACAACCGCGGCGGCATTGGCATCTCCAGCGTGCTTGGCTATGCCACCGTTAATAACACGGGCGATATTACCATCAGCAATGCGAGCGGTGCACTGGCCGAAGGTGTCAACGTGCTCTCCAATACGTCAGTAACCAACTCGGGCAACATCACTATAACCGGTGGCCCCGGCGTGGACGGTTCCGTGGTCGATCCGTTTGACCCCCTTGGCCCGCCGATCAATATTCCGGCGGCAGCAAGCACACGAGGCATGGTAGTCTGGGGTTTCGAGGGAGTAAGCACCACCCAGGTCAGCAACAGCGGACAAATTACGGTTACGGGCGACACATCCACGCCTTTTGCCGTGGTCGGCGTGCAAATTGACGACGCCGGCGATTTTGACAACAGCGGCACCATTACGGTCAGCAACGCGGATGTGACCAGCGATTCAACCGGCTTGTTGATGTCGCTTGATACTGCAACCGGGTCAATCACCAACAGCGGCACCATTACGGCCATGAACGCTGTCGTCGTCACGCCTGCCAACCTGACCTTTGCGGACATGACCCTGCTCAACTCAGGTGCGCTGGAAGGGCATGTGGACCTCGGCGACGGCAACAACACAATCACCAACACCAGTACCGGAATCATCGGCGCGGTGGACGGTTTGGGCGCGGTCACACTGGCAAGCAATCTGACGACGGGGACAGGCGACGACACGCTGACCAACTATGGCCGCATCACCGGCAATGTGGATCTGGGCGACTGCACCAACATTGTGACCAACGCCACCGGAGCACAGATAGACGGGTCGCTGACTATGGGCACGGGCGACGACCTCCTAACCAACGCCGGGACAATTGTCGGCGATGTAAATTTCGGGGCCGGTGACGACAAGGTGATCATCCAGGATGGCGCCGTGTTCAGCGGCACGCTCGACGGTGGCACGGAAACCACGGGCGATATTATTGAACTTCAGGGTTCTGCCACGCTTGTCGGCGTCACCTATACAGGTTTCGAAATCATAGGCGGCAACTGCGAGAGCGTGGATGTGGACGGCTATAGCTCTGACACAGATTTTGACCTTGGTCAGGATTGCGATCTGACAAACCACGGGACATTCGACGCTCCTAACATCATTGGTGGCGACGGCTCTAACACCATCACCAACTCGGGGACCATTTCCGCCAATATCGACCTCGGCGGCGGTGACGACCGCTTTATAATGATTCACGATGACAACAACCCGTCGACCTCGGCTTATCTCAACAGCAGCGACGAATTGATCACGATCGAAGCCGGGGCAGGAACAGACACGCTGGAGCTTCAGGGCAATGGCGTGCTCGGACAGTCCTTGGGCGGGACCGGACCGACGCCGACCGGCTTCGAAGCGCTGGAAGTGAAGGGTGAGTGGTCGATCGGTGCCGATATGGAATTTTCCGGGGGCATACAGCTGATTGGCGAAGGCAGTTCACTGGCCGTAATTGGCGTGACCCTGACGTCAACTGTGACCGGCGACGATTCCGCCAACACACTGGCCAATTGGGGCGCCATCACAGGTGCCGTGGATCTTGGCGGTGGTAGCGACACGCTGCAGTTGCTGGGCTACGGTTTCATCTCCGGCAGCTTCGGCAGCACGGTGACCGGCGGCGCCGGCATGGATACGCTGGAACTGGTGGGCACATCGGATACAACGAATGTCTATGATGGGTCGTTCACCAGCTTTGAAAAACTGGTGGTCAGCGACTGGGATTTAGGCTCTTCCGAATGGGCACTGGAAGGGACGCAAGCCTATACGTCAGGCGTCATCCTGAACGGCGCGGAGACTCATCTCCTGAACAGGGGAACCCTGACAGCCGATATTACCGGAGATGACGAGGTCAATCTCTTCACCAACGAATCCGGCGCCTCCTATATTGGCGATATCGCCCTGGCGGGTGGTGCCGACACGGTGACCAATGCTGGCAATATTACCGGTGATATCAACTTCGGCGACGGCGCCGACATCCTGGACAACACCGGCGGCACCATTACAGGCAATGTCGATTTCGGCGCGGGGGATGACTACCTGCATGGCGACAAGCTGGGCACAATTTCCGGCAGCGTGATCTTCGGCACGGGCGACGATACCTTCGTGGTGACCAGCACCTCGCTTGGCAATGTGGCCGCAATCGATGCCGGCACGACGGCTGCCGACGGTACGGACACCTTGCTGATGTCCGGCAGCGTCAATTCCATCCTCTTGATCAACACGGTCACCGGTTTTGAGCAAGCCACTGTGGAGTCCGCCATCTGGACCCTGCTCGGCGACCAGAGCTTCAGCGGCGGTGTTTCCCTCACCGGTACCGGACAGCTTGCCAACTGGGGCGGCCTGACGGCGGATGTTACCGGCGACTTCGGCGTCAACCTGCTCTCCAACGCCGCCACAGGCACGCTTACCGGCGATGTAACGCTGAACGGCGGTAATGACGGGGTATGGAACCTTGGCACCCTGGACGGCACCGTCGATCTGGGCGCGAATAATGACTGGCTGACCAATTCCGGCACCATCACCGGCGATGTGCTGTTCGGCGACGGCGTCGACGAGTTCGACAACACTGGCGGCACCGTTGAGGGCAAGGTGGACTTTGGCGCAGGCGACGAAGTCTTCGATGCCAGCAAGACGGGTACGGTCACCGGCGGCATCTTCCTCGGCGATGGTAACGACACGGTCAACAACGCAGGCAATGTGGTCGTCGACCTGAACCTGGGCGACGGCGCGGACCGGCTGGTCAATACAGGGACCATCACCGGCAATGTGGACTTCGGCGCGGGCTCCGACGTGTTGGATACGGACGATCTCGGCACCATCACCGGAACCATCACTCTGGGCGATGGCAATGATACACTGAACAATACCGGCACTTATGCCCATGACATGTCGTTTGGCGACGGTAACAACCTGCTCAACAACAGCGGCACCTTCACCGGTGACGTTGATTTCGGCGACGGTATCGACACGCTGAATAACAATGGCGGCACCCTGGTCGGCAATATCAGTTTCGGTGACGGCGTCGACACGCTGGACAACACCGGCGGCAGTATCGTCGGCGCTATCGATTTTGGCGCCGGTGACGACGTTCTGGATGTGTTGAAGCTCGGCCAGATTGAAGGCTCCATCGATATGGGCGCGGGTGACGACACCCTGCGCCTGGTCTTGGAAAACGGCACTTTCGACGGTTCAAGCTTCGACCTGTTGACGCTGACCGGCGGCGACGGCCTGGACACTTTTGAGCTGTCCGGCAGCGGTACTTTCGCGGGCTCCATTGAATCCGACATGGAACTGCTCGGCCTCTCCGGCCTGACCTGGGTTGTGAGGGGAACGCAGAGTTATGACGGCGTGCGCATTATCGGCACGGCAACGCTGATCAACGAGAGCACGATGACGGCCGAGGTACTGGGTGATGAAAGCGCCAACACGCTGATCAACAAGGCGACCATCACCGGCGATGTATCCCTGGGCGACGGCGTAGATGTTTTTGACAACGGCGCCGGCACCATCACCGGCAATGTGGACCTCGGCGGCGGCAATGAAAGCCTGGCCTCCAGCGCCCTCGGCACGGTGAGCGGCAGCGTTTCGCTCGGCGCAGGAGATGACGTCTTCAACTGGAACGGCTCGGACCTCGAGGTCGGTTCGCTGACCGGTGGGGAGGGATTCGATACCCTGCTACTAATCGAAAGCGGCACTTTTGCCTCGGGCAAGATCATCGGCATGGAAAAGCTGGACATCCAAGGCACAGACTGGACCCTCACCGGCAGCCATGAGTTTAGCGACGGCGTCATACTGGGCAGCACCACCAAGCTGACCAATAGCGGGCAGCTGACCGCCAATGTCACCGGCGGCAACGGAGCCAACACTCTGACCAACAGCGGCACCATCACCGGCGATGTCGGCCTGGGAGACGGCAGCGACCGCATCGACAATAGCGGCGGCACCATCACCGGCAACCTCGACTTCGGAGCCGGCGATGACGTGGTCGACCCCTCCAAACTGGGGACAGTCAACGGCGAAATCACACTCGGCACCGGCAATGACCGCCTCATCGTGACGGCGTCCATCCTGAACGCTGCTAAGGCGGTACTCGGCGATACCGATAGCGATTATGGCACCGACACGCTGGAAGTGCGGGGCACCGGCAGCCTCAACTTCGGTGACTTCAGCGGCTATGAAGTCCTGCATGTGAACGGGACAAATGGTGCCGCGGACTGGACCCTGAACGGTCTGCACTTCTTCCTTGGTGGCGTTAGCATGACCTCCACCAGCAAACTTGAGATCGCTGCGGTCTCAGGCCTAGTAGGCAATATCACCGGTGATGCGGGCGCCAACACGATCACCAACAATGGCAATCTCAACGCCTCCAGCATCGATCTGGGCGGTGGCAACGATGTGCTCGAGAACTCGGGCCTTACCCAAGCCTTCTTCGGCCAGCCGCGGCTGAGCATGGACTTTGGTGACGGTGACAACAGGCTGACCAACAGCGGTACCATCACAGGCGACACCACCTTCGGCGCCGGCGCTGACGAGGTCAGCAACAGCGGCACCATCAAGGGCAACCTGGACCTCGGCAGTGGCGACAACAGCCTAACCAACAGCGGAACGATCACCGGCGCGGTTGCGCTTGGCGACGGTATCAACGTGTTGACTAATTCCGGTGAGCTGACTGGCGATATCGGGGCTGGCAACGGCGCGGACACGGTGACCAATACCAGCGACATCACCGGCAATATTGCCTTGTATAACGGCACGAACAGCGTCGACAACAGCGGCACCATCACCGGCAGCGTGAGCGGCGGCGCCCATGAAGACAGTGTCATCAATACAGGCACCATCACCGGCTCCGTCAGCTTGGGCGGTGGCACCAACAGCGTCATCAACCGTAGCGTGATCAATGGTAATGTCATGCTGGCAGGCATCGATAAACTGGTCAACGAAGGGACCATCGGCGGCGCCGTCCAGCTGAATAGCGGCAGCCTGACCGTAGCCAAGGATGCCAGGGTCGAAGGCGGCGTGACGGCGACGGGCGGTAACACCACGACCACCAACAACGGCACGATTACCGGGCCGGTGACCGGCCATGACTCCACAGGCGATGTTCGCTCAGCCATGAACCTGGGCCTCTATTCCAGCCTGCAGAACAACGGCACCATCACCGGCACGGTACAGACCCGCAATTCCATTGAAAACTATGGCACCATTGATGGGTCCATCGTCTTCTCGGACGACGCCAACACCCTGCTCAATGACGGTACAATTGATGTCGGGGCCGGCAAGGTCGATATGGCCGGCGGGGCCGACACACTGATCATCAGCGAGAAATCGCAATGGGACTCGAGTGACAATGGTGGCATCAGCCTGACGAAGACTGCCTGGGTCGATGGCGGCGCGGGCGGCGGCAACACCCTGGTCGCTGCCACCAGCGCCGGCGCCAGCATGTCCGTTGATATGCAACGCTTCGTCAACTTCGAGCACTTCAAAATGGTGGGCGAAGGAAGCTTCTCTTTGTTCGGTAGAGTCTCTCCGGAAGACGGCATTGCGAGGATCGGATTTGCCACCTTCACCGTCAAATCCGGCGTGTTTATTCTGCCGTCAAACACCTATCTCATGTCGGCGCATGCGGTCAGGATCGAAAGCGGCGGCACGCTGAAAGGCCGCGGCCGGGTGATCGGCGCCGTCTGGGTTGATCCCGGCGGGCGCTTCGCACCGGGCACCTCCATCGGCACCTTCGAAATTGAAGGCGAACTGGTCATGGCGGAGGGCAGCATTTTCGAGCTCGAAGTGATCGGCTCGGATGTCGACCAGGTGATCATCGACGGCACCGCCACACTGGGGGGTACGCTGGAAGTGATCTCCGACTTCGAGCGGAGCGACAACGAACTGGGCGACACCTTCCAGTTCATGACCGCCACCGACGGCATCACCGGAAGCTTCTCCGAAGTAAGGGGCAACACCCCCTACTTCTCGACCTTTACGCCGGTCTTCACGGCGGGCGGCATTGAAGTGCGCCTCGACCGCGACAGCTTCGTTATTCCGGAAATGAACGCCCAGCAGCAGGCGCTCGGCGCCAGGCTGGATACGATGGCGGCCATGGCGGACGCTGGTGATGCCAGCACGCAGATTGTCGATTTTGTTGAAGACATGACCTGGACCCTGCGCAGTGAAGCGGCGTCAGCGTTCAACCAGCTGACCAACCAGACTTCCGTCCGGTTGGCAACGCCGACACTCCGGGCGCGCCAGACCTTTATGGGCCATGTCATGGATAACGCCTTCGGTTTGATGGATCGCAAGGATCATGACGGACGCTGGGCCATTTCCGGCAATCTGTACGGCGAATGGGGCGATGTAGATGGCGACGGCAATGCCTTTGGCTATTCCTATAAAGCCAGCGGCGCTATGACTAGCTTTGACTATCGCAAGGCCGATACCAGCTTTGGGTTTGCCTTGGGCGGATCGCGCCTGGATGCCGGCGCTTCCGACAACGGCCGCACCAGTCTTGATACCGCCGCCTATGTGACGCATCGGGCCGGGAATGGTATGGAGTTTGGTGCAAGCCTGGGCTACTCGCTGGACTATTACGACAGCTCCCGCCGCCTCCAGACCACGTCCCAGAACCTGCAGCTTGAGGCCTCGCCCAGCGGTCACAGCGTGATGGCCAATATGCATATCCGCAAACAGTTCACACTGGCTGGGTCAAACATCACTACGCTTGCCGACTTGCAATATGCGCGCCTGCACAGAGATGCGTTCGAGGAAGAGGGCGGAAACGATCTTGGTCTTTCCGTCGACGACAATAGCATCACTTCCTTGAAATCGACTCTGGGTCTGCGGCTAAGCCGAGAGGAAGGTGAGAATGCCGGTCGCTTCCAACCGATGGTCGGCCTGTTCTGGGAGCATGAATTCGGCGACAAGGGCCGCTCGACCGCGGCCGCTTTCCAGGCGCTTCCCGATGACGAATTTGCCATCTACGGCGTCGACATGCCCACAGACCAGTTCAGGGTTGAGGCGGGCCTCATGACCCAGCTGTGGGATCGTGTGATCCTTGATGTCACCTACAGCGGCACCTTCGCCGGTAATCTGCGCGTCAGCAGGGGGCAGGCCACCATCCGCTATGTCTGGTAAAAAACCACTTTCAGAAAGAAACAAGAAAGCCCGGTGTTTTGCTGGGCTAATTTTTGGTTTTGGGGTAGGATTTAGCTCCGCTGACCTTGGCGCTGTTTCACGCTGCGTTGCAGCGCTGCGCCTTCGGTTAAACCCTACTTCTCCGTAGGTTCAATTCTGACCGACGCATGACTAAAACGACAAAACCCAGCACGGGGCTGGGTTTGTTCGTTTTGGTTGCGGGGGCAGGATTTGTACGGAAGTTGTTATGACTTTCCCCCACTAAAAGAGGGAGATCGGTTTAATTCAGTTACAGTCACCGTAATTAAACAACTCTGCCCTCATCCAATCCGTCACAACCCTGTTTCTCAAATTCGATTGGTGACAGTTAAATACTTCATGAAGTCGAGCACAAAACTACGAAAAATCACAACTTTCTGCAAGCGAAGTATAAAATTATCTGTTCCTTCCAGTATGCAATTGCAACAACCTCCCGATAGGGGTACATTTTAGTTTTCCTAAAGATGAGAATTGAAGGTTGCCCGGGTGAATTACGCTTTGCATCGGATGAGCAGAATTCATTCTTGGCCTCCCTGTCGAACCGGTGTTAAAGGGATGTTTACGAGTCCTCTGGTAAATAGTTCGAACAAACAACCAAATTGGGGAATGAAGTTGGAAAACAACAAAAAACAAATTTTTGTGGATCTTGATGGAACACTTATCAAAACCGATCTGTTTCTCGAAACATCCCTCAATCTTATCAAAAGCAATCCCCTTCAGGTTTTCAATCTCCTGCTATGGTTGTCTCGCGGCCGATCATACACTAAAGATCAGGTAACGAAAAAAATCGATATCGATGCATCCCGGCTACCCTATCAGTCACCCCTTATCGACTATCTCAACGAAAAAAAAGACCAGGGCCATCCGCTGATCCTTGCCACCGCTTCCCATAAAACCTATGCGGACAAGGTGGCAGAACACCTGGGTATCTTTGATCAAGTTATTGCCACAGACAGCGAGAACAACATGAAAGGCGCTCGCAAACTGCAAGCTATTGAGAAATTTGCAAAAGGTAATGACTTCGCATATGCGGGCGACAGCACGGCCGACCGCGTGATCTGGGATAAAGCTCATTCAAACATTTTCGTCAATGCGCCCTCCGACCTCGTCGAAAAGGCATCAAAAGAAGGAAAAGCGGAAAAAATCATCGATACTAGGCAAAGCCCCAAAGAACGTGCTTTCTTAAAAGAAATGCGCCTTCACCAATGGGCGAAAAACATGTTGATTTTCGTCCCTCTTCTGACTTCGCATGAATATTTCCAACTGGGATCCATTATCTATGCCATCGTAGCTTTTTTCTGTTTCAGCCTGTGCGCCTCCGGTGTTTATTTTCTTAATGACTTGCTGGACCTGGAAGCGGATCGCCGTCACCCGACAAAAAGGTTGCGCCCCCTCGCTTCCGGTGACCTCCCGATACCGCTGGGAATCCTGGGCGCTCTCCTTTTTCCTTTAGCAGCCTTCTTGGTGGCGACTTATTATCTGCCCCTGATTTTTGTAATGGTGCTCGGAATCTATTTCCTCACAACCAATCTATACAGTTTTTTTCTGAAACGGGTTTCTACCGTTGATGTCATGACACTGGCGATCCTTTACACGCTCAGAGTTGTCGCAGGAGCGGCGGCAACGGGCATCATCCTGTCCTCCTGGCTTCTGGCTTTCTCGATTTTTATGTTTGTCAGCCTTGCCTACCTGAAAAGATTTATTGAACTTTTCGCCCTCGAGAATCAAGAAAAGAAGGCTGAAGGAAGAGGATATTCCTGGGAAGATAGTGAAACAATGTTCAGCCTGGGGATCGCCAACATCACCGCGTCTGTCCTTGTGCTTGCCCTTTTCATCAACAGCGAGGAAATAGTTTCCCAATACAAAAGCCCCGAGCTTCTCTGGGGATTATGCCTTCTCATGCTTTACTGGGGAAACAGGATCTGGGTTGGAGCAAGAAGGGGGAAAATAACAGAAGACCCCGTTGTATTCGCCATAAAGGACAGGGTGAGCAGAATTGTTGGTCTGGGATTGATATTAATTGTACTGGCCGCACACTTTATTGAAATATGAGGTAAATCAAAATGTCTATCCTTGTTCTCGGGCTCATACTTTTTACTGTCACTCTTTCCGCCTGCGCACAGCTTGCCTTAAAGTTAGGCGTGGCAGGCTCCAGAATAGAGCAAGCCATGCAGAGCAGTATCTTGGATACTCTTCTAGCAGCACTCATGTCTCCGCTGATATGGGTTGGGCTGCTTATCTACGGGCTAAGTGTCGCCCTCTGGCTCTGGGTTCTTGCAAAAGTGGATCTGTCTGTTGCTTACCCATTTGTCGGCGTGAGTTTCCTGATTACCATGGCTTTCGGTGCTTTCCTGCTCGATGAGAATGTTACTCTGCCCCGTATGATCGGCACCCTGCTGATCGCGAGTGGATGTGTGCTTGTGGGTAAATCGGCATGACAAAAACAACAAGCAGCACGTCTATAAGCCAAAAAATTATCATTGGCATTATTCTGGCTGTGTCTGTCGGCAGCATCGACTATACTGCCGGTCACCTGTTCTACGCAAGATATCTTCTCGCCAGTTGGATACTGACTTATCTGATGATCAAGCTTTATGCTGGGCAATATACTCTCTCCATCGCATCAATATTAACCGACCTGAAGTCCGAAATCGGTGGAAAGAACGGCGCATAACATGTCTTATTCACCCCTGGTCCCGGTCCAAGCATCTGACGGAGATGAATGAATGAATGAACCGAGATTAGCAAGAGAACAATATTGCCTCCTCCTGCTTCTTCTATCTGGCTTCCTGATCAAAATTGCAGCTGTCGCAGTTATGCATATCGAGCCCTTTTCCGATTACCGGGCCTATATGAGGATGGCTACATCGCTGCTGGAAAACGGCCGCATGAACGACGGCATGGGCAATGTAGCCTATTACAGTTCCGGCTGGCCCATTTTCCTGTCCCCCTTCTTTGCCGTCTTTGGCGCGACGGCCCAAGTAGCCCAAATACTCAATGTCATCCTCGGCACCCTCGGTATCTGGCTGGTTTATCTCTGTGCGCGCCAACTGCTCGGCAACTGGAAATGGGCGATGTTAGCTGCACTCGCCTGGGCACTTTATCCACCGGCAATACTCTATACGGAATATGTGGCCAAGGAAAACCTGATGGTGCCCATGCTGCTGGCCCAAACATATTTTTTACTGATCTATCCGGCGTCCCGCCACAAGATCAGACTGTCTGTCCTGCTCGGTGCCCTGTTTGCCTACGAACTTTTGGTCGGCCCGGCCGTCATCCTGACCGGCCTGCTGATCGGACTGATGGTTTCCGGCATCCATCTCAATCGGGAAATATTGCGAAGCATACAGTGGAAAGCTATGTTTGCCTGTTTGATTGCCTTTTTCATTACTCTCGCCCCGTGGTTCACCTATACCACCGTGCAACTTGGCAAGCCGTTACTCAATACCAACGGCGCCTTTAATATCTACCTTGGAAACAATCCGGCCGCCGACGTCAAGTTTGTCGGCATTCAGCATACACCTCTTGGACCGGTCTGGGACGGCATCCGCAAGGAACGGGGGGAAATCGGGAGCAGTGCCTTCCTGAAGGAACAGGCCCTGAACTATGTCAAGGAAAATCCGGGACGCACCGCTTGGCTGTCCCTGCGCAAGATAGCCTATTTCTGGAAACCACCGATCCATTCAGGGGAAGAGGAAAATCCCACTGCCGTAGAAAAACTGATGCGACTGGGCTGGCTCATAGCCTATAATATTATTGTGATCCTGGCGCTCGTCCCACTGCTGTTCCGGCAGCGGCTCAACCGCAATCACGCCATTCTGTTCGGGACGGTCGCTCTCTATTGCCTGATCCATGCGGCAGCCTATGTGATTTTCCGCTACCGCCTGCCGGTGATGCCTCTGATGTGCATCCTCGCCGCCAACGGCCTGTACCTGCTGACGGAATGGTGGAAGATGCGCCGACAGACTGGCTAAGTTTTCATTATTCGGAAAAAGCCCACTGGATAATCCGGGCGATTCACCCCATTATGGGAATATGACTTCGGAGCAGTGCAACACCTTGTTGGAACGCCTACAGATGGCTTTTGACGGCCCGCAAAAGGAGATTGCCAAAAGATACCCTTGTGCGCCCGGAAAAGACCGTGGGCGGCATCGCCTTCAAGCTGGAGAGCGAATTTGAACCCTCCAGCGACCAGCCGAGCGATCAAGGCGCTGACTGAGGAGCTCGGCGACGGGCTCTCGGACCAGGTTCTGCTTGGAGTCACCGGCACCGGCACCGGCAAGACCTATACTATGGTCCAGATCATCCACAAGACCTAGAGCCCGACCATCATCAAGGCCCATAACAAGGACTCTGGCCGACTTCGGCTTCCGGCCGCTGAAATTCGACAAATGGGACCCCATGAGGCCCGGGCCAGCATCGAGGCGAGCTGACGTGTGCTGACCACCACGCTCACCAGACGCATGGCACAAGACTTGACCGAATACTTGGACAAAAACGGCCTCAAGGTGCGTTATCTGCTCAGGGACATCGACACGCTGGAGAGGGTCGAAATTATCCGCAACCTCCGGATCGGCGCTTTCGACATCCTCGTCGGCATCAACCTGCTGCGCGAAGACCTCGACACTCCCGAATGCGGCCTGATCGCCATTCTCGACGCCGACGAGGTGACGCGCAGCGAGCAGGCAGCACTTGCCGGAACCGAATTGCGCCGGGCCAACCAGTTTGGACTTGCCTAAACAATGTGGCTAGGACCGTGCTCTTTAGGCGGCTCATTTCTCATAGGCCATCGGGTTGATAGTGCCAAGGGTTGAATGTCGCCTTCTCCGACTATAGAAGTTCATAATGGCTCCTTTGACTTAGAAGTAGGAGCCTCCGGCAATACCGGGGCGGTTCAGACAAGGAAAATCGTGGTTACTGTTGAAGGGACTATCATTAGCCTCATAGATCGAGTATGTAGTATTTTCCCTTTACTAAAACTAAAGGAATAAGTAAAAGGCCACCTCGTACATTGAGGGAATATTATGACACCTGAAGAAATACTCAATCTTCCTATGCCTAGCAACGATGCGGAAGCAGAAACCGTTCGGGATTATTTAAAAGCACTCCTGACAGAGCTTTGGCGTGGCGATTCATTTAACGAACATAAACCTTTTGGTTATATTGGTTGGCGTACCGAGTTCACTATGGCTTTGGAAGCGGCCGGTGTCATAGAACCTGGCGACGATATACGAGCCGCTCACCTTATTTTCGATGCTATCAAAGCGCTCTGATCAAATTGGAAGATTGGACGGGATTAAACAAGACCATCCCTGTTCCGTTTTGCCCACTGCATAATTTAGGTAACAAGGAAATTATCAGGATAATTTGGACTTGCCTTAAAAAAGTGGCTAGGACCGTGCTCTTTAGGCGGCTCATTTCTCATAGGCCATCGGGCTGATAGTGCCAAAAGTTGAATGTCGCCATTTCCGATTATAGAAGTTCACAATATACTCATTGATGATCCTTTCTGCCTGTTCACGGTATTCGAATTTCACGCGCCACGCCAGCTCCGCTTTCAAGGTTTTGGAGAAGGCCTCGACAGCAGCATTGTGTCTCCGCTGCGCTCCGTCAGCTTCGCAAACATAACAATTTCCTTTCCCGGGCATGGACGGGACGATGGCATATTTTTTCAGCGTCATCTGGTATTCTGTCGCCACATATTGGCCGCCATAGTCTGATGGATGGATCAGACCTGGTTCCGGGCCAATGTCAAAAGTATAGTCACTGAGATCGATAGACTGTTCTTCCCGGCCTGGGTCGTTACCGGATAGCAGCCACATTCTGCCATCCCTCTCATTAGCTTTTAAATACCGGGAGCCGGTTGGAGGTAAATTCACGTCCCACGCCTCCAGCCATTGACCTGGCGCCAAATCCATACCTCCAGTATGGATTGGGACAGGCGACTTTTTCGGAAAAGAGAGCCAATTTATCAAGTTCTCCTGTTGCTTGCCAGTCGCGGATTGTGAAGCTGTCTTCCAATGAAAATCATGATCATATTGGGCGTTTTTACCAAGCCGTTGAAGATCATTGCAACCTAACAAATTTGTCTCATCACGGCCAGAGATCAGCTGCTGTGGAGCGGTCTGTGCGGATCTCAGGGACTCAGGAAGAGACTTTTCCTTGCTATCACCGCAATACCAACTTGCTCGACAGCCTTACCAGCTCAGGACTGGCTTCGGCTACCTTTCGACTTATATGAAGAATTTCCGGCATCCCTCGCAGCCCGCCGCCGTTCCGCTAGGTCTTAAACAACACATCAATGAGAGGGGTTAGCTGATTTCGGGAGTTAAAGGTGATCCTGCGAAGAGGCAGGCGCGCCACGGTTACGCCGTACAGAAGAACTGATCTCAAGCCAAACTTGCCGGCATCCGATAGCTTGATAGGGTCGCGCACTATGACAATACCGTACTCGGCATGCTGGAATAAGAACCTAGCCGTTGATATATAGAAATGGTGCTCACCCATATCACACAAATAACGGTCCTTTTACCGCAAGACCTGCGTCTTCAGGCAACACGAATTCCCCGTCACTGAGCGAAAAATCTGCGATCAAACACCTGTCTCCATCAATGAAGGCATCTTACTGTATCAAAGTTCAGGATTTGTATGGAAATTGTCCCCGCACCCCCTTGCAACTCTACATTTCTTTACAGCTCGTTATCCAGCCCTGCTCTCCCATGTCGCCGCAATGACGGATACCAAAGAAGCGTTATTGGGATCTTCCAGATCAATCTCTCCACCTGTCGGCATAGTCATGCCGGCCATGGCCTGGATCAACTGGTTGACCTCGGAATGATCCAGGATCATGTTGGCGGTCTGGATATTTTCCACGTGATAGTCGCCGTTGTCGCCGTTGGCGAACCAGTCCGCCACGGTCACCTGGCTGTCACTGCCCAGATCATCGATAACCAGATCATCGCCAGTCTGGGTGAACCACAACTGGTTATAAGTGATACCATCCTCAAAGCTGACCGTGTCGTTTATTGAGGTTGTGTCCAGGTTGTTGATGGTATCGGAACCATCCCCCTGAGTGATCACATAGGTATCATCACCAAGCCCGGCATCCATCAAATCGTCCCCAGCATTGGCTGTAAGGACATTATCCGCGTCACTGCCAATGATGGCATCACTCCCGTTACCTGTGATAAGATTCTCAAACCCATAGATATTCTTGGCCGTGCTTGAAACGGCACCAGTGCCTGTTTCCAGGTTGAAGCTGGAATTTGCGGATGTATATGAGAAATCGGCGGTATCAATGCCGTCTCCACCAGAAAAGTTTTTAACGCCAATATTACCGATAACCAGGTCGTCGCCCGCACCGGCATCAATTGTATCGGCACCATTACCACTGTAGATAACTTCGTCCTCGGCTGTTGCAACAATCACATCATCCCCAGACGAACCATGAATTTCATCGATGTTCAGCAGGAGTGTTGTAGAGGAATCCAAAGTAGCGTTTGAACCCAGATAGAGGGCGTTGTAACCAGCTCCGCCATCTATTTCTTCAATACTATCCAGAACACTTGTGTAAATATCATCATCCTGATCAGAAGCAACAATGCTGTCATAACCCTCACCACCGAAGTAATGATCGGTTCCATCACCATTAACGTACAGGAAAGTATCATCGCCACCTTCACCATACAGGTAATCTATGCCGGCTTCACCAGAGATCACATTAGCAGAGGCATTGCCATAAATGGTTTCCGCTGCAAGACTCCCTCTGATCTCGTCAATGTTGACCAAAGTCAGGAGACGAGCATCCAGGATCTTATCCGTGTCATAGTTACTCAAACCAAGCACGTTGTAGCCGGCACCGCCGTCGACAACTTCGATTCCGTCCAGGGCACGGGTCCAGATGACATCATCACCTGAAGACCCCTGGACCGTGTCATAGCCGTCACCACCATAAAAAGCGTCCAGCCCATCTCCATCCGTATAAAGGAAAGTATCGTCGCCTCCTTCACCATACAGGTAATCCGTGCCGGCACCGCCGGAGATCAGGTTGTTAGAGGAATCCCCATAGACGGTATCAGCTGTAATACTCCCCCTGATTTCATCGATATTGATCAGGGTCAGAAGGCGGGCGTCCAGAATATTATCCGTATCATAGTTACTCAAACCAAGAACGTTGTAACCGGCACCGCCGTCGATGACCTCGATCCCGTCCAGGGCGCGGGTCCAAATCACATCATCGCCCGAAGACCCCTGGACAGTGTCATAACCCTCACCGCCATAAAAAGCATCATGTTCATCACCATCGATATAGAGGAAGGTATCATCGCCACCTTCACCATACAGGTAATCCGTGCCGGCACCGCCGGAGATCAGGTTGGCCGATGAATCCCCATAGATGGTATCAGCTGTAATACTCCCCTTGATTTCATCGATATTGATCAGGGTCAGAAGGCGGGCGTCCAGAATATTATCCGTATCATAGTTACTCAAACCAAGAACGTTGTAACCGGCACCGCCGTCGATGACCTCGATCCCGTCCAGGGCGCGGGTCCAAATCACATCATCGCCCGAAGACCCTTGGACAGTGTCATAACCCTCACCGCCATAAAAAGCATCATGTCCATCACCATTCGTGTATAGGAAGGTATCATCGCCACCTTCACCATACAGGTAATCTGTACCGCCCTTGCCTTCAATAGCATCGGCTACAGCTGTTCCGGTCAGCGTTTCTGCCGAGCTGGTTCCTCCAATATAATTCAGGGACTGGGAAATCACATCGATGGAAGCTATGGCAATAGCATTCAAACCATTCCCGTCATCAATAGTGAAACTTATCGGAACATCCGCACCCACATAGTCCGTGAGCGGCGTAAAGGTCCAAGTGGCATTGCCATTGTCTGCAAGAGTCCCGTAAGCCGGATCCACAGACACAGAAGTGATTGTCAGCGTATCGCCATCTTGATCGGTCGAATTAGCCAGAAGTTCAGTTGCCGAGATGATGACAGACCCGTTCTCACTCACTGAACCAAGGTTGATGTCGCCAGCATCAGGTGCTTCATTCACACCACCTACCGTTACAGATATTATCTGCTGCGTGCCTTCGACTCCATCATTGGCAGAGACTTCAACTTCGTAGATATTGTCGGCATCCAAATCTCCCGGGGCTTCAAAATCCGGAGCAGACAGGAAACTCAACTCACCTGTGACACTGTCAACCTGGAACAAGGTAGCATCGTCACCGCCAGTGATACTGTAGGTAACTGCCTCCCCATCAGCATCTGTCGCCGTCACCGTGGTTACAATGGTTTCGTTTTCGTTGATATTCACAGTAGCCAAAGATGTGAACACAGGTGCATCCTGTTGAGCGAGCACATCCACAGTCGCTGTGGCATAGGCGGCAAGATTACCGTCGCTGACTGTAAAGCTAAGGGGTAAATCATCCGCCACAAAGTCAGCAAACGGTGAAAAGGTCCAGGTATTGTCGCCATTGTCGATAATGGATCCGTACGCCGGGTCAACTGTAACAGAGGTCACAACCAATACATCACCATCCACGTCGGAAGATTCAGCAAGGAGTTCCGCCGCCGTGATTACAAGGACCCCATCTTCGTTCATCAATCCCAGGTCGACAGTTCCTACTACCGGCACCTCATTGACATTCTCAACGGTCACAAAAATCAATTGTGGAATGGCATCGGTACCATCTGACACAGATACCTCCACCTCGTAGACATTGTCCGCATCCACATCGCCCGGCGTTTCAAAATCGGGGGCGTTGAGAAAACTCAGCTCGCCTGTTGTCCCATCAACCTGGAACAGGGCTGCATCTGCGCCGCCTGTAATGCCGTAGGTCAGGCTCTCCCCATCCACATCCGTTGCCGTCACTGTGGTGACAACGGTCTCATTTTCGTTAATATTCACTGTGGCTGAGGAGGTAAATACAGGAGCGTCCTGAAGCCCGGTCACATCAATAGAAACTGTGCCTTCAGTTGTCAAAGCGCCATCACTGACATTAATTGTGATCGGCACACCGCTGCCGAAATAGTCTGCCGCCGGGGAGAAGGTCCAGGTTCCGTCCCCATTGTCTGCAATTTCTCCATAGGCCGCATCAACGGCAACCGAGATAACACTCAGAACATCTCCTTCCACATCAGAAGCCGCCGTCAAAAGCTGCTCCGTCGTCATCAGGAAGGACCCCTCTTCATTGACAGAACCAAGGCTGATGTTATTCACCACGGGGGCATCATTCACTGCAAGAACATCTATCGTCGCTGTTGCCGTATCCACGAGGCCGTGACCATCATAGACAGTAAATGTAACTTCTACATTCTCTCCGACATAGTCTGCACTCGGCGTGAAGACCAGCAGGTTGTTTCCATTCGCCACAATAGAGCCATATGCCGGATCAACAGTCGCTGACAAAATAGTAAGAGTATCTCCATCCACATCTGTCGCATTCGCAAGGAAATCGGCAGGGTCAAGCAGGAGAGCTGTATCCTCATCCACAAACCCGAGATCCACATTTCCTGCCTCCGGCGCTTCGTTGATATTCTCTACTGTTACCGAAAGAAGCTGGGGTGTGCTGACTGTACCGTCAGACACAGACACCTCCACCTCATAGACATTGTTCGCATCCACATCACCCGGCGTTTCAAAATCAGGGGCGCTGAGGAAGCTCAGCTCGCCTGTCGTCCCGTCAATCTGGAACAGAGATTCATCATTTCCGCCCGTAATGCTGTAGCTAAGGCCTGCCGCCTCTTCATCGATTGCAGTTACCGTGGAAACAATACTTTCATTTTCATTCACAATAACGGATGCTGAAGAAGTAATCACCGGCGCATCCACATCATTGCCAACGGTCACAAAAATCAATTGTGGAATGGCATCGGTACCATCTGACACAGATACCTCCACCTCGTAGACATTGTCCGCATCCACATCGCCCGGCGTTTCAAAGTCGGGGGCGTTGAGAAAACTCAGCTCGCCTGTCATCCCGTCAACCTGGAACAGGGCCGCATCGGCGCCGCCCGTAATGCTGTAGGTCAGGTTCTCCCCATCCACATCCGTTGCCGTCACTGTGGTGACAACGGTCTCATTTTCGTTAATATTCACTGTGGCTGAGGAGGTAAATACAGGAGCGTCCTGAAGCCCGGTCACATCAATAGAAACTGTGCCTTCAGTTGTCAAAGCGCCATCACTGACATTAATTGTGATCGGCACACCGCTGCCGAAATAGTCTGCCGCCGGGGAGAAGGTCCAGGTTCCGTCCCCATTGTCTGCAATTTCTCCATAGGCCGCATCAACGGCAACCGAGATAACACTCAGAACATCTCCTTCCACATCAGAAGCCGCCGTCAAAAGCTGCTCCGTCGTCATCAGGAAGGACCCCTCTTCATTGACAGAACCAAGGCTGATGTTATTCACCGCGGGGGCTTCATTGACATCTTCAACGGTCACGGAAATTAGTTGCGGGACATTCTCGGTGCCGTCCGACACAGACACTTCAACTTCATAGACGTTGTCCATATCCATATCACCCGGCGTTTCAAAATCGGGGGCGCTGAGGAAGCTCAGTTCGCCTGTTGTCCCATCAATCTGGAACAGAGATTCATCATTCCCGCCCGTAATACTGTAGGTCAGGTTCTCCCCATCCATATCCGTTGCCGTCACTGTGGTGACTGCGGTTTCATTTTCGTTTATCTGAACAATATCGTCAGATGTAAATACCGGTATAGAATTGACCTGATATGTTCCGTCTGCAAAGCTCAGTATCTCAACATTCTCAACAATGTCAGTACCTTCGTCACCATCAGCCGCATTCATGTCGGTTACAGTGTAGGTATAATCTCCATTATAGGACACAGTGAAATCCGCAATGTTGCCGGCGAACACTGCGGTATCTATTCCCGCACCACCATCTATAGTATCGTCACCCTCACCTCCGGTTATAATATCTGTTCCGCTGCCACCCCATAAGCGGTCTGCTCCGGCTTCACCATAAAGAGTATCGTCATCAGCTCCCCCCTCCAGAGTATCCTTGCCAGCGCCTCCGTTCAGAGTGTCATTGGCAGAACCACCCCACATATATTCATTGGCATCTGTTCCGAGCAGATCATCTTCCCCGGAGGTTCCTGCAAAGGTCATGGCCGAAAGCTGCTCCATGGTCCATGTGGTACTGTCATCAAAGACAATAGTCTCGACACCATACTTGCTGCCTTTAAATTGGTCCTGAAGGAAAATGGAACCATCCGCGCCATAGATTGAAAGTGTTATATCATCCCAGTCGGAACTATCCCTCTGCAACAGGATATCCTCAGGATTAATACCTGCCCCGAGGATCAGACGGTTACCTGTCTCATCATCACCAGAAGTAGAACTGGAATATTCAACAATGGTGTCATGGCCATCCCCGAGATTGTATATATAATCATCCGGGTCACGGTCACCATACAGCACATCGTCACCGGTTCCACCAATCAATGTATCCGAGCCATACCACCCCTTGAGAGTATCATTGCCGGCACCACCCTCGACCGTGTCGCTACCCAAGTGACCGAATATCTCGTCGTCTCCGTCTGTCATCAACTGGGTCATGCCTGCGGCCGCCAACTGGGCCATCGACCATGTGGTACCACCATCAAAGACAATGGTTTCCACACCATATTTACTGCCGGCAAATTGATTCTGAAGAAATATGGACCCTTCAGCGTTGGCAAAAGTGAGAGTCACATGATTCCAGTTGCCGGGATCGCGTGTGACAATAACATCTCCCGGCGCAATACCTGCCCCAAGGATCAGGCGGTTGCCCGACGCGTCATCTCCAAGAGTAGAATCGGAATATTCAACAATGGTGTCATGGCCATCCCCGAGATTGTATATATAATCATCCGGGTCACGGTCACCATACAGCACATCGTCACCGGTTCCACCAATCAATGTATCCGAGCCATACCACCCCTTGAGAGTATCATTGCCGGCACCACCCTCGACCGTGTCGCTACCCAAGTGACCGAATATCTCGTCGTCTCCGTCTGTCATCAACTGGGTCATGCCTGCGGCCGCCAACTGGGCCATCGACCATGTGGTACCACCATCAAAGACAATGGTTTCCACACCATATTTACTGCCGGCAAATTGATTCTGAAGAAATATGGACCCTTCAGCGTTGGCAAAAGTGAGAGTCACATGATTCCAGTTGCCGGGATCGCGTGTGACAATAACATCTCCCGGCGCAATACCTGCCCCAAGGATCAGGCGGTTGCCCGACGCGTCATCTCCTAGAGTAGAATCGGAATATTCAACAATGGTGTCATGGCCATCCCCCAGATTGTATATATAATCATCCGGGTCCCGGTCTCCCGCAAGATAATCATCTCCGGCGCCCCCCATAAGCGTATCATAGCCGCGCCCACTCAGTATTTCGTCATTGCCAGCCCCACCATCAAAACTGTTGTTGCCCGTGCTACCAATCAGAGAATCGTCATAAGCAGAACCAATAATATGCTCGATGCTGGTCAGTACATCCCCTTCTGCTGAACCTCCCGAGAAGGAAGATGACCCCAGGTTAATATCAACAGCCCCTGATGAATATTGATAAGTGACCGTGTCAGAACCGGCGTTACCATTTATGGTATCTGCGCCAACTCCTCCGTCAATAATGTCATCGTAAGCACTGCCTGTAATGATATCATCTCCCTCAAGAGAGAATATCTGATGCGCCTGAATCCCCGCACTGAAATCAACGTCATCAATCTGGTCGGTCCCCACATACAAGGTCACATCGATCGGTACAGACTCTACAGTAACAGTGAACTGATCAGATATGGAGGCGCCCGACAATTCCTCCACTGTCATCAATATATCGAGGTTACCGATGGCCGTTTCATCCGGCGTTCCGCTAAACGTCAGGGTATTTTCATCGAATGTCAGCCATGCCGGAAGCGGAGTTCCATCCGCGAGTGTTGCAGTTATTGTCAAAACTTCACCGAAATCTGCATCCGAGAAAAGATCGACTGGTAGTTCGTAGCTGAAGGGTACCGTGGCCAGTATGGTTTGATCTATAAGATCTCCGTTCTGCACCGGTAAATCATTCACATTCTGAACCGTAAGATCAAAAACATCAGAGGAAGAAGAACCGGCAAGGTCAGTCGCAATTACCTTGACCTGGAACACACCGACGTCTGTATTCCCCGGCATACCGGAAAAAATCCCCGTTTGTGCATCCAAGGTCAGCCAGGCAGGCAGGGCAGTATCATCTGCAAGAGTCGCTGAATAGGTAAGTTGATCGCCATTGTCCATATCCGAGAAGGCATCCGCAGGTACCTCAAACAAAAACTCGACCTCTTCAGTAGCTATTGCATCAGAAATGCCGTTCTGGACTTCGGGAGCATCATTTGTGTTTGCGACATACAGGTACAGGCTATTTGTTTCCGACTGTAGCTGTGCATCCGTCGCCGTCACAGTAATACGAAAACCCCCAACATCTTCGTTCGACGCTGTACCAGTCAATTCACCCGTTGCAGGATCTATAGTCATCCAGACCGGCAAATTGCTGCCGTCTTCCATGGTAGCGGAATACGTCACACCACCTCCGGCAAACATACCTTCGGGGAGAACCACTGCAAAAGGAGCATCTTCTTGAATGGTGGACGAGGCAAGGAATACCTCCTTGTCATCAAAGATAACCCGTTCGATTCCTGACAAAGCATCCTTTCCATCCGGACCGCTCACGGAGTAGGAACCATCCGTCTCCTGGACAATGGTGTAGTCGTCAGTAAGCCCGGCGAACCTGGCCGCATCGACCCCGTCGCCGCCGGACAGGACATCATCTCCGGCTCCTCCTGTAAGTATATTGTCTCCGGCATCTCCAATGATGCTATCAGACCCACCTGTTCCGACGGCATTTTCTATGGAAATAAAGTTCTCTGTATCTCCTCCGGAGAACACGATATTTTGAAGTGCCAGATTAATGGTAGCGTTTGTAGATGAGTAGCTAAAGTCAACAGTATCACTTCCGGCGCCTCCATCGAAACTGTCCGTTCCAGCTCCCCCAGACAGGATATCATCACCGTCCCCTCCATAGAGCGCATCATTACCGTTTTCGCCATACAGGATGTCGTTACCACCATTCCCGGTCAGGGAATCATTCCTGTCACCGCCCCAAAGGATATTATTCCCGTCATCACCGATGAGGACATCATGGCCTCCGCCACCGCGAATATTTTCGATGGAAACCAATGTGTCGACGAGACTGCTACCGGTTTTGCCGCCGGTTCCGGACACCAGGTTGACGGTGTAATTATCTATTATGACGTAAGAGTAATCAGCCGTATCACTTCCTGCTCCGCCGTCAAGAATGTCGGCAGCTCCACCTCCGGAAAGCAGATCATCCCCGTCTCCGCCCAACAAGGTATCAGTGTCATACCCTCCGTAGAGGCGGTCATTACCTTGCCCCCCGTCAAGCAAGTCATTTCCGGCACCGCCAACAAGGGTGTCGTCCCCTACTCCACCATAGAGATCATCACTACCGTCGTAACCGTAAAGGGAATCATTCCCCAATCCACCGGAAATCACGTCAGCGGAATCAAAGCCGTCGATCCTGTCGTCCAGGTCCGTCCCCCCCAAAAAGGCCGCTCTAATATCATCAGTATCCCAGATGGTGCCATCGTAGAAATGGAATTCATCAATGCCCTCATAATATTTGTCAAACTGATCAATAATCAGAATCTGGTCATCAGTGCCGTCCACCTTAATGGTCAGATCCATCAAGTCGTCGCTTCTGATCAATGTGATATTCTGTGTTGTGATTCCATCACCAAAAACCAGCTTGTCGGCATTCCAGTAAGACGCAGCCCCCTCAAATATATTGTCATGGCCATATCCCAGTCCAAAGATATAGGTGTCATAACCATCGCCGCCGCGAAGCGTGTCGTTGCCTGCACCACCATCGAGCACATCGCTTGTTTCAAATCCTATCAGCGTGTCATCACCATCGGTGCCGACGAGATACATATTCTGTATGTCCTGCCAGCTCCATACCGTGCCATCTGCAAAAACAAACTCTTCCATGCGATATAGATTGAGAGTAGTTTCGTTGAACTGGTTATTGATCAGCAAGGTATCTTCAAAACCTTCAATCCCAACGAGCAAATCCTCGCCTTGTCTGGTCAGGATGATATTTTCAGTTGTGACCCCTTGCCCGAAGACAACCCGATCCGGTGTGTCATAGGCCACATGATCAAGGTAATCGTTGATATAGTCGTTTCCATACCCCACATCAAAGACATAGGTATCGCCGGAACGTCCGCCTTCCAGTATATCGTTACCCGCCCCACCGTCCATATAGTCACGACCATTGGTGCCTATCAGATGATCGTCTCCATCTGTACTTTCAAGAAGTTGCAGCGCCACGTCGGCCAATGTCCAGACGGTACCATCATGGAAATGAAATTCTTCAATCTCGTACAGATCGCTAAAGGCAAACTGCCCAAGAAGGGTCAATGTATCCTCATAACCGTCAATGCCAACGATGAGACTATCCCCGCTACGGGTGAAATAGATATTGTCAACAGTAATGCCCTGCCCAAACGAAACCTTGTCGGGACTGTCGTATGCTACGTGATCCAGTTTGTCATAAACAACGTCATTGCCATAACCGATGTCAAAGACATAAGTATCACCGGAACGTCCTCCTTCCAGCCTGTCATTTCCCGCTCCCCCGTCAAGAACATCCTGACTGTTGAACCCTATCAGGGTGTCATCACCTTCCGTGCCCTGCAGCAGAAGTTCCTGCACATCAAACTGGCTAAGAACAGTACCGTCACTGAAGTGGAATTCCTCGACTTCATGCAAAGCGGTAAAATTAAACTGGCCTGAAATTGTCAGCTTATCCGTGGTTCCGGCGATCTCAATGATCAGCGCACTGCCATCTCTTGTAAAAATTAAATCCTCAGGAGCTATATTCTCTCCAAACGATATTTTGTCGGTTCCGCCAAAGGTATTATTGTGATCATTATCATAGACAACATCCTGACCATAGCCTCGACCAAAGATATAAGTATCACTCCTGGCATCACCGAGAAGGGTATCATTCCCCAACCCGCCGTCCAGCGTGTCTTCTGTTGTCGAAAAACCATCGATAACATCGTCACCATCGGTTTTCTGCTGCAGAAGATACAGATCCTGAATATCCTCCCAGTTCAATATGGTACCGTCAAAGAACTCAAATTCCTCGACCCGGTAGTCACCATACTGACCATACATTCCATTGACGGTGAGCTCATCGGCATGCCCTTCAAAGGTAAGGATGGCTGTGTTACCATTACGCCCTACCCGGAGGTCTGCAACGGTAAACCCGTCTCCGAACACCACCCTGTCAGGCGCATCGTCAAGAACACTTTCCTGATAATCACTGATGGTGTCATGGCCATAGCCAGGATTGAAGATATAGGTATCCCCGCCATCACCGCCGGCCAGGAAGTCATCACCCAGACCGCCATCAAGAACATCTGCCGAGAAGAAACCATAAATGACATCATTGCCATCCGTCTTGCCTTCTTCCAGCAGAAGGTCCTGGATTTCAAAGGCATTGAGGAAAGTACCGTCCGCAAACTCGACATATTCAATCATGTCAAAGCGGATGACACCAAACACACCGGTGTTAAAACCGTCAAACTGGTTTCTGAGAGTAACAGTTTCGCCGGTTTCATTGATGGTGATTACAAGGTTCAAACTGCCGCCGTCACGAGAGAAAGTAACCTCATCGGCATAAACATCCTTGAAAATAACCCGGTCGGCGTCATTGGTCAGGATATTGTCCTGGTTATCTTCAATGACCGTATGTCCATAACCTTTGCCAATCAGGTAGTTATCACCCACGTTGCCGCCGGACAGAAAATCGCTGCCGCCATGGCCGTCAATGGTGTCGCCATAATAAAAGCCGTAAATATTTTCCTGGGCCTCGGTACCCTGGGTCAATACCCCGATAACCTCTTCCCAAGTGTAGCCTGTTCCGTCGTCAAAGGCGAAATTCTCGATCCGGTCCAGCCAGCGAATACCCAGAACTCCGGTGTCGAACGCATCAAACTGGTCGATGATGGTAAGAGTTTCGCCGGTCGTATTCAGGGTAACAACCAGGTCATCTGAATTGCCGTTACGGGAGAAAGTAATGTCGTCCCGGGTCAGGCTATCCCTGAAGGCGACGATATCAGGGCCGCCTAGAAGAATATTGTCCGAAGTTTCGTCAATGCTGTCGTTGCCATACCCTTCGCCAAAGTAATAAAGATCGGCATCGTTGCCGCCCTTAAGAAGGTCCGTCCCCGCGCCCCCGTCCAGCACATCAATGTCATTGGTGCCGGTAATGATCTGGTCACTTGCGTCAGGTGTGGACACGGCCCTGGCAATATCAACCTTGTCCCAGACCGTTCCGTCGGCAAAGATGATCTCCGTCACCCCGCGGTCGGGATTGAAGTCCCCGCCGAACAAACCTGGCTCCCGGCCAAGGAACTGTTCCTCGATCCTGATTTCATTTCCGGTTGCGGTATCGGTCAGGATTAGGTCAATGCCGTCCCGGCGCGCGGTGATGTCCGCCGCTGTATGAACCGCAAAACGCAGGAGATCCGTATCATTGCTGTCGGTATCGTCAATCACCGCATTGGCAAAACCGCCACCCACCACATAGGCGTCATAGCCGTTGCCCCCGGCATAGGTCGATTCCGTAGTGCTGAGATAGAAAATATCTTCGTCAGCGGTGCCGTCCGTTGTCGCATCATCGGCCTCAATCACCGACTGGATATCAAAGATATCAACAACTTCCGCCAAAGACAGCACAGAGCCCGACGCCTCATATCCGGCCACAAGATTGGAAAACAGGAAGCTGTGGGTCAGCAACAGACTGCTTGAGCCGCGATCGAATCGTTCCAGGAAGATTTTCAGCACCGGATACCAGTTCTGAAGGTAGGTGCGGGCCTCTATTTCCGTGCCCGGCGCCCCGGCAAATATGTCAGTCATCACCGGTACAAGCTGATTTACGGCCGAAGAACTGAACAGCTCCTCTCCCCTGTCATAGCTGATATCGTCAAAGAAGCCGGACAGGCTTCCTTCCACCGCGAAGGTGACCGCAAGAATATCCTGCATGCGGGTCAGGCTTTCCACATAACCGACCAGGCTGCTGTAGGCCCCTACGCCGTCGACCAGATTGTCCCAGGGCATCTTCTCCCCGGTATATTTTTCAAAGAAGGTCAGATCCTGACCGGTCAGCTCGCCCAGACTTTCCCCGGCCGCAAGCGGCCAGTTCTGGATCTGGTTTTCGGTGATCGCGACAACAAGCTGGCCTTCGCCGTCATAGGTGTCGGTGCCGCTGTGCCGTACCCAGTGACCTTCCACCTCGTCATAATAGAAAAACTCGCTAACGGTGCGTGTGCCGTCCGGTGCCTCCGTATAGATGTAATAGATACCGGGCCGTTCGCCCTCGACCGCCCCGGCCCAGCTATACAGTACCGGCTTGACGGCCTCGCGCAGGTTGTCCAGGGTAATGTCCTGGGGCACAGAAGCGGAGACAGAATCCACCTGTGACAGCAATGCCGCATCCCGGGTCATGGCCACGCTCAGGTCGGCAAGCTCCCCGTGCCCGCGCAGCTCCGGCAATACCGCGGCTTCCGGACTGACCGTCAGGTCGCCCAGATCTTTCGTATTGAAATTGTCAATGGCGAAGGCCACATCATAAAGGTCGCCTGTGCTGCCATCGCCGCGGGTGAAGGAGCCCAAGCCCAGGACCGGATTGCCCGCATTGACCGCGTCTCCGCCGGTCGGGACGCCATAGGCAAGGTTCAGCGAGGTAATATTGTGATCGGCAAGGCTGCTGAGCTCGCCCGCATCGGTGATCCCGTCCTGATCCAGGTCCTGCCAGATCTTAAGTCCGGCAAAGCCGCTGTCCTGGGCGTCAATCACCCCGTCCAGATTTTCATCCAGAGCGGCCAGGGCGGCAAACCCGTCCTGTTCTGAATCGCCGAACATTTCGGAAATATCGTCGATCTTGCCGTTGGCGTTAAGATCGCGGACCAGGAAACCGTCGTCCGGGCGCACCCAGCCAGTGCGTTCGCCAAAGCCGTCTTCATCCATATCAAAATAGGGCGAGACCACCGTCTCCGACGTAAGCTCCAGCCCGTCCCCGTCCAGGTCGAGAACAAGGGGATCGGTAGTTTTCTTGCGTGGGGAACCGGTCCCGGCCTGCACGATAATATCAAGCGCCTCGTCCAGCCAGGAAACATGGGAACCCGGCACAAAATCCGCATCCATGAGCTGCATGAAATTGAAGTCGAGTTGGGCGATCTGGATGCCCGCCGTGGGGCTCGTCACACCCGGACCGCCCACATAATTGGCCACATAGGTGGTGTTGCCGAAAATCTTGTCGATAATCACCAGTTCACCGTCAGTATTGATGCCGTAAGTGGCGAAGAGGCTTTGGGCATAGGGGCTTTCCCCGCCCCCGTATTTAATACCGCCCGTCAGCCTCCAGCCCCACAGATAAAGACGGTCCTCACCTGTGGCGTCGGCGATCAGCGTATTGTCGGCAATCAGTACATTGTCTGCACCCTCACCGGTATAGATGACAGATCCAGCCCCGAACCATGCAATAAAGTCGTCTCCCGAACCGCCATAAATGGTCGAAGAGGCACCTTTACCGATTATAATATCATTACCTGATCCACCATCAATATCAGCATTGCTGGAGAAACTGGTGATGATATCCTCACCTTCTCCAGCATCAACAACATCTCCGGTTCCTTTACCAGAAAAAATCAAATCTTTTCCATCTGTACCGATGATGTGATCTCCCCCCACATCTCCGCCGATGGCAAATAACCCATAGCCATAGCTGGAAGCCGTGATCGACGAGGCATCCACAATGGCACCCTCATCTGCTGATGACTGAACGGAAAATCCGTTAAAAACGACAGTCTCAGAATCAGCTCCGCCGCTCAGGGCCGACATGATATCGAAATATTTTTCGTCAAAGGCCGGAGAAAAAATCTGAAGATTGATTGATGTCTGAACCTGCAACCAGTCATTGAAATAGTCAATTTCCTTGACGCTTGCGGGTACGTTGTCAGATACACCGTCAATTTTCGTGAAGTCTACAAAAATACCATTCGCATCGTCACTGAATACACCTTCCGCAGACAATCCGGATGGATTGTTCAAATTGTCATTGATCAGGTCAGCCGCAATCTGGAAGGCAAAGGAAATTAGTGAATTCCGAGCATCTTGGGTAAGATTAGCCACTTCACCTGTTTGAGTAAGCCGATCTAGGGAATCATAGAATTTCTGATAAAAATCGTCATTGTCCACCAAGGCGCGGAACAGAACGGTCCAATCCGGTTTATCCAGATTGTTCAATGGACCATCAATATCGCCATTCAACGACGTATTTACAATATAAGGAAGCCGCTCCAGTAATGACGTAAAGTCGCGGCCATCTCCACTATCTACACCTCTGTTTAACAAAAGAGCCAAAATATCAATCGCATGACGAGCCGCGGGAGATTCAAAATCCAGCGCCAGCAATAAATTATGCCACAAGCCTTCCCCGCTAAATGTAATTTCATGTGTTTCTTTAGCCAGCCAGGGCAAAGTTGTTTCTAATGTAGCTTCATCTTCATCCTGAAGCCCAAAATAAGTAGAGAGGCTGTTTACAAAAACAACAAGATTTTCCATCCACCATGTAGACAGGAATTCACCTTTAAGGTTGTAGGTGGTGATATGTTGTTTTGCTCGCTGATTAGCAAGGTAATAATCAATCACATTTTCATTGGAATACATCGCCCCCTGCACCGCTTCATCAAGCACAAAACCGTAAGGAGCTGGATCGAAGACAACTGCATCCACTTCATACCGGACGGCCATCATCCCCGCCAAGCCCCCCCCAAGTGAATGGCCCGTTACAGTCAATTTGTCTTTGCCATACTGGTCAATGACAAGCCGCATGATATAATCGGCATCTATGGCTTGCTCAACATATGCAAACGGAGAATCCGCAAAACCTATATTACTGTTTGTCCAGTCCGCATCCAAGTCGTTAATATCGAAAGTGGCCGATCCTCTGAAAGAAATAACGACATTTCCTGATGGATCAATAAATATCCGTGCAGCAAACCCGGTGGTTTCATTGGTGATGAACCCGTTATCATCAATTTGATAGGTACGACCTGATGGAAGAGGAGGATTTAATGGGTCTTGAAGGTTAAAATCGACGAATTCCCAATTTCCATCTCCAAACTTATCACCAGAACCACCCCCTAAATCAAAATACTCATCGGTAGTATTTTTATATGTATCATAGGCCGCTGAAGCCATAAGTGCGTAATCTGCTGTGGAACCAAGCATGTCCCCTCCTATCAAACTTTAAATCGGTTGTGATGCTAGAATCCAAATTATCTTAGTCTTTGGATCGTAAAATGCAGACCGCGGCCTAATCCGGATTTCAAATTCATTATACTCAATTGTTCGCACGGAATTCGAACTTCCTAATTTAGAAAGCGGGTAATAAAATCTGATACCAAGCCATTTTTCCTCGACCCAGCACCGCAGTCGCACACACTTTAAAGGAACCACTTCATCAATCCTTTCAAGTGCCAAATACTCATCTAAGTACCTTCCACTCAGCTGGGCACTCGTCCCTGCATCCTGAAACTTTGTTAGTCCACTCTTGCGATTTTTTGAATGAAGATAATGTGCAATTGAGTAACTATCTGAAAATTTATGAGTTGCGTCAGATTGTTTATCCCGGTCCACTTCATTAACTACCAGAGCGTAAAGGCTATCGTCTTGGAAAATGCTGCTTCCAGCTCCCAAGCCCCCAAGCATTTCTCTCAATGACGGAGCTGTTTCCCATTCTTCTTCAAAAACAGGGTGCAGCGCATAACTAACCCATCCCCCGCCGATACTTTTGTATTCTTCACGCTTTTCTTCAGGAACTTCTGAATTCTTTGCACGCAAAAACGAGGGGCTCATGGGATCGGGAAGCTTTTCCCGATAGTCCAGCCCTTCTACCCCGTCCGGCAGCACCGTCGTATAATCATCCACCACCACCCGGTTGATTTTCAGGCGCGCATAAGGCTGCTTGAAATAGGTCTCGGATTCATAGGATTCCATGACTGTCGGATGAGTGTCATCGTCGGACCAGTAAAAAAGCGGAATGTAATCGGTCCTGGGCTCAATTGCCTGAAGGGCGGCCTGGTCCGTTAGTCGTTCAATGGGCTGCTGGCGACGATTTTTGTTCCAGGCCTTGTTACCATAGCCACAGAAATGGGGCGTCTTCAGAAACAAAACACCCCCACCCGCCAAACGCTTGCCCTGTGCAATGCTGCCCATTACGTAACCCCGATCGGCCGCCCGGTCCAAATATTTATATACGTAGGCTTCGCAGAGAATATAGTCGTCATAAACCACATGCTCACCATCGAATTCCACATCCGCATAAAGATGAAAATAGAACTTCGGCTGGGCCTCTTCTTCTTTTTCAGGTGAATTGGTGGTTAGCAGCCCCCAGGCCAGAGATAATACGGCTCCAACGCCAACCAATACAAATATGAGTGTGTTTCTGTTCATTCCAGACATCCTTCCTCGACATGCCCGACACGGACCGTCGAAAATCTGAACAAACAAAATGGCTGGAATAAGTCGATATGCACAAGATCCCCCAAGATCAAACGGAAAGCTGCCGAAAGCTGCCCCCGCAACTCAGTATATAGTTAACAGAGTACTAACAGTTGTAAAGGCTGGAAATAGTGCATTTGGACTAACGGCTTAACAAATCCCGTTACCACCCTGCAACAGCCCCGATTTCCCCTGCCAGTTTAGAAAACTCAAATATGAAAAAAAAATTCTGGTGGAGCCGGGAAGTCCCTCACCGCTCGCGCATGCTTTCATCTTTGTAGCGCAAAAGCGGAGAGAGAATAAATTCGATCAGGCGGCGTTTGCCGGTCTTGATCTCAGCGGTGAGCGCCATACCGGGCCCGAGTCCCACCTGTTTTCCCTCGACCATGATGCTGTTTTTTTCGATGCTGATCTTGGCCGGATAAATCAGGCCGAGGTTCTCATCCTGCACCGCATCCCGGGCGAGATGGTCAAGCCTTCCGTGAATAATGCCGTATTTGGTGAAGGGAAAAGCTTCGAGCTTGACCTCCACCTCCTGCCCCTCATGGACAAAACCGATGTCCTTGTTCAGCACATTGGCTTCCACCTGCAGAATGGTGTCGCGCGGCACCACTGCCATCAGCGCATCGCCCGCCTGCACCACACCGCCGACCGTATGAATGGCCAGCTGCTGCACCTTACCATCCACAGGCGCATGCAGCGCCTGCAATTCACGGCGTTTGCTGGCCTTGGTCAGGGTCTGGCTCAGGCCGACAATACGGTCTTCCGCCTCGGCAAGTTCCCCCAGCGCCGTCTTGCGGAATTCCTGACGGATCTGTTCCATCTGTTTTTCCACCGACTGGATCGAGGCCTTTACCCGCGTCAACTGATCCTTCTGAATGTCCAGATCCCGGGTCTGACCGACCAGACGTTCCTGATATTCCAGATACTGAAATCTTGGCGACAGGCCCTTGTCCACAAGTTCCGCTCTCGCCTGAACCTGCTCTTCAAGCAGGGGCAGGGTTTCTTCCAACTTACGGATCTCCTGGCTGACCACCCGGGCTTCCGCTTCCCGCTCCTGCTTCTGCTGCTCGTAACTGGCGATGGAGGCATTATATTCATCCAGCTGGCTTTTGATCAGCCGGTTCTGCATCAGCCGGGTCGCCTCGGAGATCTCTTCCGGCGCTATGATCTCCACAGACCCGCCGTCAATGGCACTGAGCAGAGCCTCTGCCCGGGCCTTATCCACCAGCGCCACCTGCAGTTCCCGCTTCGCACTTTCCTCATCGGCTCCGCTCATGGTGGTATCCAGCTCGATCAGTAAATCACCGGCTTTCACACTCTGACCGTTCTCCACATGAATAGCCCGGACCACGCCAAGCTCCGCCGGCTGGATCACTTTGATGTTGCCCTTTGGCACAAGCTTGCCCTGGGCCGTGGCCACCACATCAACCCGACCGATGATCGCCCAGGTTATGGCGATGGTAAAAAACAACAGGATCACCAGCATCATCACCCGGCCTATGGGCGACGCGGGTTTTTCCAGGATCTCCAGCGCGGCTGGCAGGAAGTCGGCCTCCTCGACCTTGAAAGCTTTCTGTTCACGTTCCTTCTGCAGCTTCCAGGATTCCTTCCAGACCTCAATATGGCGACGGGTATTCTCAAACATCGTCGGCTCCGCCTTCTTTTGTTTGATGGGGGGATCTACCGCTCGTATCCTCGCTACTTGAGTTCCCCCCACGCTCGCGCGTTCCCCTCTGTTTTGTCTGGTGGGGGGATCTACCGCTCTCTCCTGATGCGCTACCGCCTTCTGCTGCTTGAGCGCCAGGCTCGCTACTTGAGCTCCCCCCGGCCTCGCGGCCTCCCCCCTCATCTCCCACAGTCGCCGCCTGCATCTGTTTTTTATAAAGCTGGCTGTAACGACCGCCTTTTTTCATCAACGTCTCATGGGTGCCGTCCTCAGTAATCTCGCCCCGCTCCACGGTGATGATCCGGTGCGCCTGCTTGATGGCGCTGAGCCTGTGCGCGATGATAATGACCGTGCGCCCCTTGGACATGATTTTGAGGTTGTTCTGGATGATCTCTTCACTTTCAGCATCCAGCGCGCTGGTCGCCTCGTCCAGGATCAGGATACGCGGATTGGTGATCAGGGCCCGGGCGATGGCCATGCGCTGGCGCTGGCCGCCGCTGAGATTGGCCCCGCGCTCATCAATAATGGTGTCATACCCCTCCGGCAGCTCCAGGATAAACTCATGGGCCCCGGCCATCTGTGCCGCCGCGATGACCTTCTCCATCGGCATGGTCGGATCGGCAAGCGCGATATTTTCCCGCACCGTGCGGTTAAACAGCAGGTTCTCCTGCAGCACCACACCGACCTGACGCCTGAGCCAGGCCGGATCGACCATGGCGAGGTCAACGCCGTCTACCAGCACCCGGCCGCTTTCCGGCACATAAAGCCTCTGGATCAGCTTGGTCAGGGTGCTTTTCCCGGATCCGGACGGCCCGACAATGCCAATAATCTGCCCGGCCGGGATCATCAGCGACACCCGGCGCAATACCTCGGGACCGTCGGGGCGATAACGGAAAGTGACCGCATCGAACTCCACCTGGCCCTTGATCTGCGGTAATGTGGTGCGGTTCGGGTTATAGGTCGGTTCCGTCGGGGTATTGAGAATATCACCGAGCCGTTCCAGACTGATACGGGCCTGCTGGAAATCCTGCCACAGCTGGGCAAGCCTCAAGACCGGCCCGCTGACCCGACCCGCCAGCATGTTAAAGGCCACCAACTGGCCCACCGTAATAGCGCCTTCAATCACCAGCTTGGCGCCAAAAAACAGGATCAGCACCGTCGTCACCTTGTTGATAAACTGCACCGTCTGGGAGCCGATGTTGCCAAGCATGGACGCCCGGAAGCCGCTGTGCACGTAACCTGCGAGATTTTCCTCCCACTTGCGCTGCATCTGCGGCTCCACCCCGGCCGCCTTCAGGGTCTGCACCCCTGTCACCGTTTCCACCAGAAAGGCCTGGTTGCGGGCGCCGCGCTGGAACTTTTCCTCAAGCCTTTTCCGCAGGATCGGGGTGATGATGGCCGAGACGATCACATAAAGCGGCAGGGAAACCAGCACAATAATCAACAGGGTCGGGCTGTAAAGATACATCACCGCCAGAAAAACAAAGGTGAACAGAAGGTCGATCACCAGGGTCACCGAAGAAGAGGTCAGGAACTCCCGTATCGTGTCCAGTTCCCTGACCCGGGCCACACTTTCCCCGACACGGCGGCTTTCGAAATAGCTCAGCGGCAGGGCCAAAAGATGACGGAACAGCTTGGCGCCAAGCTCCACATCGACCCGGTTGGTAGTATGGGAAAAAACATAGGTGCGTAAGCCCCCGACGATGACTTCAAAGGTGGAGACCACCACCAGGGCGATGATCATCACATCCAGTGTGGTCAGGCCCTTGTGCACCAGCACCTTGTCGATCACCACCTGGAAAAACATCGGTGTCACCAGGGCGAACAGCTGCAGAAAGAAAGAAGCAATGAGGACTTCATAAAGGATTTTACGGTATTTGACCAAAGCAGGGATGAACCAGGTCACATCGAACTTGCGGGTTGCGCCGGCGATGCTGGCCCGGGTGGTCATCAGAATCACTTCTCCGGACCAGAGCTCTTCAAAGGCCTCGCGGTCAAGGATTTCCGGTTTTGCCTGACCGGGAAACTGGACAAGCACTTTCTCTTCACCGTCTTCCCCGGCAGCTATTTTTCCAATGATGAAAAAGTTCCCGTCCCCGTCCCGACCGATGGCCGGCAGCGGCATTTTGACAAGTTTTTTCCAGTCGGTGGTTTTTGTGCGGGCCTTGACCTCAAGCTGCTTGCAGGCCAGCAGGATATCCTCTGTGGTAAAGGGCTCGCCACCCTTGCCGTTCTGATGCCTTAACTGTTCCGGGTCCGCCGCCTTGCCGAGAAACTTCAGCAGCGTGACCATGCAGGACAGGCCGGTATCTATCGCCGGACTTGCCTGTGTGTCCTGTGTCTGTTCGGAATGATCCCCAATCGCGCCCAAAGCAACCGCGCCAGCTTCCCCCTCCGTCATACCTTCCCCAATCAACTTCTTACACTTACCTCTGAGGTTGTAAAAGTAACCACACACACGAGAAAGTAAATAGAAAACTTAGGGACGTCCCTCAGCGCGCTTCACGTAAAATGGACGGGACCCGAGGCTCAACTCTGTTTGCACCGCCGTCGATTTTCCCTCCCCTTGCACATCCGTTAAATAGCCCGCCGTGAGACAACGCCCACTAAATGACCAAATCACCTGCAACCATTAGCCCGGTGTAGAGGACATCTGGTTGCGGGGCATGGGGTGTTTTAGTACGGGGCGTGGGAAAGGCGCAGAGATTCTGGATTTATTATGAGGTGTGGGGCGTAGAGTGAGGGTCGTTAAAGCAAGATAAAAGCAAGCGTAGCTCTGTTGTGATACCCCCTTATTCTATAAGGATTTTTCACGGGGCGTGAAGATTGATTTCCGCCCCCAAGCGCCCCAATTCATTAGTCCCAAGCATCCTCAAATATTATACGTTGCAATATCTAGATAAGCTTTTATTGTCGCGGAATACTCCTTTGACTTATCGGCTTCCTCAGTTATTTCCCTTCTAAGAAATTCTTTTGCTGATCCGTCCGGAAAAACCTCTATTCGATCAAGCATCGTCTTCACCATTGAAATTCGCTCTTTCTTCCTTTCCACGAGACTGGGACGTGACAATTTCAGCAATTCAACAGTTATCTGAGCTCGGTTGTCTGCAGGCTTTGATAGAACAAGAGGACCAAAAAATATGAGGTGATCTTCTGGTTCGTCTACAAACGGGTTAAGAATGGGAGTTTCATCATCGAATAATCGGATTTTTCACGATTACATTCTTTGCATACATACGCCAGATTATCCCAAGATACGATTTTATCTTCAGCCTTAGTCACTGGAATAATATGGTCCGTTTCTCCTGGGAAAACATGCGAGATTTTACTTTCGCAATAAACGCACTTTTCGAATGTCTCCTGTCGCAATGTTTCTTTAATATCAGGATGACGATATCTAAATCTTGCAGCTTTAGGAACAGTGTCATCACCTGCCTTCAGTTTAAGATACTCGTCCGTCCAATTTTCCTCGTTATCCTCTAGTACTTGAGGCTTAGGCAACTTATCCAACTTAATCATTTACTCGATCTCCCCTGCAATTTTATTAATTGCATCTGGGAAATAATCGCTGAGTCCAATGTTCCCAAGCTCAATCTTTAGATTGCGTAATTCATCCGCATTGATATCTTTTTTCGCATATTTTCGAATTATCTTTTCAAGCTCATCTTCTGCCCATATCGGCATCGTCGATTCCAGACCAAGCACTTCTCGCAATATTTCATTTGAAGAACCAGATCGGTTGACCACATCCAACAAGGTACTATCCACTTTATTGTCATTATTGTAGCTAAGTACATATACATTTGAGTTTGGAACAGATGTCACCATAAATGGATTGTGTGTCGCGACAACAAATTGAACATCCGGAAAAGCTTTTATAAGATTAGGGAGCAGATTCCTTTGTAACTTTGGATGTAAATGATTTTCTGGCTCGTCCATAACAACAACGAATTTGTCATAAACCATAGAAGCCATAAATATTTGCCAGGTAACATCAATTAAAGACGCAACCCCACCAGAGACAGAGTCAAAGGAAAAACGACCGGTCTCGGTTTCAAAAACGACTTCCGGCATATTGATTACAATTTTCCTAAAACCAAGAGATTCTGGCAATATCGTACTTAATGCCTTTTGAAAACCTTCAAACATCCCAACAGCTTCATCGTCACGCGCCACAACTTGGTTTCCATACCCAAAAGTTGCGAGTGATATAATCGCCTCTTTTATCCTGAAGCTTGCAGATACATTCCTCGAGTTAATGTTATATCGCTGCTTCAATTCATTTAGGTACTTATCCAATAACTGCCTTTTTGCATCTAGTTTTGCAGGAATCGTCGTAACTTGTTGATAGAAATAAACTGGTCGGTGCGACGAAATGTATATACCCTCAACTTGTTGCTGATTGACTAAATCAATAGCATATTGCTGTTGAACTTCCTTAGGAACGCAGATATTCGCAACAATATCGTTATCCGTGTAGGTTATCTCACCAATTTGAATTCTATTGTTAGGGTTTGGACTATCTTCTTCAGTGGTCCTGAAATCTGAAAAATATCCTAAAAGACCTTTCTTCGCTTTTTTGGGAGTACTTGCATACTGGATATTCCATCCAAAGTGCCTACTCAGCATCCCCAAGATAGTTGTTTTTCCTGCTCCATTCGCACCAGTTATGACAGTAAGGTGTGGATGAAAATCAATCGAAACATCGCAAAACTGGCGCCAATTCTTAAGTGTAATATTCTTGAACATAATGTCTTCCAGCTACAAGTATTTTTCCAACCTCACGCCAACCCCACCCCCATTCTCGGGAATGAACTCGACACCAGCGTTTTCCAAGGTCCGCTGGATCAGATCCAGGTTCTTGATTGAACCAGTTGGCAGGCCTTCGGCTTTCTCCATCCGCTGGACCGTCGATATTCCAACTCCGGCTTCATCTGCAAGCTTCTGAGCAGACCACTTTATCAATGCGCGAGCAGCGCGTATTTGGCTTGAGGTTATCATTTTGAACCAATTTCTATCATTATTGAATGTTTTTAGTTGTTTTTACGTCAGTATTGAACTATATTAGTTCATATATTCCCTTAAGTACATCTACTTAAAGGCGAACTTCTGTGTGCGTACTGACAGCAGTTAATTGTCTCACCACCTCTCTGAAGGTGCAAACTAAATCTACAGCGACTATTGGAGCCAACCATGCGCACGGACCTTTCCGCCTTTCCTCCTTTTGTTCAGGACGATCTTGAACGCCTGCCCCGTTTTCTCAATACGGAATATGACGCAGCGGCACGGTCGGGAATGTCGAAGAAGCAGAAGCGGTCCCGGATACGCTCTATCATTTTCCATGGCGACCATGGCAATGCTGATGACCATCATGCTCGCCATCCTGACCGCTATAGCCTGCTGGTGATCGTGAACCGGCTCTTGCCCCGTTTCGTGTGGCCTGTTGAACAGGCTGAGAAAGCAATGAACGGCCTGCCGGGTCTCTCCGCCCCTGTATCTCTTTCCTTCGACACCCAGGCCTCCATAAACCAGAAGATCAGGGACGGTTATTTTCTCTACAATGATATCTCCAAGACTGGCACCCTGCTCTATCAGTCCGGTGACAAAGGACTGGATCTTCTCACCACCCCGGAACGACCCTCAGCTGAAGAACATTATAAACTCTCCCAAGAGCATTTCGGGAGGGTTTGGCCATTGGCCTGCAGCTTCCTCTCAAGCGCCTATAGGCAGGCCTCTGAGCAACAGAATGAAGTTGCGGCTCTCTGTCTTCACTTATGTGTGGAACAGGCCTACAGGGCCTTCCTCTTGACCCACAGCCTGCATGTGCCGCGGAGCCGGGACCTGTCCGACCTCAGAGAGTTTTCCGAAGCGATCCAACCGGAACTGGTTCAGGCCTGGACCGATCAGGAGCAGGCCTTTCATATTCTCAAACAGGCTTTCACCGGCACCCGTTTCTCTTCATTTTTCATCATTGAGAATGATATGCTCGACCGTCTGTTTTCCTGCACCGACAGCTTACTCCGTCTGGTCCGATTTCTCTGCCGCCAGAAGCTTGAGACCCTTCAGAAGGGAAGCCTCAACCGGCCTCATATTGATCAGGCCAGCTTCATGGAAGATGCTTCCCGGGAAGAACTGCCCTTGCAGCCTTTGCCCATCGAAGACGGCAAAGACTTTATTGCCCGCTCACCGGAACTTCAGAAGAAGCTGGACCAACTGTTCAGCAGCCTGTTCGATCTGGAAGACCCCTGCTGTCAGCTGGTGACCATTTCCCATGTGATGAAGTGTCTGGCATGGGAAGGGGGAGATGTGGAGCATGACGGCATCAGCCTGATGGGTGACGTGACCCGGGAACGAGCTTCCCTCCTGAAAGACAAGGTCTACAGCATTTTCGATCTTATCAGGGAACTCCGGGTTCCCGATGAAGAACTCCAAAACGCCAAGACGAATGACAGTGAGCCAAAAGAGGATGCCGAACATCCCCCTTACCGTTCCAGCCGGGTGGCCTGATTTCCTCCGGGGTGCGTACCGTTCCTGGAACGGAGACTCGGCGGGAAAGACCCTGTATGGCTATACAGGTTGACAGGGTTTTTCCGTCTTTTCTGTGGTTGGGGATGCAGAATCCTGTAATTTTTTTGATGTTTTTTCGGGGGTAGGTTTTTACGTCGCTGGATATCGGGAGATATCTTTGGGTTTCTCAAGAGGTATTTACGATGCTTTGCAGTCACAATGATATAAAGTGCGCCCCGCGCAGACCCCTTGACGGGGCTTTGGTTGCGGCGTCTACTTTAGACATTATGAGCAGGAAAGAGCTTCCCATAAGGTTTAAGGCCTATCCACACGCCAATGACAACGGCAGTGTCTCCGGCAGTCCGCCGGACCCGCGACTGCTGAACCTGGCCCGGCTGATTGCCCACGCCGCTGTACGGGACCTGATCGACGGTCTGACCGCCAATGACAATGTTGACAACTTGACGGTCGCGGGGCGACATCCCCTCAAAGGGACTGAGCAAGTTTCAGCGGCTGAACCTGTGCAGGACGAGCTCCCTCTTAAAGCACATTCCAACAACACAGGGGCCAAAAGCACACGGGCTCAGGCTCCGCATCTTCCCGCCGACAAATCCGAAGCACACACCTCCGATGACCTGCCCGCCGGCACGCAGCTTTATCTTTTTCCAGACGATATTGAGACCCCACATGACAAGTAAACCTTCTTCCGAGACCATCAAAGTCGCCATCTACGCCCGCTATAGTTCCGACAACCAGAGAGAGGCCTCCATTGAGGACCAGGTGCGTCTGTGCAAGGAAGCCGCCGAACGGGAAGGCTGGACGGTCTTTAAAACCTATCACGACAGCGCCATCAGCGGGGCCAGTCTCATGCGTCCGGGGATACAGGCTCTCATGGAAGATGCCCTTAAAGGACACTTCTCTATCATCCTCACCGAGGCTCTGGACCGCCTCTCCCGCGACCAGGAAGATATCGCCGGGCTTTACAAGCGCATGAGCTTTGCCGATGTGAGGATCATCACCTTGAGCGAGGGCGAAGTGAACAACCTGCATATCGGCCTCAAGGGCACCATGAACGCGCTCTTTTTGAAGGACCTTGCCGACAAAGTCCGGCGCGGCCTGCGGGGACGGGTGGAACAAGGCAAGTCCGGCGGCGGCATTACCTTCGGCTATGATGTCCTGAAGAGCTTCGATACCAACGGCGAGAAAGTCACCGGCGAACGGACGGTCAACACCAAAGAAGCCGCCGTCATCCGCCGGATCTTCAGAGACTTTGCCGAAGGCAAGTCACCAAGATCAATCGCCAAGACCTTGAACGCGGAAGGCGTGCCTGGCCCCCGAGGCAAACAATGGGGACAAAGCACCATCAACGGCAACCGGGAGCGGGGCACCGGGATTATCAACAATGAACTCTATATCGGCCGCATGGTCTGGAACCGGCTCCGCTATATCAAGGACCCGGATACGGGCAAACGGATTTCCCGGCTAAACCCGGAGGACAAGTGGATTATCCAGAAGGTACCTGAACTCAGGATCATCGATCAGACCCTGTGGGACAAGGTCAAAGAACAGCAGGGCGCCCTCAAGCATCGTAAGCCCCTGCAGGCGGACAATGAGCTGGGACATTATAAAAGACCAACGTATCTCCTGTCTGGACTTCTCAAGTGCGGCAGCTGCGGCGGCGGCTTCAGCATGTGCAGCAAGACCCATGTGGGCTGCTCGAACCGACGCAACAAGGGCACCTGTAATAATACCCACACCATCCGGCGGGATCAGCTGGAGAAGATTGTCCTTGATGGCCTCAAGCATCATTTGATGGAACCGGAGTATTTTGCGGAGTTCTGCAAGGAATATACCGAAGAGCTCAACCGGCTTCGCATGGAGATGTCCGCCAGCCTGAATGCCCAACGCCTGGAGCTGGAGAAGATTGATAAGGAACAGGACAAACTTGTGGACGCCATCTGTGAAGGTGTCCCGGCTTCCAAAGTCAAGGGCCGCATGATTGAACTGGAGAAGCGCAAGGAGGAACTCGAATCCCAATTGGCCGACGCCAGAGAACCGGCTCCTTTACTCCATCCCAATATGGCGAAGACCTATGCGAAGAAACTGGACAATCTGATGAAGACGTTGAACGAGCCCGCGTTAAAGGCGCAGGCGTCGCAGACCCTGCGCAGTCTTATTGAGGCAGTGACCCTCATTCCTGAGGAGGACGCCTTGGGCATTGAGCTTGTGGGGGATCTGGCGGGGATATTGCATTTTGTGGAGCCGAAGGGAAGGGTTCAAGGCCAGCCTGGGCCTCAAAAAGGTAATGGTGGTTCCTCAAAAAGCAACGCCGCCCAGGATCATACAAAGTATAAATCCGGGCGGCGTCAACTTCCGTTGGTTGCGGGGGTAGGATTTGAACCTACGACCTTCAGGTTATGAGCCTGACGAGCTACCGGGCTGCTCCACCCCGCGTCAATTTAATGTGGCCTACCGCTTCGCTGCTTGAGGCCATTTCTTCAAGGACTGCTTTGTTGCAGCCCGGCATTTTTGATTTCCGCTTCAGGAGACCTGAAGCTGGGGCATGCTCCACCCCGCGTCAACTTAGTATGGCCTATCGCCTATCGGCTAGATGAGGCCCCGGATTACCGCGCTATCGTTTGCTGCTTGAGCGCAGTATAATCTCAATTGCCTGACGTTTATTCTCCAACCACCCGAAGAGTGGGCAAAGCCGACCGGCCGTCGCGCCCTGATGGCGCGGGAGCCAAGCTGCCCAAATTTAAATAATGGCGCCGGCGATTGAGGCTAATTTCAAAACCAAAAAAACCGCCTTTCGGGCGGTTATTTTAGATGCGCCACCGCTTTGCTACATGAGCGCATCTGATTTTGACATTATGAATGGGTTTGTATTTTTACAGGATCCTGTGTTTTTAATAGACCTGGCGACGACCTACTCTTCCGCGCCTTAAGACGAAGTACCATCGGCACAACCTGGTTTCACTTCCGGGTTCGGGATGGAGCCGGGTGGGACACAGGCGTCAAGATCACCAGGTCAATTAAAAACACGGGTCTGTGTATATTCCGTTCTTTTGTTTGGCCTACCGCCCTATCGGGCTACTTGAGGCCAAGTTATTAAGTATAAGCGTACATGATGTTGGATGAGTCTTTTGTTTGCCTCAATCGCCGGCGCTTGCGCTTGGCTTCCCTCGCACAAGCTCGGGCGGCCGGTCGGCCTTGCCTCGACACCCTACGGGTATCTCGGTTTTCTATCCAAACGACGCACAGTCATTCGGGGCAAACAATTCTTACAATCTCATCTCTGTTCATGACGGGATTTCAAGCCTGTCGAGTAATTAGTACCAGTCAGCTGCATGTGTTACCACACTTCCACATCTGGCCTATCAACGTGGTGGTCTTCCACGGCTCTCAAGGGAGAACTTATCTTGAGGGGGGTTTCCCGCTTAGATGCTTTCAGCGGTTATCCCTTCCGCACATAGCTACCCTGCAATGCTGCTGGCGCAACAACAGGTCCACCAGAGGTGCGTCCATCCCGGTCCTCTCGTACTAGGGACAGATCCTCTCAATTCTCCTGCGCCCACGGCAGATAGGGACCGAACTGTCTCACGACGTTCTAAACCCAGCTCACGTACCTCTTTAAATGGCGAACAGCCATACCCTTGGGACCTGCTCCAGCCCCAGGATGAGATGAGCCGACATCGAGGTGCCAAACACTGCCGTCGATATGAGCTCTTGGGCAGTATCAGCCTGTTATCCCCGGCGTACCTTTTATCCGTTGAGCGATGGCCCTTCCACGCGGGACCACCGGATCACTATGACCGACTTTCGTCTCTGCTCGACTTGTCAGTCTCGCAGTCAGGCAGGCTTATGCCATTGCACTCTCACAGCTGATTTCCGACCAGCCTGAGCCTACCATCGCGCGCCTCCGTTACTCTTTGGGAGGCGACCGCCCCAGTCAAACTACCCACCACAGAAGGTCCCGGCCCCGGGTTCACGGGGCGCGGTTAGATAATAGACAGGTTAAGGGTGGTATTTCACCAACGACTCCACCAGAACTGGCGCACTGGTTTCAAAGTCTCCCACCTATCCTACACATAACATATCCATTATCATTCTGAAGCTGTAGTAAAGGTGCACGGGGTCTTTCCGTCTAACCGCGGGTAGCCCGCATCTTCACGGGCAAGTCAATTTCGCTGAGTCTATGTTGGAGACAGTGGGGAAGTCGTTACGCCATTCGTGCAGGTCGGAACTTACCCGACAAGGAATTTCGCTACCTTAGGACCGTTATAGTTACGGCCGCCGTTTACCGGGGCTTCAATTCAGTGCTTGCACACCTCCTTTTAACCTTCCGGCACCGGGCAGGCGTCAGACCCTATACGTCGTCTTGCGACTTCGCAGAGCCCTGTGTTTTTAGTAAACAGTCGCCACCCCCTGGTCTGTGCCCCCTCCACAAAGTTGCCTTCATGGAGGGCCTCCTTCTCCCGAAGTTACGGAGGCAATTTGCCGAGTTCCTTCAACATAGTTCTCTCAAGCGCCTTGGTATGCTCTACCTGTCCACCTGTGTCGGTTTAGGGTACGGTCTTAACGATGAGGCTATTTCCTGGGACAGTTTCGCGGCCCCTCCAATCCAATAAGGAGGAACAACTTACACCATCCGTCACATCTCATCAGGCCCAGTAATATTAAACTGAGTTCCCATCGACTACGCCTTTCGGCCTCGCCTTAGGGACCGGCTAACCCTGCGCAGATTAGCTTTACGCAGGAACCCTTGGACTTTCGGCGAGAGTGTCTCTCACACTCTTTATCGCTACTCATGCCAAC